>CAZCJS010000001.1:0-19799 GCA_964498775.1 uncultured Armatimonadia bacterium
CGCGATCCAGGGCTGAATGCGCGCATCAGCGAGGGCCGCACTACCCCCCAGACCACTACCCCCCAGCGCACTACCCCTACCCCCCAACGCACTACCTGGGGGTGAGCTTCCGGCGAATGGCGACGCAGGCAGCGGGTAATACAGCCAGCGCTCCTCGTCGCCCTCGCGGCCCAGATTCGTGCTTTCCCACGCCGTCGCCGAGACGGCCCAGATGTCCACCCACTCGTCCAGGGCAGCCGGGCTCGGTGTGTCCGGGTCGCCGATGAGGTGCATGATGCGGCAGTCGGGGATGGCTTGCTTGAGCGCCGCATAGAGTTGCACCAGTTCCGGATAAAGCTGCGCATTGTCGGCGGGGACGCCGAGGATGTAGCCGTTGAGTTCCGGGCGGTGCTGCTTGAAATCCGCCCACGTCGCGGTGGCGGCGGTGAGTATGCAGGCGGCCTCCTCGCGGGAATACGCTTCTCCATTGTCGGGGAAGGGTAAAGCAAGGACGGCCACGGCACCCGCCGGCAGGCCGAAACCGGCAAGCTGGCTCGAAATGTCCATGGCCGAGAAATCAGGATGCAGCACGCTCAGCAGGGGCTTCTCAAAGCGCGGCACCCGATAATCCCCCACATTCACGGTGAATGATAAGCGGAGATCGGGATGATTGGCCGCCGAGACCGTCAGCGTGCCCCGGTAATTGCCCGGCGTCGTCGTGGCGTCGGTCTGCAGCGGCACCCAGAAGATCGCTCGCTGTCCGGCGGCAAGGTCGGGGGCCGGCGCCGGCCAGTTGAAGCTCTCCTGCGGCTGCGGGCCCGGCGCATGGACCAACGCGACCGGGGCTTCCAGGAGACCCGTGACGGCGACCTCGGCGCGTATCTGCTTGAGGTCGGCGAAGGCGTCAACCGCGACCCCGAAGCCGTCGGTGTCATCGCGCCCAAGGTCGAGGCGAAGGCCGTCATCGAGACGCCACGGCGCGATGAGGTTATCCTCGGCGAGTGGGACGGCTGAGATGCTGACGGCCATATCCACGGGCCGCCCGAGCTTCTCCTGCCAGTGCCGGTGGGCGATCTCCGGCTGGAGGCCGTCGCGCAGCACCAGCAGGTAGCTCTCGGCATTGTCGAGGCTGCTGCGGAGTTGCAACCAGTCCCCATAGGAATTGGCGGGCTTGATGGAGGCGGCGATGCTGTCGAGGTCGGCCTGGATGCGGTCGCTCATACTCCGCGCCCATTTTTCAGGGCTGCGGCTTTCCTCTTTGTCTCCGGTGCGCCGGTAGCCGGCCTTCCTCATCTCGTAGCTGCATATATCAAGCTCGCGCTGCATATTGGCAAGCCGATAGTGCGCCTGCGCAGTGTAAGCCGCGCTGCGGTTCGGCTGGAGGCGCAACAGGTGGCCGTAAGCCATGACATTGTGGAAGCTGCGACCGGTATTGGGCCAGGAGCTGCTCTCCTTGCTCACAAAATCATTGCGCGCGAAGTTGATGCCCCAGACATCAGGCGTCGGCAGGGCCATGCGGCCGGTCGGGCGGCCCGAGGCGTCGCGGGTCTCGAAGGTGGCCAGGTCAATGGCGATCTCGCAAGTCCAGGCGTCCGCCTCGAAGCCGACTGCATGCTCCCAGATACAGTCCCAATCGCGGTCGAACCCCCAGGCGTCATACGAGACATTGAGCGGGTTGATCTGCAACTCGCAATAGGTTGTGTGGTCGTGGTCGGGGTCAATGAAGATCTCGGCGGAGTCATCGCGCCAGACATAGCCGTCGGCGGAGGTCTCGTCAGCCTTGAGGGCGTGCGGGGCGGAGGTGTAAAGACGGAAGGCGATGTAGAGGTGGTCGTCATCGTAGCAGCAGAATACGCGCGTCTGCTGCCTGGCGACTTTCCCCTGCGTGGTGATCCAGTCCTCGTCCCCGACGCTTGCACCGACCCAGCAGGCGTCATCGAGAGAGCCGTCAATGACCGGCGGCGTGGCGGTCTTCGCCAACCGCGCCTGATAGCGCTCGATGGCAGTAATATCATCCGCGCGCACGGTTGCCTCGCCGGAGTTATACACCCCGATGGTAAGCGAAACGGCATTGAACGGGACCTCGACAAGCCCCTCGATATACTCCCACTCGTTATCAGCACGGGTGACGGGTATGGCGACATTGCCGACCAGGCCGCCGGTGGGCCCGTAGAAGTCCACGGTCAGGCCGCAATCAAGATTCCCGTCGGATTTGAACCAGCCGCCGACGACATACTTGAGTGTGGGGCCGGCGGCGATACCGAGGGCGGACAGCTTGGCGCCCGCTTTCAGCTTCAGACACTGATTGCCTGCGTGCGCCATGCTGATGCACAGCTCGCCCCCCTCGCCGAACCAGGCGTCAACTTTGCCCTCGTGGAGGCGCTCGAAGCTGGAGTTGTAGATGAGGTTGGCGCCGGTCAGGACGGCTCCGCTCGCCGCCTCAATAGCGGCAAATGCTGCGATGCCGCTTACAACGAACAGAACCGCTGCTGCGCAGATAGCGAAGAATGGCTTCCCCATGTTGGCCTCGTTCCTTTCGTAGTCGCCCTATCGTACACGAGGCCGACAGCGAAACTCAAGTGACGGTGCCGCAACGGTAGCGGAAGCACGCTTTGCGCATGCCAATGAAGCAACTGCGTGCAGCCCAATACTATTTGTCGCCACGGCGCATAAAGTGTTATATTGTCTAGAATAAGCACGAGGCCCGCCGGAGGGCCTTCGGAAATCGCAATCGGGAGAAGACTGACATGAACCTCAACCTTGGCTCCGCCGGAAATCTCGTCTCAGGTGCAGGAAGCGGCGGTCGCGCGAAAAGCAGCGGATGCTCGTTTGGTGGAATACTCTTCGGCCTCCTGCTCGTGCCGCTGGGTTTCTACCTGGTCTATCACGGAGAGGTCAAACTTATCAACCATGGCAAGGTCTTTGAAGCAGTGGAGATGATGAGCCCCGAAGCAGCCCGTGCCGTCGAGGGGGAAGCGGTGAAATTCAAGGGCATTCCGCAGGCGGAGTTCCTGACTGTCGAGCATTATGATGGCCCCGTGGTCTATTTCTCCCGCTCCCTCGAAGAGTATGTCGAGGAAACGGATTCCGAAGGCGAAGTCGAACGGGAGTGGGATACGCAGGAGTCGGTGTCGAAGTTCGCCGACTTCACCATAGCTGAGATCAAAGTGGAGGCGAGCAAGGCGAAAGCGGTGGGCGCTGAGCAAGTCTTCCAGGGCATCAAGCCGGTGAACTCCTGGCGCAACACCTTTGACGCGAGCATCGCCGACAGCCGCAGTCCGCAGGTCGGGGACCAGAGGCTGACAGTGCACGTCATTGGAGCCGCCAAGGAGCTGATCGTGTTCGGCGATATGAAGAACGGGACGGTCGGCGGCGGCTCGACGTTCGTCATCAGCGCGCTGGGCGACCAGGCGACAACCGACCAACTGAAGACGGAATACAAGATTTCCTACTGGGTGCTGAAGGCCGTCGCGGTGTTCTGTATCGGTGGCGGTATCATGGCAATCTTCGGCCCGCTGCTGTCGCTGGTCGGTTATATTCCGTTCATCGGCTCGCGCATGACCGGGGCCTTCGGTTGTGCAGCGTTCGCCTTTGCGCTGGTCAGTGTAGTGCTGGTCACGCTCTTCCTCAAGCTGTTCTGGGTACTGGTTGTGCTGCTGGTGGTGGGCCTGGCGGTGGGGATAACCATAGCGGTGAAGAGTCCGCGCCACCCGCCCGGGCAGGCACCGGCAGTTACCGGGTCGGTACCGCCGCCGGTGGCCACGGCTCCACCCACGCCGACGTCCACACCGACGCCTACGCCTACACCGACGCCTACCCCCATGCCTACGCCTACGCCTACGCCCACGCCTACGCCCACGCCTACGCCGACACCTACGCCGACACCTACGCCTACCCCCACACCTACGCCGACACCGACACCGGCGACCACGGAGCAGAGCGAGACGCGGCATTGCAGTGAATGTGGTGCCAAGGTCGAGCCGGGCGAGAAGTTCTGCGCAAGCTGCGGGCATAAGCTCACGGACTGAGGGGCCATGGTAACCCGTCGCGCTCTGCCCCACATAGACGCGAGGAGGAGGCGGCATGAGCAGGTTGGTCAGTTCACTGTACCGTCTGGCGCGCCTGGCCAACGACATCACTACCGTGGCCAGTGGGAAACCGAAGCGGATAGCGCGGCGGCTGAAGAACAAGCTCGTGGGCAGGAAGCTGATGAGCAAGGTCTGGAAATGGCCGTTTTGAGGCGGCGTGGCACCCCCGCGCCCGCCGCGAAGTGGACAAGTGAGCGAGTATAGCAGCCGAAAAGAAGGAGCTGAACGCGGCGGTGGATGCGCGCAGGCAAAAGCGGAAAGCGTGGCTCTGGGGCGCTGTCATAGCGCTGGTCGTGGCCGTCGCGCTGATGAACACCTATGCGGGGGAGTATTGGCAGCGCCAGAAAGCCGCACGCAGGCAGATGGTCGCGGAGCGCACGCAGGCCGAGACCCAGGCGAAACTGGAAGCTGAAGGTCGCATCCCCAAGTCGGTCTTCGAGTTGCCCGAGGATTCCGGACCCGATGATGCGCCCGTCCAGCTCACTGTCTTCATAAACTCCAGCAACGATTGCCTGCCACCCAATGCCGAGTTGCTACAGAAGGTGCAGGAGGTCTATGGCGAGCTGGTGAGCATCAGGTATCTGGATATGATCCATAAAGAGGTGCAGAGGCAAGCGGATGAGCGGCAACTCGGCTGTGATGCGGGGATATATTTCAACGGCGAGTTGCGCCGGAAAGCACAGCCGGGTAATATTGTAGGTGTCCGGGAATTCATGGGCGCCGTAGACACCGACCGCTTCTATTCCTGTGATGTCTATGGGGCCGTCAATTACATCTTGGATGACAAAGGTCGCCAGGTGCCCGAGGCCGCCCGGAAACTTGCGGAGCCGCCTCCGAACTTGCCGCCTCTACCCCCGCCCGGGTCCGCGCCGCCAATCGCCCACCCTTGAGAAATGCCCGGCATTGCGGTATGCTCGTTCAACTGAATGGAGGAGTATGTCATGAAGCGGTCCGAGATCAATGGATACATAAGGGAAGTCATCGAGTTCATTGATGCCCAGAACTTTCACCTGCCCCCGTTTGCCTACTGGTCGCCGGAGCAATGGAAGACCAAAGGCGAGGAATGTCGAGAGATTGTGGATGTCGGGCTGGGCTGGGACATCATTGATTTCGCGTCCGGGAATTATCGGGAGATCGGCCTGGCGCTCTTCACCATACGCAATGGTCTCTATGGTGACGAACGCTATCCCAAGACGTACTGCGAAAAGCTGCTGATTGTCGGGGAGGGCCAGGTGACTCCGGCGCATCATCACCGTATCAAGATGGAAGACATCATCGTGCGCGGCGGCGGGAATCTATTGATCCAGATGCAGAACGCCAGTAAGGATGGCGAGCTGCTGGACACTCCCGTTAAGGTGAGCATTGATGGGACGGTTCGCACGTTTGCTGCAGGCGAGATTGTCCGCCTCAAGCCGGGCGAAAGCATCACTCTGGAACCGTATAACCACCATCGCTTCTGGGGTGAAGAGGGCGCCGGCGTCGTGCTGACCGGTGAGGTTTCAACGGTGAATGACGATGTCGGCGACAATGTGTTCGTACCGGAGGTGCCCCGGTTCACCGAGCACGAAGAGGATGAGGCACCGCTATATGTACTGTGCAACGAGTACGCGAAGTTCGGGATACTAAGCTGAAGGGAGCAGAATTATGGAGACGGACATCGAGGTTTCACAAGAGGCGCAGGCTTTGCACGATAAGGCGATGTTGTTAGACGGGCACAATGACTCGATTATCGAGCATTGGGCGCGGAAGGATAGCATGGACCTGACGCAGGATTGGCCGGAGTATCAAGTGGACCTGCGGCGGATGAAGGGCGGCGGGCTGACGGCCATGAATTCAATGATGGGCGGGCAGGATTTGCACCAGTCCATCGAGCTGTGGAACGGGATGTATGACCAAGTCGAGAAGCACCCCGATGAGTATCTCATCGTCCGCAGTGTCGCCGATATTCACCGCTGCAAGGCCGAGGGTAAGATCGGCCACATCGGTCAGCTTGAGAGCTGTCGGTGCCTGGGTAACAGTATTCACGTGCTGCAGATGCAGTACCGCCTGGGCCTGCGTGTGGGCAACCTGACCCATGGCGATGCCGCAGAAACCAGCTTGCAAGGGACACGCAGTCTGGGTGGCTACTGCGAGCTTGCGGATCGCGAGGCCGCACGCCGCGTTTTCACCGGGCTGACGGATTTCGGGCGTGAGGCAATTGCGGAAATGAATCGCCTCGGCATTGCCGTTGATACCGCCCACACCAATGATGCCGCGTTCTTTGACGCAGTTGAGGCCAGTGAGACGCCCATAGAGTTTTCTCATGGCGCGTGTTTTGCACTGTGTCCGCATTGGCGCAATTTGACCGACGAGCAGCTTAAGGCCCTGGCTGATAACGGCGGAGTAATCGGGATCATCTTCTATCGCAACTTCATAGAGCAGGATCCCGAAAAGCAGAATCTCAGCCGCGTGGTAGATCACATTGAGCATGCCTGCGAGGTAGCCGGCGAAGATCATGTCGGCTTTGGTTCCGACTATGACGGTATCGGCACCAGTATCGCGATGCCACCGTCATTTATCGAGACGCCACAGTTGACGCAGCTTATGCTCGACCGGGGTTTCAGCGAGGAAGTGATCCTCAAGTTCTGGGGCGGTAACTTCCTGCGGTTGCTGACCGAGGTCGAGGAGTACGCCGAGTAAGGTATATCTGCTGGCTTCACTTCGGCACATCTGGCAATGGGTTGCTCCGTTATGGGGCGGCCCATTGTGCATTTGCAGATCTATTCATTCCAACTCAACGCGCCTGAGCGACTTCACTTCTAGAGAAATCGTGTCACCTGTGCGTGCCTTGATGGCGGCCCCGATACCATCCAGATGGGGCTCGAGGCGCTTAAGAAGTGCAGGAGGAGCTAGTAACTGGCCAGTATCACGGGATGTGAGGCGAAGAAAGGTCGCGCTAAAAACAGGGGTCCATTTTCCCTGTTCGCGGAGTTCGGCCTGGATTTCCCGCCACATTTTATCCACTTTTTGTTCGATGCGGTGTACTCGTAGGGTTTGTTCTCGCTGCTTACGCAACTCCGTTTCCGCTTGTGCAGTGAGGTGTTCCATCTCGTGAGCCCGTTGTGTCGCCACTTCTTTCTCCCTTGCAGCATCGGCAACGATGTCTGGGATGTCGTATTTTTCCTTGATGGCAGCCGCAAGCCAGGCAGCCGGCGTCTCGCGAGCTTGCCAGCCGTTGTTCAATTTATGTTGCAGGTAATCGAGAGCCTTACGTATATAGACGGGGTCGTTGTCGTGGATCAACTTGGCAGCCGTCTTATGATGAATCCCCGCGGCCTTGATATCCTCATATAGTCGTTGATGTGTGATATCAGCAGAAGCAACAACGCTGGTGTTGTTGTTCTCTGTATATTGTGAATCAGAGTCTTGTATTACTGAGTCTTGTGTGTTACCCGTGGTGCCTGGCGGTGGTGGCGGAGGGGAACTAGGGTGGTTACTGGAGGTACCCGGAGGTGGTGTATCTGGGTTACCGGGGGAGTTACCGTGGGTAACAGGGGGGTTATCGTTGCGGAAACGCAGCTTATAGATATTTGTGTCGGTGTCGCCTTTGCTGGTGCGCCGGCGCTCTACGGTGATGATTCCTTTGCCGACGAGTCCCTTGATACCACTGACAACTCCCTTACGACTCATCCCGGTGCCGGAGTCAAGGATGCGACCATCGCGGGTTGTGATCCCGTCGGTGAGCTGAGAAAGCGAAATGGCGTCGGCACTCTTGCCGAAGCCAAAGGTTCTACGGATGATGTAGAGGAGAACCCGCAGTTCGGATTCTTTCAAATGAGGAGCGAGGATATCAAATACGTCGTCAGGCACAATGGTGCCGTTAGGACCGCTGAACCCTTCGTAGTAGAACTCTTTTTCTGGCGACATAGTATCCGCGGTCCTTGAAATCGAACTGGGCACTGGCGTCTTCTTGGCTGTGGCGGCTGGGCGCGAGGCGCGCCTCTGCCTTCGGTTCAGAGTAAGATTTTGCCACCACTTGCGGCCTGTAGCTTGCGAAGATGTGACCTCATATTGAACACGCATTGCTATATTCCCTCCCGGCAGGCGATCACCTGCAACCTTTTTTCACTTTTTATTGTTTTCGCGCGGGTACCCCGTACGGGTATTATTTCAAAAACGGCTCAATTCACAATGCTGTGACAGTAAAAGTCTCATTGGTAAAAGCTATACAGGACTGCGGCCTTCAAGCGGCCTCTATGCAGGATACACAGCGGCGTAAGGAGAACTGCAGAAAAACGAAGTATGAGGAATGAAGGATAAGAGCGAATGCATTTCTGCTATGTGGTCAATGACAACGCAAGTCTGATGCGGGCCAGCTTGCCTGCTCGATATCTGCTGCGGCGCGGGCATAGCGCGAACCTCATTGTTATCACGCTGCCGGGACAGGAGCCGCACTGGTATGGCGGCAAGGCGGAGGGCTTGACAGTTCATGAGGTGGAGCGCGCGTATGGCAGTGGGCTTCGAGTGAGGGCGCTGTTGGAAGATATCAGGCCTGATGTGGTCCATGCGCTAGGGACCGGTCGCGCGACATTCTGGCCGGCATACTATTACCGCCGCAAACGGCAAGATGCGCTACTGGTCACGGATATTGATGAGCAACTCTCCTGCGTGTATGGGTTCCCGAAGAATCTGCTGATGCGGCGGTGGGAACGAAAGGCGCTGCTGCATTCGGATCTGGCGGTGGTGGTCAGCCGCGCCATGGAGGAGAAATTCCGACGGCTTGAACCGCAAGCCCGCCTCGGGCTGCTCCCAAATGCAGTCGACCTGGAAAACTTCGATCGCTATCGCGGAAAAGCCGAAGAGGTGAAAGCGCGGCTGGGCAACAGGGCGACGGTCACGTATATGGGATTTCTACTGGCGCGCTACCAGGCGGAGGTAGTAGTTGATGTGGCCGAGATGGTTGCGCGAGAACGTCCGGAAGTGCAATTCGTCATAATCGGTCGCGGGCCGATGAAGGCACAACTCGAGGCCCGTGCGGCGGACAAGGGCCTGGCCGAAACGGTGCGCTTCACGGGCTTTGTTGCTGATGAAGAGGTGCCGGGTTACCTGTGCGCATCAGATGTACTCCTCTTCCCCATCGAGGACAATGAGGTGAACCGCGCACGAAGCCCGAATAAGGTGCACCAGTTCTGTGCGGCGCAGGTGCCGATTGTTACGAACCGGGTAGGCGAAGTCGAGAACACGCTGGGCGAGCACGGGGTGTATTATGATTTCGACTCAGTAGAGGACTGTGCCGCGAAGGTATTGGCGGCGCTGGCGAGCGGCAAGCCCCGGCCACCGCGCGAACTGGCAGAGGCCAACTGCTGGGCGCATCGCACCGAGCAATACCTGGAGATGTTGGGGTTTGAGTGAGGCGAAGAAAAAGAGATGGCGGCCAACGATCTGCAGCGGCTACGAGGGGGGCGATTAACTTTATCCCCTACTAGTACTGAGTCTCTGAGCCGTGTGAAAAGCTAGTGAAATCGCGCATTTTTTTCGTGTTTTTTAGCAAACTTATTCGAAACACCCCGTAAAACAGCGCTATGGCGATATTTGGCAGGCCAAAAGTAGCTGTTTTACCCCTGTCGGAGGTCGCTTTCTGCCCTATCGCGGGGATTTGTCTATCCTTCAATCACCGGGAGAAACAGACAAGAATCATGCTCGGAGTCGTGGAGTATCTCCTGCCGCGCCGTTTGTGCTTCGGTCTCCTGCCATGTCGGAGTCATGGTGTTGGGATGGGGCAGGATGCGCGGGCAGCACGAACTGGTGATGATCAAACCGATGCGCGAGCCTTGCGGGAACGTATAAGCTACGTTGTTCATCTGGATGGCCAGGCGCGTCGGCTCGCCGGGTGCCAGTGCCTCCGGCTCACTGAAACTGTTACGGTAGCGGCACCGCAACGAGCCGTGAGTGAGCACCGTGACGCGACCGATCGGCTCAATGACACAGAGCTTGGCGATGAAGTCGGTGTCCGGTGCGCTGGAGGCAATCCATAGTTCCAGGTTAATGTCGCCGACGACCGTCAATGGTCGGGCCAGCGGCTCGCTGCGATAGTAGAGCACATCATCACGGCGGAGCAGCGGGCGTTGGTCAACCGGTCCGACGGCGAAGAAGTCGCTCATCCCCCAGTAGGTGGGGCCGCCAAGGGTAGGGACGGGATTGCGCGGGTCGTAGGAGTAGCTGTCCCCGGCGGGGCCGGAGGGAGTCTCGGGGCTGAGTCTGCCGCTGCTGCCGAGACCGCGGGCATCACCGGCGGAGGTTAGATACCATTGCTGCACGCGGGCCTCGGGCGGCGGCCAGTCAGTCGCATGTTCCCAGCGGTTCTCCCCCATCAGGAAATACTTGACCGCCGGCTCCTCGGAGACGCCGTCGTCAATGTCGCGCAGCCACAGGTCGAGGAAGCGCAATTCGTAGGCATCAATGTCTATACCACCCGCGGAGCCGAAATCCCATTCGCCGTAGGTGGTCGCGCCGCAGTTGCCATGTCCCCATGCACCGACGAGCAGCCGCTGATTAGCGCGGGCAAATTCGGTAGCTCCGGCGGCGCGAATACCCTTGAATGAGTTGAATTGGCCGCGTGATATGTGGTCGAAAAAACCGCCCTGGTGCATGCCCGCACAGGCGACTTTATCGTAGCAGCGGGCTTGATCAATTGAGGCCCAGTAGTCGTCATAGCGGTCATGGGCGACCCATTTGCGGAGCTGCTCGGAGGCGAAACCGACGCGCGCCTCGATGTCGGCCAGCGAGCCGCTTGCGCCTATCCGCCAGAGCTCATCATATGTGAAGTGCCCGCTGTGCGGCTTGGTCGGGCAGATGGCGTGATCCAGCGGCCAGCGCACCAGATTCGCCAGCGCAAAGCAGCCGTCATAGCGGATCCAGTCGCTGAAAAAGCTGTTCGGCGCGACGCCCGGCAGGATGCAGCGGAGTGCTTCATGGCCGCCGGCTGCCGCGAAGAGTTGCGTCATGCCGAGATAGCTCTTCCCCGTCATGCCGATGCGGCCGTTGCACCAGGACTGCTCGGCAATCCAGTCGAGGGTATCGTGTCCGTCGGCGGGGTCGTCATCGAGCGGCCGGAAGTGTCCCTCCGAATCATACTTGCCGCGCGTGTCCTGGATGACGAAGGCGTAGCCGAGGTCGGTGAAGTACTTGCCCTGGCCGCTGCCCCCTTGACGGTGATAAGGTGTGCGCACAAGCACCACCGGCCATGGCCCGTTGCCGTCGGGCAGCCAGACGTCGGTGGCAAGATGAACGCCGTCGCGCATCGGGACTTTCCGGTAAATCATCGCTTGCATGGCTCAGGTCCTCCTGCGGTTGAAGATATAGGTGGAAGGCTTGCGGGTCAGGCCCGGCATATAGAGTTCGGCGAGCCGTGCAGTGCTACCTGCAGCGCTGCGGCCGCCGGAGTGACCTTCGCGCTGGATCAATACCTTGCTGCGATAGTGCCCGGCCTTCAGCGCAGGACCTTCAGCCCCAGATGCTCCCGTGGCATGGAAGTATTAGCTGCCGGCATCTCCCCCACGCTCCTCGCGCATCGTCTCCAGGTCGCCTTCCCACTCAATCTGCCCGTACAGTTCGCGCAGCTTCTTCTGCTCTTCGATGCGCACCAGCAGCTTCAGACCCTCGGTGACGACGCCCTTCTTTGTGCGTATGCCGGTCAGTTCCTGGGCGCGTCTAACCAGTTCATCATCCAGCACAATAGTAGTCCGCATCTCTACCTCCGGGGCGGTTATTGCGCTCGGTGTAATGTGTATAAAATCGGCGGTTCGCGTGTATAGCGCAATGCTTTTCCGAGATAAACTATGCTCTCGGCAGTTGTTGTCCATAAATGACAGGCGTGGGAGTGGCAGAAGGTTAACTCATGCTTACTCTTGGCCCTTGCGCAGCACATGCTCCGGGGGCTGATGCAGCCATGAGGTGTACGCCGGCTCCTGGCTGGTAAGGAAGCGGTCGCTGAGCAATTCCGCCAGCTCCCGCCGCACCTGCGCATAGTCGGGGTCGTGCCAGAGGTTGCGGCTCTCCTCCGGGTCATTCGCCATGTCGTACAGCTCGCCCGTGTAGGGGTAGTCGGCGGCGATATTCGTCCAGCGGGCGTACTTGTAGCGCTCGGTGCGGACGCAGGCTCCGGCCTTCTGGCGGAAGTTGTCCACGTACTCACACAGTGCCGACTCCTGGGCCTCACCGTTGCCTTCGAGGATCGGGCGGAGGCTGGTCGCGGTCATCTCGGGCGGAGGTGCAACACCCGCATAGTCCAGGACCGTCGGCGCGATGCGGAAGTTCTCGACCAGCCCGGGGAATTCGCGGACCGGATTGCCGCCCGGCAGGCTGACAATCGTCGGCATGCGCGTGACTTGCTCGAGGAAGTTGCCTTTCCCCCACCGCCCCAGATGGCCCAGCATCTCGCCATGATCGCTGGTGGTGATGACGATGGTATCGTCGGCGAAGCCCTGCTGGTGCAACTGCTCCAGGATGCGCCCGATCATGTCGTCAATGAATGTCATCTCGGCGTAGTAGTAGGCATGCCAGCGCTGCAGGATGAGGCGGTCTTGAGGAGAGATGTCGGCGGGGACGTGCTTGCGGCGCATGAACTCGGGCTTGTCGGCACAGTCGCACAGCCACGTATAGGGCACGGGCATCTCGGCGATGTCGTACATCTCGGCATAGTGGCGGGGCGGATCGGCGGGGCCGTGCGGACCGCAGAAACCGACCCAGAGCATCCACGGCTCCGAGCCGTCGCGGCGCTGGAGGAACTCGATGGCCATCTCGGCGGCCCAGTAGTCAACATATTCGTCTTCGTCGAGGCAGTTAATGATGGCTCCGCGCTGGTCCTTGTACTCCGGCCGGCGGCGCTGCTCGTAGATGTCCTCATAGGCTCCGGGACGCTTCTTTTCGAGCCAGGCGGCATAGGCCTGCCCGAGCGGCGCCGGCCCGATATCCTGCCCGATCTGCTGCGTCCAGCGAGCGCCCTTGCCGCCAGTGAGCTGCATCTCGTGATAGCCCTTCGGCTCCATCATGTGGATCTTGCCGACTGCTCCGGTGCGGTAGCCTGCTCCCTGCAGCCGCTCCATGAAGGTCGTCTCCCAGGGCGGCAGCGGCGGCGTGGTATCAATCTCCGCCTCCATGTACTGCACCCCATGCTGGTGGCAATAGCGACCGGTATGGAGGCAGGCGCGGCTGGGGATGCAGACGGGATTCTGCGTATAGGCGCGCGTGAACAGCGTCCCGCGTCCGGCCAGCGCGTCAAAGTGCGGCGTCTTCACGATGTCGTTCCCGGTCACGCCCAGCGTGTCATAGCGCTGCTGATCGGTGGTCACCACGATGAAATTGGGCCTGTCTTGAGGCATGGTAGCACCTGCTCCCGGTGTCATGCGTGCTGAGATTTGGATCAGTCCTGCTCCTCTTCCCCACCGAGGTCAATGTCATCTATCAGGCGGCGGAGAAGGTGCTCGTCGTCCGCGGCTTCTTCGGAGTCATACGCATCTTCGAGCTTTTTTACCAGATTGGCGAAATCCGCGTTCTCTTCCATGACCTGATTGAGCTTGTCTTCCGCCGTGTCGGAGGCGGCGATGAGGTCGGACAGGTCAATGCTCAAGTCCAGCAACCTGCAGAGCAGCGAAATCGCCTTCAGGAGACTCTTGGGATATCGGGGCATGTCAAAGAATGGATAATGCGGCACATCCAGGACGAGGTTACTCATCTCCAGCCCCTCGTCAACGGAAAGCAGGGAAAGGAAAGTGACCAGGCCGGCGGGGCCCTCGTACTCCCCAAAGCTCATGTCGAATTCCTTGAGCTTCTGCTTGAGGGCCTCGCTTGCCACGGATGCATGTACCCGTGGCTCTCTGGTGTGAGGGATGGGACTGGCGACACTGCCGACGAAGTACAACTCCCGCACCTGGAAGTGCCTGGCGACGGCGAAGATGGCGTCACAATACTCACGCCACCTGATATGCGGCTCTTCGCCGGAGAAAAGCACGAGATTCGCGCTCTCGGAATAGCGGAAGACATTCTCCGGGAACTTGACTTCTCGGATGATGCCGTCATCTATCTTGGTGTGAGGCCTGAATATCGCCGCGAACTCCATCGGGTTTATTGAGCTGATGAGAGTCTGGCCACGCTCCGTCAGGATAGTCATGGGGATAGTGGCGACCGGGAAGTTCATAATATAGAAATCCGGAGAAGCGATCTCGGCAAGCTTCGGCGCCTGCAGCTTCTCCGCCAGGTAGGCGACCGTGCCGGTGGAGATGCCACCTCCATCCATCCAGCCGGTGAAGCTCAGAATCATGCGGGGATTCTGAAGGTCCGGTGTCTCGTGAATTATGACGTTTTCCATGGCTGCTTTTCTCCTCGCATATTGTGGCTGGCGGATATTGCGACAGGCTTTGAGGAAAATGCCCACACGCCGCTGTCTTGCGCACATCCCCGCCCGGTCTGCCCGTCTCCGTTCAATAACACGGCTCATTTATGGTATAGTACTCGCAGCACCGCCCGCAATCCTTCCTGATTTACAGACAATCCTGCCTTCCCGCTGGGGTTTCTTTGATGCCGAGTACGGAACGAGCCGACCGTGCGGAGACATGTGCCGATCATCGCCACTCGCTGCGCAACCGGCTCGCGATTGCGGTGTTGTTTTTTGTGGCAGTCGCGTTGTGCATCGCCTTCTTTGATCAGCCCTTCGATGACCTTACCGAGCCGCTGGAGGCGATGCCGCTGATCGCCGCGCTGGCCTTGCTGGGCGCCGAGATGGGCAACACTAAGATCGGCTCAGTGCTGGCGCTGCTGGTGATTGTTTTGACCTGGCGGCGCTGGCGACGTGCCGCCCTGACGATCGTCTGCGGCATAGTTGTCCAGGCGCTGTCCACGGATCTGCTGAAATGGCTAATTGGCCGGCCACGCCCCTGCGACTACGACAATCCCGCGCTTACCCCGCCCCCACCGGGCTTCTACGGTCTCGGACATGACTTCAATTCCTGCCCCTCCGGGCACGCGGCCTTCGGCTTCATGCTCGCAACCGTGGCCGCGGCATACTTCCCGCGCTGGCGCTGGCCGGCATATGCGGTTGCCATCTTTATCGCCTCCGGAAGACTGATGCTCGACAGGCACTATCTGTCCGACGTACTGCTCGGGGCGGCGCTCGGCTACCTCATCGCGTATCTGCTCTTGCGGCTCTGGCCGCCACAGCATCCGGCATGAAATAGCGGCAGCGAACTCCGGGACGGGCGTTGGGCGTGGAGTCTGTACAGTGCGCCGTCGCGCCTTCTCCGAGACTGTCCCAAGATTAGTTGAAAGTTGAAAGGCGGCTCTCTCTGGCTCGGTCTGGTATGATCGGGCCAGCAAGTTTGCAGAACGAAAGGAGAGAACCGCCGTGAGTGAAGTATATCAGATTGGGGACCGTGAGAACACGGAAGCTTTTAGCCGATACCTGGTGGAGAGCCCGTCAGCAGGTGTTCGCCTGCGGGCACGCTGCGTTACTCGCTGGAAAGACGGTGCCGGCGGTCCCAATGGTGAACTTCAATCTCATATGGGTGACTGCTCAGCCCATAAAGCAACGACGCCCTTTTGATAAGGGCAATCCCGGTCAAGCTCTCTGGAGCGCTATGAGTGCCGCCAGATCGGCTTCATGAAAATCGCCGAACTGAGAAGAAGGGGCCGTTGGCTCTCATGGCTAACTTCAACATGAGATGGACGACTGTTTAGCCCATACAGCAACGGCGCCCGTTTGATATGGGCAATCTCGGTTGAGCAGTATTGTCTTGCACGCATCTGGGTGTGCGGTCCCTGAACGGCTACTACGCAGGTTGCTGCGGATGGACCGAGGACAAAGCTTGTTGTCGGCGGCAGGAGGAACTGATTATGCGACGCGATACACCTGTGTTGTGTGGTGTACTGATCGGCTTGGCACTTGTGGTGTATGCCCCGGTGGCGTGTGGGCAGGCTGTCAACGAACAGATGCAGAAAGTGGCGATGCGGTTCGTTGAGGAGACCGGCGATTCGGTCATGGGGGTAGGATCCTGGATGGGCAGTCCGAGGTTCGACCCCCTCGCCTCGGACTTCGACATGCGCCTGGTGGTGCGGGGCACGAGTGAGCAGGCTCTGCGCGCGAACTGGGAGGCCAGCCGCCGCACGATGACGCGGCTCATTGAAGAGGAGTTCGGCGAGCACGCACCGGACATTCTCCGCCGCACCAACCTCTACCCGCCTCAGCAACTCATGCGGGGGGTAGAGAACACCACCGACGCCCTTGAGACTTTCCAGCGGCTGCGCAACGTGCCAAGCCTCGGCCACACCGGTGCGGTGACACCCGAAGCGGCGGCAAAGTACTCCGAGGGCCTCTACGGCACGGGCGCCGACACCTACATCCAGAGCTATGAGCGCGCCAGCGGGCGCCTCTTTTACATGAACAACGGCAAGGCCGCCACCGGTCTGGCGGAGCTGGGGCACCTTGGCGAAGGAGCGCCCCGTTACACCATCGCCGGGACCACGAACACCTGCGGGCAGTGGGCGTACAAGGGCATGGATGCGCTCGCCGCGCAGGACAGCCGAAGCTTGATAAAGTACCTGCAGCGGATGGATCGGGACCTGACCAAAGCTCGTGATCTGAGCCGACTGCCGATGGACACGGCGTTCCGCCAGAAGATTCAGACGATGGCCAAATCCCTCGGCACGAACCCCGGAGAGCTTAACGACCCGCGCGTGGCGATCGAACTCAAGCGGATTCTGATGCGCGGTCAGGCGGAAGCGGCGGTCCTCAAGAGCTACCACAATGCCGGCCCCATCAGGCGCGCCTATATGCGGGTTATCGTGGACGGGATGGCCGCCCGCAACAAGATCGGCGAGGCGATCGAGAAATTCATGGAGGCCAAACCCACCTGGGTGAACACCCAGAACGCCATGCGGCTCATCGTGCTGGCCTCGGCCACCCGCTCCACGGCCCAGGCGCTGGGGGGCGGGGACACCATGGACGCGCTGAACACTTCGCTGTTTCACCTGACCATGAGCGAAGTGTTCAGCGGCTCAACCTTCCCTCCGGCCCTGCTGGCCTACATCACCACCGAGATCATGATAGAGGCGGAGGCCAACGGGATCGTGATGGCCGCCGGGTCGCAGAAGCCATGGTCCCTCATGCGCGGCATCTACTCCGCCTGGGGACGGGCGGGGGTGGAGCCGGACCCCCGCTGGAACCGGGACATCACCGTCCAGGACCTGGTGTTCAACTACCAGCACGAGGACCGTCTCAAGCGGCGGGTGGTGTTCATGGCGATGCGCGCGGCCACCCGCGGGCTGGGCACGCTCAACGAGCAGACCGACGACAAAGTGGCGCAGGCCATCGTGGAGGAGTGCTGGCCCGTCATCCGCGACGCCTGGCGCTGGGAGCGGGACCTGCTCATGGCCGAGTACCTGCAGCGGCGCAGCGCGATTATCCATACTACGCTGCTCATCACGTATCTGCCCAACAATCCCAAGCCGGGCCAGCGAGTGCTGTGCACGGTCGCCGCAGTGGCCGATCCGCCGGAAAAGAACCTCCAGCGCATGAACGAGATCATCCGCATCCTCTACGGCTCGAGCGCGGGGGTATTTTGGAGCTACTCCTGGGACCCCGGCGGCTCCACGGAGGGCGCCCGGGGCGCCTGGCAGCGCTACTTCAGCTTTGACCAGCCGGGCGAGCATCCGGTCAAGGTCCGGCTGGAGTTCCGACCGGAGGCCTCCCACCCCGACACCGAGCCGCGCGTCATGCGACCGGGGCACGTGGAGTCGCTGGTGGATGTGAACGTCGAGGGGGAGGCTGCTCCGAAGGACCCAGTCTACGTTGCTCCGAAGGGCCCAATCTACGTTCTGATGGATGTGACGCGGTCCAGTAAGGTGCACGGGGATGTCACTTACACGCCCGAACAGGCCTCCTACCGGGCTTGCGGGAGATATCGCAATGGGGATCTCGCCACCTATGAGGCAAGCTGGACAATCCCGCCCACCACTCTCCGCCCCGGCGAAACTGTGACGCTGCAGTATGGCGGGAAGCTGACCGTGCAAGGGGTAGGCGAATGGCACCCCGAGGTGACGGGTCAGACGACGATGAGTGCTTTTTGGTCAGGCGGCGGGCTAACCGCCGCAACGAAAGTATGGCCACGGAAGGGGGAAGGCAAGCCGGAGGACTCCCAGACGTGGCAGTACTTAGTGCCCGAGATACAGCGGGGTGGGGCCACAGCCACAGTCACAGCGCTGAAGCTTAGGATGAGTGCAAAGGGACCACACTTCGATAGCCGCCCCCCACCGGTTATTGTCGAGACAACCGTAATGTGGGACTATAAGCTTTTCCCTGACGCCTCAAAGGCCCCGGCGCCCTATGCCATCCCAGCCGGAAAATTCTGAAGATCGGCCGGCTGAACCGCCGCGTGGTGCGGATAGCCGGAGGAACTGACAGGAGGGACGGGCTATGAAGGTATCGTCAATTCGAGGCAGCCGCTTTCTGATCGTCGCTATTGCATCCATGCTGGCGCAGGTCGCTCTGGCGCAGGGCATCAGCGGGCAGTGGGGCTCCCCCCTGTACAAGGTGCAGCTCTCGGTGACCGGCGCAACGGTCAGCGGCACCTTCACCTCGCTGCTGGATTCGGACGGAGCTTCCGGCACCATCAGCGGAAGGCTTCAGGATGGAGGGAAGCTGTTCCAGGCGGAGTGGACGCGGCCGATGGGAGCGGGGCAGGGCAGCTTCAATACCCTGCTGGCGCTCGATGCCGAAGGCAGGTCGCTGGTCGGCTACCGTTGGAATGAGGGCTTCGATCCCACCGGCTTCGCTCTGCATCGAGCCGTCGACGGCGAGATACCGCAGATGGTTGACGTGGATGATCTTGACGGGCCGCCTGTCGCGGGTGTTTCGCCCACTGCCCCCGCTCCCGCCCCGGCGGGGGGGCAGGTAGTGATCTGTCGCAGCGTGAAGGACGGCCAGCCGGTCGGAGCGGGCACCGCATTCGAGCAACTCCCGGAGATTACGCTGCTGCATCGCTACCAGGGCGCGACCGCGGGAGATGCCGAGGCCGCCTGGTCCCGCGACGGAGTTGAGATCGTGCGATCGGTGACCCATGTGAAGGCGGGTGACGGCTCGGTATCGTTCGGTCTGCTCAGCGGCAATGCTCCACTGCTTGCGGCGGGGCGCTATGAGGTCGAGCTTGTGATGCCGGGACGGGCTCCGGTCCGGACCGCCTTCACCATTAAGCCGACTGCGGCGGCTGGGCCGACCGGCCCGGCGGCACCGGCCCCGACACCGACACTGCCATCTGCGCCCGCACCCGTCGGACCCGTCGATGCAGGCGAACGCGGCGACTTCGGCAGTGTCTCGGTGGGCACCGGTCTTGAAGCCGGGCGGATCACCGGCGCCGCAAATTATTTCGATCGCACGGATGCGGTGTTCGCGGTGATAGACTACAAAAACATCCCCCGGGGCAGCACCGCAGTGGCGACCTGGACGCGTGATGGCAAGAATCTTGGCCGTGCTGAAAAGGATGCCGGCGGCAATGGTTCGGTCTCGTTCTCGGCACAAACGAAAGACGGGGAGGCCATGAAGCCGGGCCGATACACGGTCACCATCACAATCGGAGAGACTGTGCTCGGCCGAAAGTCATTCACCATTGGGACGCCACAGCCGGCACCGGCCCCGACACCGACACTGCCACCTGCGCCCGCACCCGTCGGACCCGTCGATGCAGGCGAACGCGGCGACTTCGGCAG
>CAZCJS010000001.1:19899-60788 GCA_964498775.1 uncultured Armatimonadia bacterium
TCGGAGAGACTGTGCTTGGCCGAAAGTCATTCACCATTGGGACGCCACAGCCGGCACCGGCCCCGGCGCCGCCTCAAGCTCCTTCGCCAACTCCTCAGAGCCCCCTCGACGCCATTTTGGGGGAGTGGTCGGTGGTCATGGCGATGCTTGACGGCCCAAAGCCCACGACGCTGTCCATCAAACGAGATCGTAACGGTGTGGTCGGGACCCTCGATGATCGAATCAACGCCTATCTGCGCCTGAAAGCATCGGGGGAAGGTAACAACTATGAAGGGACATGGACTGACCCGCAGGCAGGCACAGTGGCGGTGAAAGCGAGGATCACGCCTCACGGCGCTCTGATCGTGTCCCTGGTCAAGGGGATTGGTGGCAACAACCTGTTGCTTAACGCGCTGCCTAGCCGTGGCGGGGCTGGAACAGGTCCGGCGCCAAGTGCTCCAACAGCACGTCCGGGATACGGCTCAGTGCCGAACCTGAACGGCGAATGGAACATGAATGCCAACAACTATCGGACCGAGCTGACCGTGGAGCATGTGGGGAAGCGTCTGACTGGACGCTTATTCGGCAACTCCATAGAGAATGGCCGGGTGCTCGACGACGGCACGGTGGCGTTCACCCGCACCGGCTGCAACCAGACGTACACGGGGACTTTCAGCGTCGAACCGGATGGTACCTGGAAGCTCAGCGGCACCTTCGATTGTCCCGTGACACGCACGACCGGGAACCTGTGGGTGGCGACCCGCGACCCGAGCGGCGGACAGACACCACCTCCGACACTACCCCAGCGGTAGACAGGTCCGGATGCGCCCGCGCCGGCTCCGGCGCCGACAAGCTCTATCCGCAAAAGAAAGCCTCCCACCTGTACGGCAGCGGAAGGCTTGCAGTGTACGTGCCTGTCTGTTGTCAGCGGATGGCGATTAACCCGCTTGAGACGGCGCTATGAACAAGACACATTCACACGCGGCTGCGTCAAGTGCCGCACAGTCGCTCGTGATTCAACAACCATGTCGCTGTCGGCTGACTTACTTCCAGACGTTGCCAAGCTTTTGAGAGAGCACTGTTTCCGGCTTCACCCACTTCGCGTGGCCGTCAACAAATCCGTAGTTGCCGCCCCCGTTGTGGACGGTGCTGAGCATGGCAATTGAATGGCAGTATAAGTAGCCGCGCCAGCCACCCGCCCAGTCTGCTCTGTCGGATTGGGGCTCACTGCCGATGTTGATGGTCTCGGCGGGATACGGTATTTCGCTGAGTTTGAGCCGGTTACCAGTATAGGTGCGAATGCCGTTATAGTAGTAGCCCATGCCGTTTTCGTACCTCCGAACCAAAATGCCGTTGATCGTTTGGTCGGCGGTCTGGCTGCCGTAGATGTTCCAGCCATAGGTTTGCAGGAGGTTGACGTTGTGCCGGTAGGACTGCCAGGAGGGGCAGACCCAGGCCTGCTTATTTTTGACATAAGGGTCAATCAAGGTGTACCAGCGCCCGTTACGTTCATATGCCGTTGGGAACATTTCGTCATAGTCCTGGACGTACATCAGAATCGCCAATTGCAGTTGCTTGACATTGTTGAGGCACGAGGTCTGCCGCGCCTTCTCGCGCGCTCTGGCGAACACCGGAAACAGTATCGCCGCCAGAATCGCAATAATGGCGATCACCACCAACAGCTCAATAAGGGTAAAGCCTTTACGTGCGTACATTCCAGTTTCTCCTTCTCATCTCTCAATTTCCAGCCATGAGTGCTCTGCAGACAGCATAATACGACCACGCTTTTCGCTGCGTAAGTTGCGTTTCCTGCCGCGTCGGGAATGTGACTGTGGTTCAGTACTTCGGCGAGCCGTTGGCATACCAGCAAAGATCGGTGATGGGCCGTGTGAAAGGGTTCGGGCCCACATACGTTGAAGTGGGGTCGAGCGCGACCGGGTGCCATTTCGCGTGTCCGTCAACGAAGCCAATGTTCGCGCCGCCGTTGTGCCGCGCCGGGACAAATGCCCAGGCGTAGTTAACGTTAGCGATCTCGTTGATGTAGGCCGCCCCGCTCGAGTAATCGGTGGTGCTTCCCGTCCACTCATTTTCGCATAGCACAATCGTCTCTGCAGGGTACTTGACTGTGGCCAATTTGGTCAGCGAGGAGGGCGGATTCGCATTGTTGTAGTAGCCCAGCCTGAGGTTGTAACCATAACCCAGCGGGGGCACGAGTTCCATATCCGTTCTGCTCGGACAGCAAAAGGCCTGTGCGTTCATCACATACGGGTAAATCGAGTCACACCACCAATGATACATGGAGGAGCTCCCGCGGAACGGTCGCGCACACGCTACGCTGTGCCACATCTGTGCGAGTGGCAACACTTCATCGTAGTCCTGCATGTACATCATGACGCCGAGCGTTAATTGCTTGACATTGTTGAGGCACGAGGTTTGCCGCGCCTTCTCGCGGGCTCTGGCGAATACCGGAAACAGTATCGCCGCCAGAATCGCAATAATGGCGATCACCACCAACAACTCAATAAGTGTAAAAGCTTTTCGTGACACAAATTGTCTCCTTGCGCGTATTGATATTACTGCACGATGCGACTATTGACCCTCGGCTATCGGGCTACGGTACACGCCGGACGGCTCGGGCCGCCTTGGTGCTTGCGTTAGCAGAACGGATGCCGCAACGCTGCCGCTCAGGGTGCGTCCGGTATCCAGAAGCGGTGGCCGCGCACAGTGTAGCCGGCCTCGGCAGGGTCGGTAATCCGTGGTGGGATATTGCTACCCTTCTCCCACTTGGCATGCCCGTCGGCATAGCCGATGTTAACGCCCTCGTTGTGGCGGGTCAGGTCAAACTTGGTACGCGCCACCGCGGCACTGTCACCAGGGTAGGGGATCATGTTATGCCAGGTCTGGACCATGTCGGCAAGAACGAAGGTTTCAGTCACGTAATTGAAGCGGGCTAGAGCCGTACCTGATTCGTCGTCGGCTACGTGCCAGTTGTAGCCGTACGAGATGTTATTGCTGTAGTGAGAACCACCCCATCCTGCGGTCGAAACATCCTCCTGATTACCGTCCCAGGCAGTGCTTACGGACGGACAGTTGAAGATCTGCACGTTCTTGACGTACGGGTAGATGTTGATTGGCCACATCACGTAGACGTTGTCATCGCTGCCGCCCCCGGGACTGGGGATGGCATGACCCGCACGATTGCGCACGAAGCGGCCGGGGAATCTCTCGTCGTGGTCCTGGACGTACATCAGGAAACCGGTCATGAGCTGTTTAATATTAGACAGACAGTTGTTCTGCCGCGCCTTCTCGCGCGCTCTGGCGAACACCGGAAACAGTATCGCCGCCAGAATCGCGATAATCGCGATCACCACCAATAATTCAATAAGAGTAAAACCTTTGCGTGACATAAATTACCTCCTTACGCGTATTGATACGACTGCACGATGCGACTCTTGACCCTCAGCTAGCGGGCTACGGTGCCCGCCGGACGGCTCCGGCCGCCTCTGCGCCCCGGAACGTCTGCTCGCTACCGCCCTTGGCGTGACCGTCGCAAAAGCCGATATTCTGGCGATCGTTGTGGTCATAGCGGCAGCCGCTGACATGGCCGTCATAGTCGTAGGCGCGCCAACCCGCCCAGGAGTACCAGCCATACCAGCGGAGTCCGGTCGGGTGCCAGTAGGCGTACTCGCCGATGAGCACGGTTGCAGCGGGATAAGGAATCTCGGAATCCACGAGCCCTTCAATGTAGCCGTTCAGCGCGTAGTCTGCGTAAGCACCACAGTACCAGTTCTGGACCAGCTCGCGGTACGACGGGCAGCGCCAGAGATCCTTCCCGGAGGAGCTGGCACCGTCGCCGGTGCCGATGTAGGGAGCGACTACGCGCGGCCAGAAATGCTTGCCGCTGCAGCCGGGGGTCCCGGCAACCTGATAGGATCGCTTCGGGAAGCGGGAGTCATAGTCCGAGAGGTACATGATTAGGCCCAGCGAGATCTCCTTCACATTGCTTAGACAGGTCGTCTCTCGCGCCTTCTCGCGCGCTCTGGCGAACACCGGAAACAGTATCGCCGCCAGAATCGCGATAATGGCGATCACTACTAAAAGCTCAATCAGCGTGAAGCCCCGTCCTGCTCTCATCCAAATCATCTCCTTTGTATCTGCTATAGTAGTGTCTGATATATATATATTGGACAACACCATAGGCAATTCCTGCATGACGGGCAAGGAGAAAGGCCATATTTTCGCGCAGGCTGGTGGAACAGGCCGCAGCGGCCCACAGAGGTACAAGCCCCCGCCCGACACGGCGGTACGGCAACGGCGAACGGCCGTGCCCTATCTGCGGGACGCCCAGTACTTGCCGGTGCCAGTGTACATCGCCTCGTTCATGTTCAGCCACTTGGCATGACCGTCGCAGAAGGCGAAGTTGGACCCGCCGCTGTGGACATCAGGGGCGTTGTAGCCGGGCCAGGTTGTGGCCTGGGAGGGCGAATAGAGCACACCACCCAGGCCGCCTGCCACCTTCTCGCCGATGGCGATGGTCTCAGCTGGGTGGGTCACCTCGTCTATGATCTTCGCCCGGGATGATGTGGAGGAGTAGTGGCCGCTGAGATAGTTGTAGTTCCAGCCATAGTGGCTTAACGTAGTGCGCGTACCTGAGCCATAGGGATAGGTCTTGTCCCCGCTCGGACACAGTTGTATCTGGGCGTTCTGCAGGTACGGGCCGATCATGTGTTGCCACTTGACACCCGAGAGACTTCCTCCGCCCATGCGGTAGGAGGGCAGGCCGCCGTCATTGTCGGTTATGTACATGTGCACTCCCAGCGCGATTTGCTTGACATTGTTGAGGCAGCTCGTCTGCCTTGCCTTTTCTCTTGCTCTGGCGAACACCGGAAACAGTATCGCCGCCAGAATCGCGATAATGGCGATCACCACCAGCAACTCAATGAGCGTAAAACCTTTTCGTGACATAATTTACCTCCTCACAAGTATTGATACAAGAATATGGTACCAGTATTCCCCCTCAACCGTTGGCTTACACATGCCGCCATGGCTTGTGGGCTGGTTAGTATTTCGGCCAGCCGTCTTTACGCCAGCAGATGATCGCGATGACTACCAACAGCTCAATCAGCGTAAAACCCTTCTGTTTTCTCACATTTGCATCTCCTTGTATAGTGACTTGCATACGTGCGCTGCTACAAGTACCAGTACAGCGTTCCGCCATCACCTACTGGTCTGGATGGCCCTGGCTTCATCCACTTGGCATGACCGTCAACGAAACCGACATTCCAGCCGCCGTTGTGAAGCGTCACCCAGCGGGTGGGGTCGCAGGAGCTTGACCCCCACAGCCGGTAGAAGGCCCATGAGTCCCCACCAATTTGGTGATCTGCTATGGCGACATGTTGCGCCGGGTAGTCAATGTCGGCGAGCTTCACGCCCTCATATATCGGTCCGGTCCGGTCGGGATGATTCCCGACATAGCCCAGATAGACGTTCCAGCCGTAGCCGATCCAGTCTGCCGCGTTGCTGGGGCAGTAGAATACCTGCCGGTTCATGACATAAGGATAGATCTGGTCGGGCCAGTAAAGCGATGTGGCGCTGCCACCAGCCCAAGGTCGCGGAACACTGGTTGGCGTGTTGATAACGGAAAACGGGAGCGTCTCATCATAGTCCTGAATGTACATGTGGATTCCCAACGCCATTTGCTTGACATTACTCAGACAGCTCGTCTGCCGGGCCTTCTCCCGCGCTCTGGCGAACACCGGAAACAGTATCGCCGCCAGAATCGCGATAATCGCGATCACCACCAGCAACTCAATGAGCGTAAAACCTTTTGTTCGCATTTTTGCCTCCTTCAGAAGAGCGCTTATAGTTGCGTTTTCCATGCAAGAGCTTACTAAAAGTATAACCGTATTGCAACCAATTCAAGTAAGCAATTTGCCTGCTGCAGCCCTGTTGGCGGGCTATCTGCACCAGTTTTCGTTATATTCGCGGTCAAGTCCTCTCACTCCTGCGAACGGGCCTCCTATTGCTCCGGGAAGACATTCGCCGCCGCCGGTCCGTACCAGTGATCCTCATCGAGGACATCCCATTCCCGCCGCCAGGCGGCCAGCATCGCACGATCGCGGCTTCGTCGGGCCAGTAATGCCTCCGCTCGCTCGGGATCCCAGCCCGCAGTCACCCGCGCCTGCAGGTCATCACGTATTTGCCGGCAGGAGCGGTCTGCCGCGCGGTCGGTGAACTCATAAGAGTCCTCATCGAGATTGAATAGCATCGGCTCATGCCCCCGGTACTGTATCAGTTTCCATGGTCCCCGCCGGATCATTCGGCCCGGCGGGTCGCCGCGAACTGAGCCGGTAAATTCGGAGATCGCTTCATTGCGCCAGCCGGGTGCCGGAGCCGCACTGAGAAGCGGCGTCAGGCTCTCTCCAGAAATTTCCGCGGGCGGTTCGGTGCCGCCAATATCCGCCAGCGTCGGCGCGATGTCGAGGAGGCTCACAACTTCATCGCGGCTGATGCCCTCGGGATATCGCCCCGGAGCCGAGATTATCATGGGAATACCCGCCGAGGCCTCGTAGAAGTT
Source organism: uncultured Armatimonadia bacterium (assembly GCA_964498775.1). Lineage (GTDB taxonomy): Bacteria > Armatimonadota > Zipacnadia > Zipacnadales > UBA11051 > UBA11051. The sequence continues at coordinate 26,456 of CAZCJS010000001.1, forward strand.
GCTCTTCCACCAGAGCCCGTTCTCTCCCGCCGAATCGCCGTGGTCGGATACGTAGATGACTACGGTGTCCTCGTCCAGCCCGGCGGCATTCAGGCTGGCGATGAGGCGCCCGACATTCGCGTCGAAATACTCGACGAGGCCGTAATATCCGGCGCGCGCCTTGCGTATCTGCTCCTCGCCGAGGTCATCTATCCTCCTCCGCTCGCGCCAGCCCCGCATGACCGGGTGGAGGCTGTCGAAGTAGCCTTCCGGCAGCTCCGGCATGTGCATGTTCTCGTAGTAATAATCGTAGAGCGTCTTGGGAGCAATGAACGGGCAATGCGGCAGCACGAAGCCTGCGACCAGCAGGAACGGCTTCTCGCCGCCCTGGATGCTACGTTCGCGCAGGTAGTCGCCGCAGGCCTCGACCACGGCATCATCATAGGCCTGATAGCCGGTACGCCCGGGGCCTGCGACTTCGACTGCAATGCGGTCCTGGCCCGTGGAGCCGGGCGGTATGTTGCCCAGGTCCGGCCCGGGGCCGCCGGGCATGCTGCTGGTCACATCGCCGATAAGCCGCCTCTGGAAGCCGTGGCGCTGGTCCGGGCCGATAAAGTGCATCCGCCCACCCAGCACGGTCTCATATCCCCCCGCTCCCAGCGCATGTGCGAATGTCGGGATATCGGAGGCCAGTGTACAGGAGTTCGTCCACACCTCGATATCCTGGCAATGGCGGGAAGTCATGAAAGCCATCCGCGAGGGCACGCACAGCGGAGAGGCGCAATAGGCATTCTCGAACCGGACGCCTCTTTCCGCCAGAGCATCCAGGTGTGGGGTGCGGACTAACGGGTCGCCGGCGCAGCCCAGAAGATGGGGGCTGTGCTGGTCGGAGATGATAAGCAGGATATTCGGTGGCATGGTTGGCATCGTCCCTTCGTTTTCCCCTCCGCAAAGGGTTTCTCCGTGATGTTTGCGGCGGAGAGTTGGCTTGTAGATTATGGGAAGGATGGCCGCAGACGCTTGGCGCCCTCAGGAAGCCTTGCCTCTTTGCTGCTCCACGCAGCGCCGCCCAACTGCCCCTGCTGTTACCCCACAGCCTAGCAGCCAGATGACGCCCGCCATGAAGCCGATGCGTACGAGTGCCATGGCGGCAGGGAAATCCGTGAGCCCGCCCCGGAAGAAGCCGATTAGCAGCGCTATCCACAGCGCATAAAGCACCACCGCCGACACATTGCGCCGATGTAGTTGCAGATACTCGTAGGCGGTCCGGCTCAAGCCGCCGAGTAGCAGCGCCCACAACGCCACGCCCAACAGCCCGGCATTGACGAAGCCCTCGCCCGGCAGCGACAGCGCTATCGTCGTCCCGCGCCGCCAGCCGAACAGGTGGTCATTGACATACAGGGCGATGGTGTCGAGCTTGTCAGGGAATATCGCCCGCGGCACCGGTGTGGTGATAAAGGCTGGTATGAAGCGGCCCCACTGGTAGTCCAGCTCGGCGGGAGTGCTGTGCACGATATACAGCAGCATGTCGAATGATGTGAGACTGCCCTGAAATGCCGCGCTTTGTCGTGCCTGCAGCGACCCCGTGGCCCCGGTCGTCTGCTCGCGCCATATTCCGACGGCCAGGAAGATGACGACAACAGGCACGAGATAGAGCGCTGCCCGCTGCCAGCTCAGACGCCGCCCCAGGTAATGGTACAGCGCAAGAGCCATCAGCACCCAGACTATCAACATCCCTCGCTCGCCCAGGCTCAGTAGTATCGGTAGGGTGACGAGCGCGACTGCCCAGGGGGCGACCCGACTGCCCTGCCACCTCAGCGCATACGCATACAGCACGATAAACGCCAGTCCGCCGAACGATGCGAGTACATACAAATGGCCGACGCCTGCGCGGAGGTGGTGGACCCCGTAATGCAGGTTCAGCATCCAGTAAAGCCAGCCGCCCACATGGCGCAAGAAAAGCCACCAGGCGAGGCATGAGAGCGCCAGGATCGCCGCCGCCAGCGCATAGGTTCGTTGCCGCGACCAGTACGGCGAGCCGACCGGCAGTTTCCTCGCAAGCGGCTTGTTCATCGGTAGCCAGTAACCGGCATAGAAGCATACCGTGGAGAGAATCACTATCGCCAAAGCGGCGCACATATCGGCTTGTGAGAAGCTCTGGACGACGGTCGGGGATGCGTTGAGGATTGCCAGCGGGCGGATGATGTAGAAGATGGCGGTGAAGGCGATGAACAGTGCCGGCGGGGCGAAAATATCTCCGTCTTTGAGGATAATGCCGAGAGTCTGTGCCAGACATAGTGCGGCGATGACGGCAATCAGGCCGCTTGCCCAGGGGTTCTCAGCGCCTGCGATCCAGACGCCCGCCGCAAGTGCGATGACGGCGGCTGCACTAAGCTCGGCGGATGTCCTCAGCGAATTGCTACTGTTCGGCATGGCTCACCGTGGCGTTTTTGGTCTTGCCGCTGCCGTAGCCGGGCACTAGCAACGGGCTGTCCTCGACGGCAGGCGGCCTCGCCTGTCGGGCTGCCTCATGCGCCTGCGGAGTTGCTGCGTGGCTCCATCGTCCCGCGCAGCAGTACCACTATAGCCCCCAAAAGTAGCGCCAGGAGTACTGCAATTATCGCCGACGGTACCAGCTTCGGGCTGGCGGCCTTGTACGGGACGATCGGCGGGTCTAGTACATGAAAGCCGGGTTCCTCGGCTTGCTCGGCGACCAGCGCCGCCTCATATTGCTCGACCACCGCCTCATAGACGGTTTCCTTTACTTTCGCCGCCCGCAGCTTCTGACCGTACTCGAGTTCTTGTACCGAGAGCCCGGTGATGCTCTCCTCGGCCTTTGCAAGCGCTTGCGAGAACCCTCTGGCCTTGGCGTCTTCCGCCTCGGCGGTAATCTTGAGGGTGGCTATCTGCTCCAGCAGGTTCATCCGCACCGGGTTAGCCTGCAACGTCTTCTGAGCGGTCCGCAACTGTTTCGCCTCGGCCTCTGCCAGCTTCTCCTCGACGGTCGCCAGCTCCACCTCGAGGCGCTGAACATCCGGGTGCGCGTCAGTCTTCATCTGTACGAACCTGACCGTCGCGAGTGCCTGCTGCAGCTTGACCATGTCTTCGCGCAGTGCCTTGATTGCCGGGTCGGCGGTTCTCTGTTCTGAGCCGGTGAGCATTTCGGGTTCTATGCCGGCGAGTCTGCGCGCCTCGGCCATCTGCTGATGCGTCGAAGCTCGCAGTATCCGCGCCTCTTCCACCGCGCTCTGTAATTCCACGAGGTGCCTGCCGACTAGTTGCGCCACCTCGGCGGGAGCGATGAGCCGATTGGCCGCTTGCCAGTGGGCCAGTTCCAGCTCCGCCTCCTCCAACTGCTTCTTCAGCTCGGCCTTCTTCTGCTCCAGGAATACGCGCCTGCGTTTCGCCGAGGACAACTGGAAGCCGCTGAGGCGCTGCTGCAACTCGGTGATATAGCTCTCCGCCACCTCCGCCGTTGCTGCGGCGATCTGCTCATTCTCTGCACCGGCGATACCCAGTGGGCGGGCCGGCAGCTTGACTGCAACACGTACGATATTGGGCATCTCGACCTCGACATCGGTCAGCTCGCCCAGTGTTTCGACTGCGTCCTCGGGGTGCTCGGCCTTCAGCACTTCGTCGAGATTATGCTGCTGGACGATTTCGCGCCGCACCGACTCGCTGCGGATGATCTGCGAGCAGAGCTGGGCATCGGAGGAAACGCCGAGCATCGGCAGCATGAATTCCGAGCCGATACCGGCTGCGCGCAGGCTTGACAACAGGCCGCTGGAAGGTGAGCTGCCGGTGGTGACCAGCGTCGTTTGCGAAATGTAGATGCGAGGCCGCAGCAACAAGTTGAACGCTAGATTGGCCGCCAGCACAATAACGGCCAGCCACAACAGCGCCTTCAGTTGCTCCCGAAGGATCTGCATATAGCTCAACGGCGAGTCACTTGATGCGGCCGCATCAGCTTTGTACTCAGGCATAATTTGCTATTCTTCGCCTCATTTGTCGTTTGTTTCACGTTGTTTGGAGGACAGGCATCCTTGCCTGTCAATGCCGTTGAGCAATGCATTTGCCGTTGGCCCATGCCGTTCGTTGTCCTCGACTTCGTCGTTGCCACCTCGTCCCCACCAAGGCCATTTGGCCGGATCGTCAACCAACCCTCGCTCCATGGGGTTGTTCCATATGTAATGAGCTGTCTCCTCGTAGTCCGCCCGCCCTCTGATTATGCGATCCCAACTCTCATCTTGCCACAGATGGCCTGTATGCCCGACGCACTCGTTTATGCGGGTCGCTGTCCAGCTCTTGATGCTGTGCATTATCTTGCGCAGGGAGTTACGCCCGGATTCCTCCGTTAGTGGTTTAATAATCGCGTGTGCATGGTCTGGCATTATGGTATAGTCATACAGCAGATATCTACTACCGGCGAAGTAGCAGAGTGCTCCAGTGATAATCGCGGCGACAGGCGGAGTTGTGAGATCCACTGTTACTCCTTCTCTCAGAGTAAAGGTGATGAAATAGGTTGCCCCGTCGGTTTCGATATGCGGGAGATGGCGTCTAGTCTTTCGCATAATCTGCGCCCTTTGGTTTGTCGCTCGAACAGGAAAAGCCAACGGCATTGGTAAACGGCATTGACAGGCAAGGATGCCTGTCCTCCAACGGCATAAAATATAATATGCGGCAACGGTGGACGACAAAGGCGACGGCATTGACAGGCAATGATGTCCTCCACTCATGGGATGCCTGTCCTCCACAACGTTTTTTATTGTCAGAAGACCAATATTGCCGCAGCGATACCGATTAGTGTCTTGGTCACACGCACCCAGGTTTTGTCCTTCTGAATCATGCGCACCTGGTATTGTGAGGGCACCAAGATGACATCACCGGGGCGAATGTCCTTAACTGTCTGCGCCAGTTCTACTTGTCCGTTAGTGCGGATGACAACGATGCGACTAACCATTGCATCACTGGCGGTTCCTCCGGACTGTTGTATGTAGTCCCGCCACGTCTTGCCTTCCTGGTAGCGTAGCGCCCCTGGTCGTGCCACCGTCCCCAGCACGGAGACAACGCTCGAAATCCTCGGCACGACCACGACGTCACCATTGCGCAGTTCCACATCGCCCTCGCGGCCTTTAGTCCGGATGAGCGCCTGTCCATCAACTGGAATCGCCTGCGCCCACTGCTTGGCATTCAGTAACCGCGGCGGCGTGACTACCGAGATCGTGCTTCCATCCCCGAAGACACTTGCGAGTTGCGTCCCGATCTGGCCCCCGACGGCCCCCTCTTTCTCGGCCTGCGTCAACATGCGCGGATCGGTAGTCTGTGAGGATAGCTCCCGGTTGAAGGTGCGCATGACATCCTCGACATTGTCCCCCTGACGACCGGCAACGAGTACCCCGCGCCGCCGATAGACGATGATGCCGTTGGGGTTGGCATCATCACTGACCCCGCCGGCCTTCTGCAGCAGTTTATAGACCGTCTCGGGCTCCTCCTCAGTGTAGTGCAACGTGTACACCCCGGGTTTCTGCACTCTACCCTCTATCGCAGCCACGCGCGGCTTGACGATGATATCCCCGCTACCTTGCACGGCCACATGGTCGTAGTCGCCGAGAGTGATGTCCGGCTCGACTGTGAATTCCTTGCCGTTCCTGGTCAGCCTCAGGCGCAGGGTCTGTGTTTCGTTGGTGCTGTTGCCCTGCGAGTAAATGATCGTATCGGCAGCCTCGGGACGCAGCCCGCCGGCTAGGTAGATCGCGTCACTTACGCGCAGCCCCTCATAGAACGTGTATTCAGCCGGCTTGTTGACGAAGCCGGACACGCTTATCGTAGCGGTGTCTTCGCGCTCCATGCGGTCATAGACGGTAAGCCTGTCTCCCGGCTGCAGCACCATATCGGCGGTGGCGTCGCCGGCGGCGATGGCTGTGAGACTGACCGGGATAAGCTGGGGGCGCTTGTCGGGACCGATGCGCAACAGTTCGGCGCGTTCGACGTAGGCATTCGGCAGTACGCCACGCGCCTGCAGCAGCAGATCGCTTACTCGCATCCCTGCCACCCATGAGAACATGCCCGGATTGCCCACCGAGCCTCCGGCAATCACCTGCCGGGGTTGCAGCACCTCCTCCTGCTCATAGACGAAAACCTTGTCATTCGGCACCAGCCCGAAGCTGTGTTGTGCGTCCCCGGCCATGGCCAGCTTGACATTGAAGGCGTGCATCTCATAGATATTGTCATCATTGAGTCGCCACACCGAACCCTGCTTGATATAGGCACTGTCGCTGGGACCTTGTGCCTTGCTCAGAAGCTGGCTGAGCGTCAGGCCCCCCTCCCCCACCTCGTAGATGCCGGGCCTTTTCACGGCGCCAATCAGTTCCACTGCATTTGCGGGCCGCTCGACCACGGGTCGCACCAACACCAGGTCGCCGTTCTGGATTATGAACTCATCACCGGATTTGGTCAGATCCACATTGATGACGTGCCGGTCGGCGTGTCCGGCCACGCGCCAGACTTCGACATTCGGCGCATAGCCGGCGGCTTGCAGTGCGCCGCTCATCTTGATGGCATCCGCAAGCGAAGTATTCGGTGCAGTTTCATACCGTGCGGGGCGTCTTACCTGCCCGGCGATGCCGATGACATCACCCGCCGGTCTCACGAATATGGTGTCACCGGGCTCCAGCGCCACGTCGGCGCTGGATTCCCCGTCCAGCAGGTAGTCATACAGGTCAATGTGTCGCGCCGGTTGCTTGCCACGCAGCAGCACGATATTCCGCAGGCTCCCGATATCTGACGGCCCGCCCGCCTCGTACAGCGCGCTGAAGACTGTCGCCGTGCCGCTCAGAGTATATCGCCCCGGACGATTTGCATCGCCGGTTAGATACACGTCAATCGTCCGGATGCGCGCCATCGTCACCGTCACTTGCGCATCCTGGTAGAAATGGGCGAAGCGCTGCTTGAGAATCTGGCGGAACTCGGCAAGTGTCACGCCGCCCACCGCCATCTCTCCGAGCAACGCAATATAGATTGTCCCCTGCTGCGAGACGACTGCGGTGTCCGCATAGTGCTCGACTGCGCCCGTCCAGGAGCGGATGGCCAACTCATCACCGGGTCCCAGCAGATAATCTGATGGCACCGGAACACTGGCCAGCAGTTCGGCAGCACCCACTTCGGATTCGGTCGGCGTCGGCGGCAGTGACCGCGCGTAGCGTTCGGCAGGCTCTTTCAGCGCGCGCTTAAACAGTGTCGTCCCGAAGCGCGGTAGATTGTTGAAGAACACACCGGCATCAACGTCCGGCGGATATAGGCGGCCCGTCTCTGGATAGAGCGCCTCGGGCGTAACCTGCTCGCGGCCTGCGATATACTTACCCCATAGCGCCATCTCCTCGCCTGAAAGCGGCCGCACTTCCACCGCGCTGCGCGGGTAAATCGACTGGTAGCGCTTGCTTAGGTAATCCTGGAGTTGCCCGGTGGTGAATTGTGTAGCCTGGATTGTTCCGAACGGCGGCAGCATCATCGTGCCGTCGTTGGAGATGATGGCCGCCATGTGGACGAATTCCTTGTCACCGGTCCAGCAGCGGATCACGATACCGTCAGCAGGTCGCAGAAGCCGCTCCGGGATAACCGCGCGGACATCGCCGGCTTCCTCCGGCGCAAGTAGCTGCCGGCCCTCGCCCGTGCCCGGCACCATGACCAGCAGCGTCGCACCCGGATACAGCGGCTGATACGCCCTCTTCAGCATGTAGCGTATATCGCCTACCGTCTTGCCACCCACGGCCATCTGGCCGACCTGCGGCAGAGTGATCGTGCCGGTATCTGCTACTACCACGCGTGCGTTGATAACCAGCGCCTCGGCCTGCCAGAGCACGATATCGAGTGCGTCATTTGGCTTGATAGTGTAATTGAGCATTGCGGCAGGCAGTTCGGCAAGACCTATTTGTGTGTCTGCTGCGTCTCCCGGGCCGGTTGCCACCTGCGCCGGGCATACGCAGATTACGCTCAGCATCAGCAGCACCAGTAAGGCGCCACTCAATCGCCGATTTCCCACGTGGGCACCCGCGTTTCTTGCACAGGTATGCCTGCCCGCCCGACGCGAATTCAATTCCGCTTCATCAGCAAATTCGACTCTCAACTGCTCCATTACTGGGCCTCCCGATGGCAATAAGCAAGCAGAGCAGCCGCCACCAAGCAAATAACTGTCACACAGGCTATGGTGTCGTGCCATGTTCCGTCCTGGCTGCGCCAATATCTCCCGCCGAAATACCTTTCCCTCAGGATGGCCGGGCTTCCTCTTTTTTGTTGGCGGCACTTTCACCACAAGTTCGCGGCACGGAGCCACTCCCAGGACCGGGAGCCGGTAGCTGCGCTGCTGCATCCACCCATCCCCTCGTTACCGTAAAATGTTCATTGCCGGGGGCAAATGTGCTAAAATGGCCCCGGGATCCAAAGCATCCCCGCCCAATTATTCCGAGGCACATTCATGGACATACGCCGGCTTGTAAACACAACTCTCATCATCTTTGCGGTGACCGCCGGCGTCAGTGTCGCTGTCGGCCTGCTTATCCTCGGCGTCAGCGGCAGTATCTGGCAGAGTATCCTCGGCATAATGGTTATCGCCGGCTTTGTCGGCAGCATGATGTCCTTGGAGTTCTCGATCTACGCATTGCTCGTTCTTGGTCTCATCGAGGGCGTATACAAGACTATTTCACCGTCGTTTTTCACGCTGATCATCAAGGACATACAGTTGATGTTCATCGTGGTGCGCTTTCTCTATATCAGCTTGCGGGATCGTAATTTCAGTTGGTTCAGCCAGAGCATCTCGGCTCCCTTTGTGCTCTTCGCAGCATACGCCACGGCAATGATGGCCGCACCCTCGACCCACAGCTTGCGCCTCGCACTGGCAGGCTTCCGCTCCTGGATACTCTGGATCCCCGTCTACTACCCGGCGTATGTGTGTTTTAGGGATAGAGAGACACAGCTACGACTGATGAAATTTGTCTGTTATGCGTCCGTACCTATAGCCGCCTACGGCATATACCAGAGCATCATGGGGTATGACCACCTCGCGGCGGTACCCGAATTGGCCGATGCCGCTAAATGGTACGTCGGGCGTGCCACCTCGATCCTCAATTCCCCGCCCCTGTTCGCCAATTTCTGTGCCATCGCCACATTCCTGTCTCTCGGCTTTGTGATGCACTACAAGCGCCCGACACAGCGCCTCCTCTTCTTCGGCATTGCCGTACTTGCTGTTGGCGGTATGATGTCTTCCGGCACTCGGGGTGCATTCCTCGGTGCTCTCGTCGGCCTCGTCGTTTTTGTGATGCTGCTGCGGCGCAAGGCCCTGATGATTATCATTCTCGGCCTTGCAGCGCTCGTCTCGCTCAAATGGCTAATACCGACAGTCGCCGAAACGGGCACCGAGAGAATTGTCGAGAACGTCTCCGTGGAGATCGTCGCCGACCGCCTGCGAGTACCGTTTCAGCGAAGCTGGGAGGAACTCAATAAGCGTCCGCTCGGGTACGGACTCGCAACCGGGTCCGGCAGCGGTCGCATCTTCGATGAGTTGCGCGGCCGCTCACTGGAGCACGGCCAACTCAGCTTTATTGAGAACGAGATCGGCCGCGTTCTCGCCGAAATGGGCATTCCGGGCTTCGTCTTCTGGGTCTGGATGTTGTATGTATTGATGAGGACAGCCATCCGCACTGCACGCAACGCTCCCAAAGACGAAGATCACTACATATTCTGCGCAATGGTTGCGCCGATGGTCTCAATGATTACGCAGTTGCTCATCGGTGGCGCACTGTATGATGCTGCCTCCGGTATCTACTTCTGGATTTTTGCGGCGATACTCACCCGGGAATCACACGATTTGGCGCATGCTCGCGCCCGCGAGGCGGAGGCACTCCGGCAAACGCCCCCGGAGGAGGCCGCTGAAATCATCCCTGCCGGCGGTTAGCCCTGAATGCCCTTCGCATTTTGCCTTTGCCGTGCTCACCTATCACTGCTATAATCACCGGCGGCTCATGCTTACACCCGAAGCGACACAGATACTCCAGTGGACGACGGTCGCCGCGACGGTTGTCGTGATGCTTGCGGCCGTTTATACCGACATCAAGTGGGGCAAGATATTCAACGCTCTGACTGCCCCCTTTGTGCTGCTCGGCCTCGTGCTCAATACGCTCATCGGGGGCTGGGGCCTCGAGGGCCTGCTGGGCAGCTTTTTCGGCGTGGTCATCGGTGTCGGCCTGTGGTTTGTAATCAACATTCTGGGCCGCATCCTGGGGGCCGGTGACAGCAAGCTGCTCGCCGCCATCGGCGCCCTGCAGGGCTATGTATTCCTTTTCTACGCATTCATCGGTACTGCACTCGCCGGCGGCATACTGGCGATCGTCGTGGCATTATGGCGCGGGTACTTGCGCGCCAGTCTGCGCAATCTCGTCCGCTCCCTGTACTCACGCATCTTCCATAAGATGCCCATTGACATCGAGACCGCGGCCCCGCAGGCACGTTTGCCCTATGCCGTTCCCATTTTCTTCGGCAGCCTGGCCGCATTGTATTATGTCTATATTTACCTCCCTGCCGCCTGAGCCATCTGGGCCCTGTCTGTAGCCCTCACTTGCGGCCTGCGATGGTGGTGGGTAGGGCCCGCCACAAGGTGTCACATTGCCACCATCTCACTCACAGATCCTGCTGCATGCAACCGCCGGCCGGCGGCGTAGCTTTGCCCGCTGGGTGGTGACAGCTTCTCTGTGCCTGCTGGTGCTCGGCCGAGTGCTGATATACTGGCCTGGAGAAGCGTGGTGGCCGACTACCGCACTTGCCTATGCTCCCCAGACGATGTGGCTGGGCTTCGTCGCCATTGCGTTACTGGCCGCGCTGATCGGTTGGGATACTCGCAGCATTGTCATCGCGCTCTTGATGTTGCCGGCGACACTTTTCGCCTTTGTCGGTCTCCATCTAAACTTCCCGATCGCCCCGCAGGCAGACAACACGCTCATCGTCGCCACCTGGAATGTCCATGACGAGTACGAGCGCTTGGACGAGTTGGATCATGCCATCAAGCGACTTGACCCCGATATTTTTATCACCCAGGAGGCCAATCACAGGAGCTATCGCGAAGCCCTCAGCGGATACGAGTGCGTGACTCTGGAAGGCCGCCGCATTTATCTGCGCCGGGCATCCCTCTTCCCTGCCGCAGACGCCACCTCCGGGCGGAAACAAGGTGCCCCGCTGCAGGTGCTTTCCTCCCGGGAGGTCAACCTCACTGCCAGCTGGCGACCCGCTCACGAACTCAACATCCAGCTTGGCGACCGCCAAATCAGCCTCCTCGACGTGCATTTACTTTTCTGCCCGAAAGGTTCGCGTCGCGCCGGCCTGAAGGCACATCCCCGCTCATACCTCAAGCGCGGCGTGGATATGCGCCGCGGTCAGATAGCAGACATCGCCACGTGGGCCGGCGATCGGGACGAGCTATTCATTATCGCCGGCGATTTCAACACCCCGCCGCATATCCCGGCATTGTCCTGGCTCCGGCCCCATGCCACAGATGCTTTCGCTGCCCGCGGGCTCGGGTGCGGGCTCACCTTCAAGCGCAACCGTCCCCTCTGGCGTATTGACTACATCTGGGTCTCACCGCATTTCCGGGTTCTCCGCTCCGGCACGTTTGATAGCGGTATTTCGGATCACCTTGCTGTGTGGGCGGAACTGCAACTCCCGTAGCGACCGGTGACGGTAGGTGATGCTCCCTGCGACGGCGAAGTAATGCCCCACTGCCGCGCCCTGGCAGGGACGTAAAGCAACGAGCTCAAAGCACTGGATAGGAGGTGACAAAATGCCGGATTTTGCCGATCCCTTCAGCGGGAATGTCCCGGAACGCAAGATGACATTTAGCGAGCTCATCAGAGCCATCCGCCTCAACCTTGCTGCCGAGATGGAGGCCATTAACCTCTATCAGGCACACGCCGATGCCACTGACAATGAGCTTGCCAAAGCCGTCCTGCTCGACATCGCCGATGAGGAACGCGAGCACGCTGGCGAGTTCCAGCGCCTCCTTACCATACTGCTCGACGATGAAGAAGCTCTTCTCGCGGACGGTGCCGAAGAGGTGGATGAACTGGCCCGAGACCTCGGTCACGACATCTGAGCCGCTCAGTCCGCACCAAAAAAAGGCCCGGAGTTGTCTCCGGGCCTTTCATGATGTCTCCTGCTGCTCAGTCGGTCATCAACCTGTAGCCGACCGCTCGTACTGTTACTATCCGCTTCGGCTTGCGGGCGTCCTTCTCAATCTTGCCCCGCAGATTCGCAACATGCACCTCCACCAGATGGGTGTCATACTGGTCGTAGTCCCAGACCTTGCGCAGCAGTTCCTGATGGCTGAATACCTTCCCAGGCTGCTCTGCGAGAGCCTGCAGCAGCCCAAACTCCGTTGGGGTCAGGTCCACGGTCTTACCGGCTATCGTCACCTGATGACCTTCGGTGTCTATCTCGATATCGCCGGCCTTGAGGATCGGACTCGGCGGGGCTATTCCTCGGCTCGGGTCCACGCGGCGCAGGACCGCTTTCACCCGCGCCACGAGTTCATCAAAGCTGAACGGCTTGGTTACGTAGTCATCCGCGCCCACTTCCAGACCGACGACCCGGTTGACTTCCTCCGCCCTTGCCGTCAACATGATGATAGGGACACCCGATTTGTGCCTGATACGCTGGCAGATGGTGACACCGTCAATATCCGGCAGGCCAAGGTCGAGTATGATCAGATCCGGAGTTCGCGTCTCCAGAATCTCAAAAGTTTGCTGCCCACTACCCGCCTCGATAGCCTCAAAGCCGTCGAGTTCCAGTCTTGCGACCACCGCCTCACGAATCATCGGATCGTCATCAACCATCAGCACCAAGCGTCGCTCTACGTCCATATGCGTCTCCTCCTCAGGTCACCGCAGTGCGGTTCCTGTATGAGCCTAGATGACGCTAACAGCCATCATCTTGGGGAAGGCTCAACGGGCGTCTTCCGTCCCCTTCTACTCACTCGTACGCCCGATAAGTCGCATCTTCACAATATGTCTTACCTCTCCAATCCGCAGCTTGGTTTTACCCCCCACCAAGACCTCCACCAAGGGTACGCATTATCTGAATCGCGCCTGGTCCCAGTATCACAACAAAAAGAGCTGGAAATATGCATAATATCATCGGAAACAGCATTTTCGTGGACAGAATCGCCCCCTGCTCCTTGATCCGGATGCTGCGTTGCGAGCGCATAGCATCGGAGTGCGTTCGCAAAGCTCGTGCGATACTCACACCCATCGTCTGCGCCTGATACAACGCCGCTACGAGGGTCGCCAACTCCCGCACCTGCACCCGGCCGGACATATCCTGCCATGCGTCGCTGCGCCGCTTCCCCAGACGCACCTCTACTAGTGTGCGGTTGAACTCATCCACCAGCGGCCCTTCCTTGCGCCGTACAACCTCCGCCAGCGCGCCATCAAGACCCATCCCTGCCTCCGTGCACACAACCAGCAAGTCCAGAAGGTCCGGCAGGGAACGGCGGATTATCGTCTGCCGCGCCTTCATCCGACCTGACACGAAGTAATCCGGCCCCATCGCAATCGCTATCAGCACAAAGAGTGTTATCGCCATCCGCATGAGCGGCGCCGCATCCGCCAGCGTCAGAAAAACCGTGTACGATGCCGCCGCCCCCGCCAGCGCTGCACCGCCTCGCAACAGCAGGAATACCGGCTCTGTCAGACCTAGCGGATAGCCGGCAGCGGCCAGCTTGTTCCGCGCAGTCTCAATCATGCCCTCCGGCGCCGCTGACGCAAGCCGCGTGGCGATTACATCAATGACAGGCTGCAGGATCCGTTCGCTGAAAGATGCCGAAAGCTCTTCTGAGACCACCGAGCGGACCTTCGCCCCGGAGTCTTTGTCCTGCAGCAGTGTCTCGCGACGTCGCTGCACCCGGTCGTCGGATGTCGGCTGCGCAAATCCCAGATAAAGCACCACCGCAGCCACCAACACAAGCCCAATGATTAGCCAAAGCATCTTTCTACACCTCTGCACATCGTAAAAACATTCGGGGTCAGCTTGCATCTGGGCGCGTTCGGCCCCGCCCCGCTTGCGCCCATTACAGCTCGATATCCAGCATACTGCGAATGATCAACACACCTACTGTCATCAGAACTGCTGCCGCCCCCAGCATCATCTGGCCATATGTATCGGTCACCAGGGGCGACAGATACCCCGGGCTGACCGAATTTACCAGGAAAGCCAACACAAATGGCATCCCCACCAGTATCATTGCTGAGAAACGCCCCTCGGCTGTCGTTGCCGCTATTTCACCCGCTAGACGTACCCGGTCCCGAATCATTGTCCCGATATTGTCCAGAATCTCGGCCAGGTTACCGCCGACAGCCAGCTGCGTCTGCACCGCCGATATGATCAGCTCCATGTCATAGTTCTCAGTCCGCAGCACCAGTTCCGTCAGCGCATCACTCAACGAAGCCCCAAATTTTACCTCCTGCAGCACGCGTTCAAACTCATCGCTCAACGGAGGCGCCATCTGGGTGACCACAATCTGCACCCCGCTGAGGAAAGAATGTCCCGATCGCAGTGAAGAAGACAGAATGTCCAGCATGTCAGGAATCTGGGCCGTCATGCGCGCCCCCCGCTGGCCCTGCTTCACCTTCACATACACGTACGGCACCGCCGCACCTACCAGTGCCGTGATGATTGCCAGCGGCATGCTGTGGTGACCTGCAAGCCACCCGATGATATAGCCAAGCAATAGCCCAAATGCGGACAGCGCGGCGAACTCCGATGGCCGCCATACCAGTCCCGCACGTAGCAGCGCCAGCTGCAATTGCTTGCCGATCTCTGAGTTCTGTAGGACACCCGTCAACATCGGTGCCGGGTCAATCGCAACCTTATCCTTCCGCACCGAGGGGGTGATGTCCGGCTGAACTGGACGGCCCTCCTTCAACTGCGCCAGTCGCCGCGCTCGCAGCTCAAACGCCGAAATGGCCGCCGAGAGTAACGTCATCGTCCCGCCGGCTACTGCGATAAAGACGAAGATCAAGGGCACCCACCACGGCACGCTGCAACTCCTCCCTCACATATTCGCTTGCGGGTCAAATATTTCCCAACTGAAAGTGATACCCTCGGACTCCATCCGATCCATGAAGAGTGGACGCACACCACATGGCACGTGGTGGCCGATGATGTTGCCGTCGGGCGCAAACCCCTCCCGCTCGAAGACGAAGAGGTCCTGCAACACTATCGCATCGCCTTCCATCCGCTGCACTTCCGTCACATTCGTCAACCGCCGAGAGCCGTCGCGCAGACGCTCCTGATGGATGATCAGGTCAATTGCCGAGCTGATCTGCTCGCGAATCGCACGTGACGGCAAGTTGGCATTTGCCATCAACACCAGCGTCTCGAGACGGGAGAGTGTATCGCGCGGGCTGTTGGAGTGTACCGTCGTGATCGAGCCGTCATGGCCCGTATTCATCGCTTGCAGCATATCCAGCGCCTCGACACCCCGGCACTCCCCCACCACAATTCGATCCGGACGCATCCGCAAGCAGTTGCGCACCAGATCCCGAATCGTGATCTCGCCACGACCCTCGAGGTTCGAAGGACGGCTCTCAAGCGTGATCACGTGCTCCTGCTGCAACTGAAGCTCCGCCGCGTCCTCGACGGTGATTATTCGCTCGTCGTGCGGGATCATTGCAGACAGCACGTTCAGCGTCGTCGTCTTGCCGCTACCCGTCCCGCCGGATACCACGATATTCAGTCGCGCATTCACGCAGCCCTGCAGAAACGTCAGCATTGTCTCCGAAAACGTGCCAAAGCCGACTAAGTCCTCGCCCGTGAGCGGATCCGCCGAGAATTTCCGAATCGTCACACACGGGCCTACTACTGAAATCGGCGGGATGATTGCGTTGACGCGAGACCCGTCCGGCAGACGCGCATCAACCATCGGCGTCGATTCGTCAATACGTCTCCCCAGCGGCGCGATGATCTTCTCGATAATCCGCATCACGTGCGCGTCATCCATGAACCGCCGCGTCGTTGCCTCTACCTTCCCCCGCCGCTCGATATACACGCTGTCGGGCCCATTGACCATGACCTCTGATATCGTTGGGTCGTCAAGAAACGTCTGGATCGGCCCGTAGCCCACCACCTCATTGAGCACTTCCGCAAGCATTTGTTCCTTCGCGCGGGCCGACAGCGATATCTCCCTGTCGCGACTGACTATCTCCACCAGCGTCCGTATCCGTTCCACCAGCTCCGGCTCAGTCATAAACTGTAGCGTCCGGTAGTCCGTATCCGTCAGCAGCCGCTGATGCACCTGAGTCCCGATGGTGTCCAGCGCCTCTGCTTCTTCGACTGATATGCCCAGGTCTGCCGCCATCTGCCTCGTTACCGAAGCATCATCTGTTCTCATTTATATCACCAATCCCCCCGCCCCGGCTTATGCTGTATGTTTTATCGTTATGGTGATCGTTGGAGTGGTGCGTATCTGACGCGCACCATGGAGTTTGCTGCGCAAACTCCCATGCAAGCGGGGCGCCCCGCTTGCGCCGGTTATTCATTTGTCCCTGCTATATGTTCCGGAGTGCTCTCTGCCACAATCCTTTTCGCCAGCTCAGCCAATGCTTGACTGATCGCCTCGCGCGGACGGCTCACCACAAACGGTATCCCCTCATTGCGCGCCTTGCTGACCACGGTATATTCATTGGGCAGTTGTGCCCACACCTTCATCCCCGTCGCTTCCTCCACATTCTGAATGGTGAAGTCATTCGCCTTGTGCACGCGGTTCGCCACCAGCTTGATCCGCTCGACGGGCACATTACTCTTGACGATGAGCTCAGTGAGAGCCGCCGTATCGCGTATCGTCACGATGTCATCAAGTGTTGTCAATACTATGATATGCTGGCAACGCGACAGCACATAGGGACTGGCCGGGAATAGCAGCGCAGGGAGATCGAAAACATTGAAGCGATTTTTCCGCCGCAACATGCCCAGCAGCGAGGCAAGCTGCGGGATATCTACGTCGGCTAGTTCCTCCTGATTCCCCCTCGCCACACCGGGCAGCACCTTGAGGCCGGTATCATGATGTGCCAGGTGCCCCTCAACCAACTCCACATCCAACTCCTCGTAGCCAAGCAGGTCCTGGATGCTGAACGAGGGCCGCAAATCCAGGCTCAGCGCCACATTACCGAACTGGCCGAAGAAGTCAACCAGCACCACCTGGTCCGGAAAGCGCTTGGCGAGCAGTACGGCCAGGTTCGTCGCCACCGTCGTTTTACCAATTCCGCCCTTCGCCGCCGTCACCGCGATTGACACCGGCATCTTCTCCGGGTCCGTGGCCAGGGCGAACTCCGGCTTCTCCTTTGTCTGCCGCAGCTCCACAAACTCGTCCACAAGTTCACGGAGGTCACTTTCCGGCTTGGCCAGATCCAGCAGGCCTCTGGCACCCGCACGCATCGAGGCTTGCACCAACTCCGGCGTTACGTTATCGGCCACCATCACACAGATCGTGTCCGGGTTAGCGGCGATGGCAAGTTTACACGCCTCGAAGCCGTCTATTCCAGGCATCTCCGTATCTATGAACATCAGATCCGGCTGCATGTGGACGGCCATCTGCGCTACCTCAAGCCCGTCACGCGCATAGCCCGCTATGCTAACCTTCCGTCCGCCCGCTACCAGCCGCATCAGCATCTGCCGCAACTGATCCGCAGAGCCCGGATTCGCCTCCGAGATTACTACCCTTATCGGTTTCTCGCCGCCTGCATTTTCCATCGCCGCCGCTCCATTGTGAGACTATTCCAGAACGGTCTGCGCCGAGACACACCAAAACGTGTCGGCCTGCCGCTGCCGCTCTCTCTATTCTACCCCACTTCTAACTGCTTTACCCTGTTGCTTGCTCCCGCCTCTCACTAACTATGACGTTTCTACCCCGCCGGCCTGTTCTCTGACATTGTCGTTATGTCTCCAGCTTGTGAGCAAATGCCGACCCGTGAGGCTTCCCCCCCAGGGACCTTTGCCTGCCGCAAACTAACGGCGCAAGCTTTGCCTCCGCACTATTCCGGTATCTTCCTCATCTCTTCAAGATCTTTATCCAGTGGGTGTTTATACCCGGGTTCGTGGTGCGAGTCCGTAGCTATCCGTGGCGAGACGAAGATTACCAATTCCGTATCCCCGGCGCTGAAACTCTTGTGTTTGAACAGATTCCCGATTACCGGAATATCCGACAGCACCGGAATCTTTCGCACTATTTCCGCCTGTTCGCGCTGCAACAGCCCGCCGAGTGTCAACATCCCGCCGCTCACCAGACTTACCTTCGTTGTCACCTCGGAACTGCGCATGGCCGGGATGTTGAAACCGCTTATCGTTACGCTGTTGGTCCAGTCCAGTGAGCTCACAACCGGGTTGATATCCATATCAATCGTCTTGCCGTCGTTCTTGAGCGTCGGCGTAATATAGAGCTGCACCCCGTATGGCTTATACTGTATGGTCACTGTTGCTACGCCGCTGGCGCTTGGCTCCACGATCGGGATCGGGACCTCACCGCCAATCAGTATCTGAGCCTGCTCGCCGTCATTAACCATCACTTTGGGCCGTGACAGCACTCGCGAATTCGAATCCTGAAGCAGCAGATCCAGAGCGGCCATGATCTCCCCTATCGTCCGCACTCCGTTTTCAATCCCGATGAATACCGGCTGCTCAGCCCTAGCGTGTTCCGGTGAATCATCTCCCCACTCCACACCCAACTGGTCCATATCATCCTTGTCAATCTCAGCTACCAGCACGGCTATCTCTATCCGCTCCTTGTACGGTGCGACGACACGCAGATAATCCACCACATGGTACGGCGGGTCCATCACTGTCAGCAGGTCCTGATAGTGCTTCGCCATCTCCAAACTCGTCACGGTCCCCTCGAGGGCGAGAGTTTCAGGCCCCATCTGCTTGACCTCGATATCCGGACCGAACGCCTCCTGCAGTTCCCTGGCATATTCGCTGATGGGCGACCGGGGCTTCACTACCCGCACCAGGTTAATGGGATTGGCATCCTTGACGAACGCAGCTAACACCTTCCCCAGGCGTTCGTACTCCTGCTCGGAAGATACTGTGCCATCAATAGCCACCGTCCGGCCCTTCACCTGCCATACCTTCAGATCTTTACCGACTGCAGCGCGAATCTTATCCAGCGGCGGCGTCGCCAGTTCATCATTATACTGTACCAGATTCACGATCCTGAGGCCTTCACTGGTCACTGCCGTAATTACCTTGCCGACTCGGGCCACTTCCTCCTCATCGCTGAGGTCGCCCTGCACTACAAGGCGCGATTCATCGAGCACCACATACTCGATTTTGTCTCCAAATACCTCTTCCAGCGCCTTGGCCGCAGCATTCGCTGCCGGCACCCGCTTCGCTCCCTCCAATACCACCAGGTCTATCAATGTCACCGGCCCGCGTCGCCCTGCGATGACACGGCGCGTCCGTTCGAGGCGCTCACTGTCCTCGACTGAGCCCTCGATGAGCAGCAGGTCTTCGCCCACCGTTGTGTACGTCAGATCATCGCCGAGCGCCTTGGCCAGCCCCTCGGCAGTCTTCTCGGCGGCTGTCTGGCCGGTCACGCACACCTCAAACTCGTGCAGACCTCTCCGGTCCCACACATACAACGTGGTCACGCCCCGCTTCTTCCCATACACGACTAACTGAGCGATACTCGAAATGACCACATCGGCGACATCTGGATTTGTCACCTGCACGCGTCGCATATCCACCATGTGCAGCATGAGAGCCTGGCCCTCAGGCACCACCAGGCTACTCCCTGCCTGCCACGCCCGAGTTGCCTGCTTGGCAGTGGCTGGTAGCGCTGTTGCTGCGATTGCGATGATGATGAGTATGAGCCATAGAGGCACATACACACATGCGCCCGCCCAGATCCTGACATCTCGAAGCTGTGTCTGCTGCTTCATCTCAGCGCTCCTTCCCGCACCGGCTGCTGCTCTGCGAAACGCATCTCCTCAGAGCCGCGCCGGATGGTTTCTACTCGTCCGGTGTGACATATTCCCGCGACAAGCCTCTGATGACCTCAACAGATGGCTCCTTTGGTTTTGCTGCCGGCTCCGGCGGGCCTGCCGGCACACCCCGTGCCGGTTCAGCAGAGCCCCACATCTCCGCCCACGAAGGCGGCTGTTTGGTTTCCATGTCCGCTCCCGGCGGCCTGTCCCCCTCCGGCGTACTATCCTTAGCTGCCGGGAACTCACCAATCAGAACCCACGACTTCGATCGCTCCAACGGTTCTGTCAGTGTGTCTCCGGTACGCCGCAGTGTCATGCGGATCTGACCGGTATGATGACTCAGTGCCACGATCTGGGCATCATGCGGCGTCACTGAAATGGTTATCGTCCGCTCCTCAGCGCCCCGCCGCGACTGTGGCTTGTCCGCCTTATCGTCATCGTTATTCGTTTCCGGCGGCGTAGTCACCGCGTTCACTGCCAGTACCTCGATGTCCTGCAGTACGGTTTTCGCCACACTGTCCCCGGTTGCTGCAGTGAATATTGCCAATAGGTCAATATGGTCGCCGGGCTTGATGAAGTTGGCAACTCCGGATACGTCATTCACGGGTACCGTCATGGCCCGGTAGTGTTCCGGAATACCGTAAGCCAGCGCCAGCGACGTACTGCGCACCGTTACCAGCCCGGCAGCAATCGGCTTTCCTTGCTTCAGTTCCTTCAAGTTCAAACGCGCATGTAGGGATTCGGCAGTGGAAATGGCGTCGGTGGGGATATCTTTAGTTGCGAAGGATTTCTGCTCGAACATATCCTTGCGCAGATCAGTACGAGCAGGAATATCGGCGATGGGAACGGGGAGCTCCACCATCTCTGGCACTTCGGGGACTTGCTCTTGCTGGCCGCTGAGGAAGACATACGCCACGGCCACAGCCAGTAAACCCAATAGCACAGCCAATGCTACCGCAGTTCGCCTCGGAAGCCGCATCGCGCGAACACCTCTTCTTGTATTGCTGTGATGTGTCGCTGCACCTGTTTTAATATCGCGGCACAGCGAGCTCTTCTGTGAATGCTGTCATATATGATGCTGCAGGAGCGGACTATTGGCTGTGAATATAGTATATTATGCGAGCACCTTTTGCAAGGCCAAATGCCGTTTTATAGCCTTCCTCCCCACCTTGATGCGCCCTCTCCCCTACTGTGCCGCCACTCCGGCAAACAGTTTTCGTCGCCTTGTGGCAACTACTGTTTGTCATTTGTGCGCCCCTCTCGCCCCCTCCTACGGCCCGAAAACATCACAGCCACTCCCTCATTCAACGTCCACATCCCAATATGCGCAGCCAAAGACTATTTATCGCCATAGCGTCAAGACGTCAAAACGTTATCCGTTGTGTAGAGAAGTATCCAGCCCCTGCTGCCCTGTGCACGCCCCCTGGCACACTATTGGCTGCCTCAGCGCATGTGCCCTGCGCAGCCCGAAGCGCTACGTACCCATAATCCCCGGTGCTATTAGCGCTTTGACGCTAAAGCGATACGCTGCTAACACGCTCAACGGTTTTAGCTGCTAAACGTGTTAACGGTTTAGCGATAAACCCTGATAACGTTAAAGCGGTATGCTGCTTTTTAGTCTTGACTCCAGGGCGCTAACAATATTAAGCTCTTATCATCACAACGCCGACACGTCGCAGCATCTGGATACAGTTATGAATATTGCCATTACGAACCAAAAAGGCGGAGTGGGGAAGACCACTACTGCCGTCAACCTTGCGGCAGCCCTCGCCGAACGCGGCCTCCAGACGCTCCTGCTCGACCTCGATTCCCAGGCGAATGCGACTGCCAATCTGCAGGTCCCGGCGGATCAGGGCTCGGTGCGCGAGCTCATCGGCGGAGAGCGCCCCCACATCTACGCGACGGGCACCCCTAATCTGAGTATGATCCCCGCGACCGTGGACCTCGCCGGGGCGGAAACTTATCTGGCCAAGAGCGCCGATGCCGAGATCCTCAAGCGCGCCCTCGAGCCGCTCGAGAAACGCTTCGACTACGTGATTTTCGACTGCCCGCCCGCGCTCGGCCAATTGACCATAGCCGCCCTCGTGGCTGCCGACTATGCCATCGTCCCGATGGAGGCCGGCATATGGGAAATGCAGGGCCTGGTACGGCTGATGGAGGTGCTGGAAAGGACGGACACTAAGCTCTTAGGAATACTCCTTACGCGCTATGACAAGCGCCTTGGCATTTCGGCTGACACGCATAACCAATTGACGAAGTCTGAGTTGCCGCTTTTCAATGTGAAAATATCGGAGCGAGTCGCCGCAAAGTACGCAGCAATTGCCGGACAAAGTATCATCGCACACAACCCGACAAGCGACATCGCCCAGCAATACCGCTTGTTGGCCAAGGAGGTAGTCAAATATGCCCCGTGAGCCAATGCCGACATTGCAGGATATCTTGCCCCGCAGGGAAGAGGCGCCGAAACGTCAAAACGCTAAAACGTCCAAGCCGGAGCAGGCCGAACCGACGCCCCAGCAAGGTGGGGAAGAGCCCAAGGCCAGAAGGACTTTCTACGTACCGATGAGTCTTGACTATAGGATATCTCAAGCCCATATCGAGGCCCGCCGCTTGCAGCCCGGACTCAGTTGGTCTGATTGGGTCAGCCAACTATGCGAAATGGGCTTGCAGATACTAGACGAGCAATAGCGAACAATACGAGACGCCACGCTACCCAACACGTGAGCCGCATAATGGAACTGAGCATTTGCCTTGCCTGAGAAGGCGGGCCGCCTGTCTGTGCTGATCGTTAGCACAGGCGCTTTTTTAGCCGCCGGGAGATTACCCTGGAGCGTTGTCCGGAAGAAGGTGGGGGAGAGGGCTTTGCGGGTCTCAGCCACCATGAACTGAAGCTTCCAGCCGCCCCTCAATTAGCATTATGAGGTGCTCCAGAAACGCGTGTCATCGAGCTCTGCTCGCCGCAACGCAAAATGCCTGTGACCGCGACAGTCACAGGCATTCTCGTTACGCTTCCAGACACGGCAAAGTCGGTGCCGGCGCAGCGGCCGAAGCTAGAAAATCAACGCCGCCGCGGCTATGGAGAGCAGTTGCGTTAGCGTCTTAGTGAATGGTTCCTTCACGTGTTGTGTGCGGAACATGTGCTGAGATGGGACGATAACCACATCTCCGGGCTCGATGATACGAGCTTGGTAAGCGGGGAATGTCGCGCTGTTGGCGCGCATGACCAGCACCCTCTTCAGGTCCGCATCAGGCGTCGCGCCGCCGGCGCGGTCAAGGTAATGCCACGGTGTCAGCTTCGGAGAATATTCCAATGCACCGGGTTTGCCGACGCAGCCAACAATAGTGACAAAATCAACCAACCTCGGAATCTTCACAATATCACCGTGGTGAAGGTTGAGGTTGGCATCTTTACCCTTAGTCGCCATCAATCTGGCGCCGTCAATCGGTATCGCTCGAATCCACTGCGAGATGCCTATCTTCCGTGGCGGCACGACCAGCAACGCACCCGTCTCCGTGCCCAGCAGTCCGCCGATCTGTTCCCCTGCGGCCGAGGCTAGTACGCCGGTCTCACCCTCTTCAGTAGCGACGGCCGAGGTCTGGCCACTCTCACGGTTCAGCACGTTCAATACATATTGCAGGTTCTCTTCACGATCTTCCTCTACTACCTGGTTTTTGAAGCGGTACAGGATTATGCCCTTGGGGTTGGCCTCCTCCAACAAACCGCCAGAGCGCTCGATGAGGTCATACACCGTATCCACTTGGTCTCCGGCATCTTTGGCCAGGCGCAGAGCATAACTTCCCGGGCTCTTTATATCGCCCACAATCGAGGCCACTCTGGGCACCACCGTAAACTCGCTCTTGCCCATTATCCCGATCCGGTCATCGTCTTTGAGGACCAGATCAGGCTCCACCGTGAATTGATCCGTTGTCCCCTTCAGTGCCAGAACCTGAGTATGGCTTGCTCCCTCAAACCGGCCCGGAGTGTACTGGATAGTCGCGGCACAGTCCGGGCTCAGACCGCCGGCAGCGACTATCAAGTCCGAGATCCGCATGCCTTCGTAGCGGGTATACGTGCCCGCATTTTTGATGAAGCCATCTACGTGGACCTCGCTCGCTCCAGTAACTGCCTCCCGTGCGAAAACCCGCAAGATGTCGCCACGCTGCAAGATGAAGTTGTCCTGCTCATCCTCGTGCATGGCTTTCATAAGGCTCACGGGAAGAAGCATTTGACGCTCGTCCGCGGTCAAGCGCAGCAGTTCCGCCCGGTCGGTGTATGCTCCCGGCAACAGGTTACCGGCGCGCAGAATCAGGTCGCGGACGGTCATGCGCTCAACATGTCGGAACTGCCCCGGTCTGCGCACCATGCCCTCAATTGAGACGAGCGCCGGCTTTTCGACGTCTTTTTCTGCATATAACCTCACGATATCGCCGGGTTTCAGCAGCATATCGCTTTCGCCCTTCAGAACTCCTCGCACCGAGAAGCGCACGGTCTCGTAGTCAAAATCATCGTCCAAACGCAGAATCACGCCTTCCTCGATGTAGATCCCTTCCGTGACCCCCTCAGCCTGTTGCAGCAGCTTACCGACAGTCAAGCCCTCGGTCATCTCGTAAATACCAGGGCGATGGACCGGGCCGCGCAGTTCCACGGTATCCGGTGCGATGTCCAGAATCCGCCTTACCAGCACCAGGTCACCGTCGGCGAGCGCCATTTCTTTACCCCTGGAGCCGGGTTGCGTCGCATCAGCAACGAGCAGGCTCCAGGTGGTGCTGCTATCGGGCCGCCACACGTCAACAGCTACAGTGCGGGCATTGGGGGCGAAGTTGGAGGCCATGCGAATCGCCTGCTCAAGCGACACCGGTTCCAGAAGCTCATAGCGTGCAGGTCTGCGCACTGCTCCCGCAACGCCGATCTCTGCCGTCAGAGGCGGCACGAATACCGTATCACCGGCCTCCAGCAGTTCATCCCCCTCGCGCTTGCCGTACATGAGGTAGTCATAGAGATCAATCTCGCGTTCGGGCTTCCCCATGCGCAGCAGCTTAACGCGCCGATACGAACCCGTCTCGGACGGCCCTCCAGCGGCATAGAGCGCTGTGAACAGGGTTGCATTGCCGGGCAGAGTAAACTTGCCGGGCTGCTGCACATCGCCAATCACATAGACGTCAACAACTCGCTGTCGCAGCAATTCCACGATAACTTCAGGATTGCTGTAGAACACAGATGCTCGCTTGGTAATTATCTCTTGGGCCTCAGCCAGCGTCTTGCCGCCCAGCACCACCTTGCCTAGCACGCTGATGGTGATGTAGCCGTCTGCAGTCACCCTCACGGTGCGCTTGGTCTGCTGCTTGTCGAGGTTCCATATCTCCACGTTGAGAATATCCGCCGGCCCGATCTGGTAATCAGGGGAAATCGGGACATTAGCTAACGGGCTGCCTGCAATCGCCCGCGCCATCAGCTTCTCCTCGGACACATCTTCATCTTCGGTAACTGCTTTATCTTCGGTAGCTTCCACTTCGATAGCCACAAAGCGCGGTTTAGCGAAGACCCGGCTGCCAAAGCGTGGCAGCGCCGCGAATGCCTGAGCCGCCGTGACTGCCGCCGGCGCTGGCAATTCCTCCTCAACCATGCTGGGAGGCTCTTCAGTCGTCGCCTGCTCCGGAGGCGTTGTCTCGGTACCCTCAACGCCTGTGGCAGGCTGCGCGGGTTGTTCGCCTGCAGGGACAGCGGTGCCCTCAGCGCCCTCCTTGCCGGCCGTTGCGGGCGTGGCATTCCCAGTTGCCGTGCCGGCTGCGCCGCCCGCGTTGCCTTGCGCCCATATGCAGGCGGAAGCCAGCACCGCCATGAGTATCACAACAGCAGCGATGAAGCCAATCTTCACAGTCGCTCGGAACCTGCGTAGTTGCATTCGGATATCTCCTGTCTGTGACATTTGTATATGCGCAGAATGGAACTGATAGCGCCGCACAATGATTCGCCGCACCGTTAGGCTTCACCTGCTAACAGACCAATACTGATGATACCACAACTGCACCAGGCCTTCGTCAGGCGCGAGAGCGAGACGCACACGCTTGGCCGCTTTACATTTGCATCCCCTGTGATATAATCGTCCACGGGGTCGTATCTATCTTTACGCGCTGGAGCTCCGAACTCTTGGCATCGAAATCCCCGGCCAGATTCCTTTGTTCCTGCAACGCGCCGCATGGAATTGTCTCCCACCCCAACTACCTTGCAGAACCACAATGATGGAGAAGGGGTACTCGCTATGAACTTGCAGCCCCTGGTTTCGGTCGGTCTGCCGTTTTACAATAATGAACGCACGTTGCCAGATGCAATCCGGTCGGTATTCGCGCAGACGCTCGCCAACTGGGAACTAATTATGGTTGATGACGGCTCTTCGGATGGCTCGCTGGGGCTCGCAGAGAGTGTCGAGGACGCGAGGGTACGAGTGATCAGCGATGGTGAGAACCGGAAGCTGCCGTTCCGACTGAATCAGATAGCACAACTGGCTGCGGGGAAGTATCTGGCAAGGCTCGATGCCGACGATCTACTGCATCCGCAGAGGCTCGAGAAACAGATCGCATACCTGGAGAACCATCCGGAGACCGACTTGGTTGACACCGGCATGTACCTGATAGACGACACCAACATACTACTTGGGGCGAGAGGACTGGAACCTCTGCGAACTAGTCCGGCTGAGGCGCTGCGGTCGGCAGTCCTCAATCACGCGACCGTCACCGGCAAGACCCAGTGGTTCCGGGACAATCCTTACGATACCTCCTTTGTGCGACGCCAGGACTACGAACTATGGTGCCGTACCTGCGAACACTCGATTTTCGCCAGGATCCCGGAGCCTTTGTACCTCGTCAGAAAGGGCCGGACCGAACCTCGCAAGTACATGGCCAGCCTGCCATACTACCGCAGGATCTTCTACATGTATGGCCCCCGGACAGTGGGATGGCCGCGGACGCTGGGGTATGTGGCACAGACCTATATTACCGGGGCAGCATGTGTGATGCTGTCGGCACTTGGGCAGAAAGCCGTCGTGCAACGCAGAAAGGCCAGAGCATTGACGGATGCCGAAGCGGCGGATGGGGGGCGCGCACTGGAGGCGGTGTTGAGTGTCAATCTGCCGGTGCAGAAGTCGTCGTCTGTGAGCGAGGATGAGCTGACCGGGGCAGGAGATTGACGGGGCTAGGGCACGGTTTCGGAGGGCAACTGAAGGCGAGTGCTGTAGAGAGCCAAAGAGCCGATAGTGAGAACGCCGAGGGCTATCCCGGCGGCCTCAATCAATGGCGAGGAAGCAAGCCACGTCACCAGACCCCCGATGGAACTGAGTAGAGTCACCAGGGCGAGATATACCGTCACCTGCCAGCGCGGTATGCCGTGGCGGTCAAGACGCTGCGAGATGTGGTCTCTGGAGCGACAGAGAGCCTTGAGGCCATTGCGCTTCCTTATGTAGATGGTTAGGAGTGTGTCAGATGTTACCAGGCCGATGGGGAGCAGTACTGCGATGTGATCCGCTGGGCTTGTGGCGTGGTGGAAGAGGCAGGCGACGATGATGAAGAGCCCGGCCCCGAGTGCGAGACTGCCCATGTCACCGAGAAATATCGCAGCAGGACGCACAATCCGCCAGTTGAAGAACAGGAAGCCTATGCAGGCACCACTGAGTGCAAGACAGGCGATGGAGAGATCAATAAGCTCTGTAGATGAGGCCATAAATCCGAAAATCAGCGAAGTCAGAGCGGTCATGAGGCCAGTCAGACCATCTTGATTATCCAGGAGGTTGACTGAGTTCGCAACGAAGAGGAACCCGAGGAAAAAGACGGGCCAGAGCAATGCAGGCACTGCGTCAGGGAGCAGAATGCCGGAGACGACGGCACCGGGGATGAGAGCGACAAGCTTCCAGATGGGGGCGATGGGTGTCTTGTCGTCCCAGAGGCCGACCAGTGCCACAAGCACCATACCGACGATGAGCGCGGTGAGCCTTGGGGCGTTTGGGGCCAGGATGTAGGTGGCGATGGTGATGCCGGCAAGTATCCCGAGGCCGCCGAGCAGTGGAGTGGCAACATTGTGAAAGTTGTCTTTAGCGGGCTTGTCGTACAGGTCAAACCTTCGCGCAAGCGCAATGGCAACAGGCGTAAGGAGAGCTGCGGAGATGAGGCCGATTATGAATGCCCAGGGCATATTTTCGTCCAGATGCGGCAATAACGTCGGGCGGCGGCGTATGCTTGACACGGCGAGTGCGGCTATAGTATAAGTAGCTACCGAAGCCCGTGTCAACGGTGTTTGGGTTCTCGGCGGAGTGAACCGGGCAAGGCAGCGGAAATGGCCGGGGACGGGTTGGCATATGCGAGGCCACAGGAAGAGGAAGCCGGTGCAAAGGTTTGTGTGATGCCGGCGATGCTTCGCGGTGGCTTTGTTTGCCAATAGGCCGCTAACTTCCAGTAGTGTACCGATATGCCGAGGAATTGACGATCCTGTGGCCGGCTGCAGCGTTGTTTGCCGAGGCTACGTGCATCCTAGCACGGCATGTATGACACATGCTAGAGCGTGCAATAATAACTGAGCGACGGCCCGCTTTGCCAAAACTTGCCAGTCTCCTTCGCACTTTCCGTTTTGCAGGTACGGGTCGGACTGAGGGGGAAGGCAGTCAAGTGGTACCGAGGGATAGGGCACAGGGCCGAATGCGTAGATGCCGCGACGGGTCAGGACGCTCATATGTTAGATTGCTGCACCTCTTGGGCGACCTCGTGTCAAGGCTGTTAGTGTTCCCCCTTGTGAGTCCCCGTTCCACCGGATCAGCGATCGTAATGATAAGTGTTTCGGATATGGCAAGCAACTCAGCGGCGGTGATGTCTCTAGGCCCCGGAGCAAGGAAATACTTGCCGTAGCCAGAGCACGGCAAGCGCACGAAACGCCGACAGGCTGCCATGGCTACCGGCTGCAGGATGGAAGGAACCGGTGCCGGCGAGAGGCTCGGGAAGGACGCGGCGAATGGATAGCACGGAAACAGAGATGGGATGGTTTTGGGCATTTGTGGACTGGCTGACGTGGCAGCGAATAGTAGTTATCGCCGCTGCGTGTGCTGCACTTGTTGGGATAATCGTCTTTGTGTTTGTCCCCCTGAGGTACTCAACAACCGCGTCTATATTAATTAGCGAAACAACGACGCCCGCAGCAGGTATGCAAAACTTGCCTGTCGCCAACCTGTCTTTAGGTGGCTCAACAGCTACACGAATGGAGCATGTGCTGAAAAGTCGGCATGTGCGAGAGATCCTGGTGGAAAAGCACCAGTTGGAGAGTCGTCTGGGATTAAGCCGTGCAGAAACACTGAAATGGTTGGATAAAGCTGCTAGCATATCGGTGTTCGGGCAGCGTGGTCTGCAAAGTGGTATCGGCCTGACTGTGGATGTGACCTGCCCGGGGCCCAGCAGATTGCAGAGATGGATGGGGAGCCCCGCTCCGTTCACCACGGATGAGGCCAAGCAGAAATGCGCGGAGCTGGGGAATGATTATATCGCAAAGCTGGACGAGTACATGACGACAGCAAATGTGCAATCGGCTCGCGACACCAGGCTTTTCATCGAGGAGCGCCTGACCGAGGTTCAGGCAAACCTGAATGAGACGGAGGACCTCCTTGAGGAACTGCAAACACAGTACCTGCTCATGGAGCCGGACAGTAAGGCCAAAGAGTTGATTAGCGCTGCCCAGGATGCAAACATCGAGCATGCGAGGACGGCTAGACAGGCCCAGGAGCTTGCCAATTCGCTAAGTACCAGTCGGAGCCGCCTGCAGCGTGAGGATGCTGAGCGGATATCGCAGGAGATAACTCAGCGCAATCCTATGATAGTATCTTTGGAAGAGCGGCTCGCGCTGCTCCAGGCGGAACTCTCAACCCACTTGGCTGAAGGCAAGTCGAGCCGGCATCCCGATGTTGTGGTGGCTGAAGCGGAAATCGGTGATGTCAAGCAGCAATTGAGTCAGGTCAACGAGGAAGTATTGCAGCAGATTGCGAGGCAGCCCAACCCTCTGCGCGACACTTTGCTCGAAGACGTCACTCTCCTGGAAGTGCAGTTGGCAGGCATACGGGCTCGCCAAGACAAGCTTCGCCAGCAAATGGAAGAGGCTGACAGCGCCTTGCGGGAATTGCCCCCGATTGTTCGCGAGTATGTGCATATGGACCGTAAGAGACTCATCCAGGCCGAGACGCTGACTGCACTAACCCGCCAACTGGAACTGGCGAGCATCGAGGAGCAGCGAGAAAGCAGCGCCACTTTCCAGGTGCTCGATGAGGCAGTTCCACCGGAGCGGAAATCGGGACCTTCTACCGTGCGCAACGCAGCCATCACGTTCGTATTGCTGGCGATCTTGTTGAGCCTGATGCTGGCTTGGCGCACTGGAATACTGGCATTCCCAACAGAAGGCATCGAGTGAGGCCGGGGGGGGCATTACATTGGCTGGATATCTAAATCTCTCGCCGCTGCTTGAGCTATACGTAATAGGGAACTGGTGAGCATGGCGGCATCGCGAAATGGTTTGCCGCCCCTTGGATTACGGGCGAACTTCTCATGGACCCTTGCAGGCAATGTGCTATATGCTGTGTGCCAATGGGGCATGTTGGCAGTTCTGGCCAAGCTGACTACCACTGAGATGGTGGGGCGCTTTGCACTCGGGGACACGATATGCAACCCAATCATGGCGCTTTTCATGCTCCAACTGCGTGGTGTACAGGTAACAGATGCCAAGCGTGAATACTCATTTGGCGAATACCTGGGTCTAGGAATTGCGACAACGTTCGTCGCAATAATTGTTATCATAGGCATCGTTTTTGGTTCGGGGTATGCTGTCGCCACTGCCCTTGTCGTCATTATCATTGGTTTCGGCAAGGGTGTCGTGGCCGTCAGCGACATATACTTCGGCCTGTTGCAACAGCGCTACCGGATGGACCGTATCGCAAAGTCCATGATGCTCAAGGGCCCCCTGCTGGTCGCCGCAATAGCAGCAGGTGTACTTATCACCGGGGATGTGATGTGGGGCGTACTGGCAGTGTTCGCCGCGCGACTACTGATGCTCTTTGTTTATGACATACCCAGTGCCAGAACACTCATGTGGGATTCGGTCGGCAACGAGGGGGGAGATGCAGCGGTCCGGGCAGCCCTCAAGCCCAAGTGGGCGCTGGGGAAGATGAAGCAACTGGCATGGCTTTCATTGCCCCTGGGATTGGTGATGATGCTTCGGCAGTTGCACATAAGCGTCCCACGCTACGCCGTTGAGCGGTACATGGGCGAGAGTGCACTTGGCATCTTCGCAGCCATTGGTTACATTCGCTTCGCCGGTTCCACCGTTGTCAACGCATTGGGCCAAGCCGCCAGTCCCGTACTGGCTGAGTACTTTGCGACCTCGCAGATGCGCGCATACCGTCGGCTCATGCTGAAGCTTCTCGGCTTGTGCTTAGCACTCGGCATCGGCGGACTGCTCCTTGCTGTCTTTATCGGCCCACACATATTGAGATTCGTGTACAAGGCCGAGTATGCTAGTCATAATAACATCTTCATCTGGCTGATGATCGCCGCCGGCATTCAGTACATGACATCAGCACTCGGTTACGGCATGACCGCGTGTAGACGTTTTAAGCCGCAAGTGGTTATTCAGGCGGCAGCCGCGGTGATAGCTATCGTTGCTTCACTGGTACTGATACCGCAATATGGATTGGTCGGCGCCTCATGGGCGGTGTGCATCGTCTATCTGATCCAAATCCCGTTGAGCGCAATAGTAGTGCTTAATGCCCTGCGACAAGGTGGAACGCCGAGGAATGAGGCACCAGAATATGACTGATGATGGCAGAATACGCGTTCTCCAGGTCGTGGCCAGTCTGAACCGTGGTGGAATAGAAACATGGCTGGCACAGACGACCCAGCACATATCCCATGAGCGCTTCGCACTGGACGTGCTGGTGCTTTCGGAAAAAGAAGGCGCATACGAGAAAGAAATACTAGCTCAAGGCTGCCGAGTTTTCCGTTCAAGCGGCGCAAGCAGACCCTGGCGAATTCCCGCAGATTTTGCTCGAGTTGTACGTGAACACGGCCCATACGATATCGTCCATACTCACGGCTACTTTTTTGCCGGTCTCGTGCTGTACCGCGCTTACAATGCAGGTATCCGCGGGCGCATCGC
Organism: uncultured Armatimonadia bacterium; assembly: GCA_964498775.1. Taxonomy (GTDB): domain Bacteria; phylum Armatimonadota; class Zipacnadia; order Zipacnadales; family UBA11051; genus UBA11051. Next base: position 58,619 of record CAZCJS010000001.1, read on the forward strand.
ACACTCCCGCAACGCACATGACGTAGGGAAAAAGGCAATGCTCGCCTGGGCACCGTGGAGGTGGCTGATGCGGTATTGCGTCAACCGCTATGCAACCCACATTCTCGCAATCTCTGAGGCGTCTGCGGTGTATTTGCTTGGCCCTCGCTTATTGAAAGACCCCCGGTATCAAATCCTGACAACCGCCATTGATTTAGCACCTTTCGGCATGACTCAAAATCGGGATGCAATGCGTAGCAGTCTCTCGATTCCCGAGCATTCCACCGTAATTGGCCATGTCGGAAACTTCTCATGGCTGAAAAATTACGATCTTCTGGTAGACATTGCGCAGGCTTTATGCGAACGCAGAGATGATGTCCACTTCTTTCTAGTGGGCGACGGTGAGCGGCGGGAGAGCATAGAGAAAAGGGTAAATGCTCTGGGTATCTCCCAGCATTTCACATTTGCAGGTTTTCGCTCGGATGTTCCCGCCCTCCTGAATGGAGCGATGGATATTTTTCTAATGCCGTCGAGGTTCGAAGGACTGGGACGGGTGGTTGTTGAGGCACAGGCTGCAGGGCGACCATGCGTAATTTCCAGCGCCATTCCGCCGCTTGCGGATGTGATACCGCAGCTAATCAATCGGGTTAGTCTCGATGAGCCGGTGTCTGCGTGGGTTGAAACACTCGAGCAAGTGATTGAAGAGCCGGAAACGGTTACGCAGAAAGAGGCCCTCGATATTATGCAGCAAAGTCAATTCGAGATCCGCCAAAACGTTAGCAGCCTTGAGAACATCTACGAACGGGCGATTGCGGTACAAGAAACGACCGCCGAGTAACGAGGTCACAGCCCCCGCGATACCCAGAAGCGGCAAAGCAGCTATCTGACACGAAGGGAGATAACAGATGCCTTCAGACGACCGCAAGCAGATATTGCATGCAATAAGCAGCCTCGACGTCGGTGGAGTGGAGAGATGGCTCGTCGAGGTATTACGCAACATAGACAGGAACCGCTTCCACGTCGATGTGATGTCGCGCAAAGCCGGCGTCTATGATGATGAAGTGCGAGCCCTCGGATGCAACATTCACTATTGCGGTTCTCCCAGGAACCCGTTGCGATACCTGCGCCGCTTCAATGAGATCTTGCGGGAGTTTGGCCCCTACGACTTCATTCACAGCTATACTGTCTACGGTTCTCTAGAAACGTACTTGGCCGCCCGGGCAGGAGTGCCGAATCGAGTGCTCCACAATCAGAACGCACGCATACCTTTACACAAAAAGAAAATCGGCTGGGCAGCATATCGCTACCTGATGGAGTACCTCGCACGTACATACGCCACTCATATACTTGCCGTGTCAGAGCTATCGGCGGTGGCGTTGTTGGGACGGCAGTTGCTATCCGATCCTCGGTATAGGTGGGTGCCGCAGGCCATTGACTTGCAGGAATTCCATTCTCCCGTTGACCGCGCACAAGTGCGAGATGAGCTCGGCATCCCTGTGGACGCCCCTGTCGTAGGCCATGTGGGCAGGTTCGCCAAAGTCAAGAACCATGATTACTTGGTGGATATTGCAGCCGAACTGCTGATGCGCAAGTCGAATGTCATGGTTCTTCTTGTTGGTGATGGACCAGACCTTCCTGTGATCCAGGAAAAGACGCGACGACTTGGCATTGAGGATAACTTCGTATTCGCTGGAGTCCGACATGATGTGCCCAAATTGATGCTTGGGGCTATGGATGCACTAGTGTTCCCATCGAAGTCAGAAGGGTTACCACGAGTGGTCCTTGAGGCGCAGGCAGCAGGGCTCCCCTGCGTTTTGTCGGATGTCATTGCTCACGAAGTTGACGTTGTTACTCCATTTATACGCAGACATTCCATTCAGGATAGCCCCTCGGTGTGGGCCGATACGCTACGTGATCTACTCGAAGCAGGCCCCCCCGTGTCCCAAGCTGAGGCGTTTAGTGCTATGGAGGCGAGTTATTTCAATATTCAGGAGAATGTGAAGCTGCTGCAGGAGATATACAGCGCTTCTCCCTAGCTGCACGCGCCCCAGCAGGAGATATGCGTGAAGTGAATGAGACATGGCCGCGCACAGTTGCGCAAGCCGAATACCGACGAAGTGCTCTAGCCCATCTCATAGCTGGACAGCAGTAGAGATCAATATATCTTCGACGTGATTTAGATACTGCCGCA
>CAZCJS010000002.1:0-6041 GCA_964498775.1 uncultured Armatimonadia bacterium
CAACGATATGTGTAGCCGCCGACCAATCGCCGAAGCTGCTCCATGTTTCCGGCCAGGCGACGATCTATGTCAAGCCTGACAATGTTCGCGTCCATGTCGGCGTACGCAGTATCTCCTCCGAATTATCAGCCGCCCGCCAGGAGAACGCCAAGACCTTTGACCGGGTGCTCGAAGCTATCGCCGCACTCAAGTACGAAGACATGACGATGAAGAGCGTCGGCTTCGATGTCTCCACCATCGTCGAGGACAAGAACAGCCGCGACCTCATCCCGCCCAAGATTATCGGCTACGAGGTCAAAAACGAACTGACCATCCGCGTCACTAACGCCCCGCCGGAGGAACTCAGCAGACGCGCCGCCACCATTATTGACACTGCCGTTCTCAACGGTGCCAACGAGGTCGGCGGCCTCGAGATCTTCGTCAAGGACCAGGACAAGTACCAGGAGGAGGCGATGCTGGCGGCCGCAAAGGATGCCCGCCAGAAGGCCCATGCGCTCGCCGCCACACTCGACCTCCGCCTCGTCGGCTTCACCAATGTATCCGTCCAGGACGTCGGTTACTATCAGCCGCAGTACAGACAGATGCAGATGATGAATGTCGCTCCCTCTGGTGCCGGCGGAGGCGCTACCACCGCCATCGAGGCCGGCTTGGTCCAGATCACCGCCCGCGTCAATGTCGTCTGCGAGATCGCCGGCAAGTAGCAATGACGAGCCACCGAATCATCTTCGCCGACGCGCGAACGATGCCGGAGCTATCCGACGCCTCTGTCCATTTTGCGGTGACTTCGCCGCCGTACTGGTGCATCAAGGACTACGCCCACCCGGCCCAGATCGGCTTCGAGCAGTCCTACGAGGAATACCTCGCCGCACTTGGCGAGGTCTTCGCCGAGACCTTCCGCGTCCTCCATGAGGGCTGCCGCTTCGCCGTCAATATCGGCGACCAGTACCTCCGCGCCGCCGAGCATGGCCGCTACCGGATCCAGCCGATTCCCGCCGACCTGATAGTTCTCTGCCGCCGCCTCGGCTTCGACTTCATGGGCAACATCATCTGGCGCAAGGTCTCCACCACCACCACCACCGGTGGCGGCCAATTCATGGGTTCCATCTACTACCCCCGCGACGGCCATGTTACCTACGAGCACGAGTACATCCTGCTATTCCGCAAGCCAGGCAAGTGGCCGACGCCTGCGCCCGAGGCCAAGGAGCAGAGCCGCCTGACCAAAGAGCAACGCAGCAAATGGTTCCGTGGCATCTGGGATGACATCCCCCCGGAGCGCCAGCAGGGGCATGTGGCAATGTTCCCGGTGGAGCTACCGCGCCGCCTCATCAAGATGTACAGCTTCTTCGGCGAGACGATCCTCGACCCCTTCCTCGGCAGCGGCACGACCTCTCTGGCCGCCGCGCTGGAGGGCCGCGACTCGGTCGGCTATGAGATCAACGCCGATTTCGAGCCCCTCATCCGCGACAAGGTCCTCCCCTCGCAGCGCGCCCTCTTCAGCGCATCCCCTCCACAACTCACCACCGAGCACCGTCCGTGAATGAGCACCAAAAAGGGGATAGTGCAGATGACAGACGCGGCAGGGCCACAAAGCCTGCGCGCACGGCTTTGACTTCTGTCGTAATAGAGAGCCCCGGCAGGCTTCATCACCTCCGCGCAGAATACTGCCATACCAATACGCCGATAGGGGAGAGGCCCATGAACCGACCAGGCTGGCTACTGCTGCTGCTCATCCACTGCTGCATTCTGCCGAAGATCGCCACCGCCCAGCAACTGATAATGCTCGACACCTTCGAAGACGGGCTCGCACCGTGGGAATCCGTTGAGGGCACCGCCGAGATCGTCACTGAGCCGGTCTTCGACGGCAAGCAGGCCCAGAAACTCAATGGCACTCCGGGGGGCGCAATTGAGCGCCCCGTCGAATTCACCGTCACCACCGACACCTACATCACCTGTGCCGCCAGGGACCTGGGAGCTTACTATATCGCCGTCCAGGACACTGCCGGTACATGGTATGCCTCCTACCAGGCAACCCGCTCGGGCTGGGCCGCCACCTATGCTCGGCTGATCGGCCCGCGCCGCTCCATGCACTTCGACAAGCTCAAGCCCGGCACCCGCATCCAGGCCCTCAAAATATACCTCCACATCCGTGAAGACCCTCCATCTCTCCCGCGCAGCGGCTACCTGGACAACATCGCCATCCTCGAGGCCCCGAAGGCCCGCTATCTTTTCGAGCTTCTCCCGAAGCCGGATCAGGGCCCGCCCGTTCCTCTCCCTGTCGAGTTTGAGATGCCCCAGGTGCAGCATCCTTTCCTCGAGCTCGGCGGCCCCGAGGGCTTGCAGAACGCCCGTAAGGCGTATGCCGAGAAGCCGCCCGCAGCCGCCCAGGAATACATAGACCAGGCCAACGCCTTTATCCAGCGCCGGCACGCTAAAGAGCTCTCTCTGCCGTACGGGAACCCCAAATATACCACCCACACCAACTGCCCCATTCATGTCACTCCACTAACATTTGACCCGGACAGGCCCAAGTGGCATTACTGCCCCAAGTGTGACAAGAACTACGAGGGCGCGGTATATGACAACGGGTGGGTTTATAACGCCTCCTCGAGAATGGGCGCCGACTTGCATGCCTGTGCCTACGCATGGGCCTATACCGGGCAGGACAAATACGCGCAACAGGCCGCGGCAATTCTCGAGTTCTTCGCTGACAGCTACTACGACAAAATCCGTCCGATAAGCTACGGCGACTACTCTGACGCCATGTGGAACTCCGGCACTATCCATCGGCAGTTCATCAATGCCCTCGACATCATCTGGGATTGGCCTGGCTGGTCCGCCACGCAGCGCTCCTCGATCATTGACCACTACCTGGCTCCGCGCACACCGCCCAGCCGCAAGGAAGGCGTCTCCAACTACAGCGGCAGAGGCGCCTACGAATCATACCGGCTCGGCATGACCATCGGCCGCAAGGAGATGGTGGACGACGCGCTCAACGGCGTAATGGGCCGCTACATCCATGACCTGTTCAACGCCGACGGTATCTGGATTGAGAAGACCTTCGGCTACCAAAACTTCGTCTTCAACTATTTCATGAATCTTGCCGACATGGCCGGGCGCGACCTTGGCATTGACCTCTGGCACCACGACTTCGGCAACAAGTCCATGCAGACGATTTTGGCATCCTATGCGAAGACCGCCATGCCGGACCTGCGGGTGCCGGCCATCGGTGACAACCGCGCCCGCGAACGGGGCATCAGCGCCACGGCCAAGCTGCGCAAGGCCTACGAGATCTACGGCGATGAAATCTTCGCCATCTACGAGGATGACGCCCCGCCTCAACCCTCGATTGCACTCCGCGACACTGGCTGGGCGATCCTCCGCTCCGAGGCCGAGCGCTTCGCCGATCAGAGCTATCTCATGGCCGTTTTCCACGAGCGCTTCGGGGCCCACAACCATCCCGACGGCTTCTCGTTCCTCTTCTTCGCCAATGGCGAATATCTCATCCCCGACCTCGATACCCCTGACTACAACATGAAGGGCTATTGGACCTACTACAAGAATGTTTCATCACATAACACCATCGTGGTGGACACCAACACCGCCGCTCCTGAGCCATCAAAACGCTATCCGAGACCCGGTAAGCTCATCCGCTTCGAGGACGGGCCGGTGAAGATCGCTTCCATCACCGACACCGAGGCCGACATCCGTTTTCGCCGTACTTTTGTCCTCTCCGCCGATGGCAAGATTGTCATTGACCTTTACCAGGTGGAGGCCGACGGCGAGCACACCTACGATTGGCTCTTCCACGCGATAGGGGAGAGGACCACCCCGCTGCCACTCGCCGCAACCGACGCCCTTGGCAGTGGCTGGAGGAATGGGTACAAGGAGCACACGCATGTAAGTATGGCGGAGACCGCCGGGCCCTGGGAGATGACCTGGCAGACGGAAACACAGCGGCTGAAGCTGTGGATGGCCGGCGGCCCTCGCACCCAGGTTTTCGCCGCAAAGGGGCTCGGCTGGATGCCGACGGACACCATAGACTGCACGATTGTTCGCCGCCAGGCTAAAAGCACGACCTTCGCAACCGTCTATCAGGCGCTGCTGCCCGGCGACGAGGAGAAGCCGATAACCTGGTCCCAGGACGCCGGCACAATCAAGGTCGGCGATCTCGAACTCAACTGGCTCGACATCTCCTCGCCCGTCACCGTCACGCACCCTTAGCCCACTTTTCCCATCCTGCGTGAGTCTTCGTGACTACGCCACAAAGTCATCCGGCCGATTTCATTCCCCGACCATTGTCTGCCCTCGCCACAAATTCACAGGATATTGGCATCATTGTTGCAATCCACTCAAGCAACAGCTACCTCATGCCGATAAGTCCTCCACAACAGCGATACTTATGTGACCGCCATTATTGGAACGACCCCCAGAGCGAATCATGAAAGCATTCGAATTTCCTCTCCAGACTGCGCTTGATCTTCGTCAGCGCAGACAGGACGACGCCCATCGGGAGTTCGCTGCTTTGCAGCGTGAGTACCACGCCGCCGAGGCCCAACTCCAGCGCTATCATCAGATCGTCGCTCGCGCCGAAGACAGCACCCGAAACGCCGCAGTGGACGATGTGGACGTCATCGCGCTGCTCAACTATGACGGCTATCGCCGCCGCATGGCGGACCTCATACAACACCAGTCGGAGCTCTGTCAGGGCCTTCGCACGGAGCTGTCACAGGCACGCCGCACTCTCATGGAAGCCTGCCGCAGCCGCCAGACGCTGGCCCTCCTCCGCGAGACCAACTATGGAGAGTATCTACATCGGGTGGCCGCCGGCGAGAGCCGCGCACTCGACGAAGCCGGCACTATCGCACATGTATTCAAACATCATAAGCCCTTCGTCCAGCAGGTCGCCACGAGTAACCCACTCGAAGCAGGTTAGGCACAACCGCTGTAACGGGCGCACCGTTTTGAGCGCCAGGGGATGCCACGCATACCCCAAGCAAAGTTTGCGCCCGTGTTTTCCGGGAGAAGCATAAGAGATTGTCGGGACTGTACCTTCAATGGGGAACCCACACCTTTCTCCTTCCCGTCCCGAGCCGCAACCGACAGATTATTGAGTGCATCTAGTACAGCGGAGCAGGCATTGTTCGAACGTATCGCCAGTATTACACAGAGAATTGATTATATCGAGCACCAACTTCGCGAGTTGGGCGATAGGTCCGCTGATTGTGCGTCTCTGGGGTTGCCTGCAGATGGAGCGTTTCTACCCCAGCTACTCGCAAGCATTGCTCCCTTCACGGTACCCTCTGCTGCTTCCTCCGTGCGCGGCCGACGCGTGTCCGCAGACACTGGCGGCGAACGCTTCGACGCACTCATAACCCAGGCGGCTGCGCGACATGGCGTTGATCCCGACCTCGTCCACAGCGTCATCAAGGCCGAATCAGACTATAACCCCCGCTGTGTATCATCTGCCGGCGCTAAGGGCCTCATGCAGTTGATGCCGGGCACGGCCCGCTACTTGGGCGTGCGCGATGTCTTCGATCCCGCCCAGAATATTGATGGCGGCACCAAATATCTCCACCAGCAACTTGCCCGCTTCAAGGACCCGACGCTGGCCCTGGCCGCCTACAACGCCGGGCCGGGAGCTGTCACTCAGTATAACGGTGTGCCCCCATACCGCGAAACCCGGGCCTATGTGCGCCGCGTCATGCAGCTTTATCAGCAACGTATTGCCAACTCGAATACTACCCAGCCGCCGACCACGCCGGCTAGCACGACCCAAGCCCATACCCACCAGTCCTCCACGGCTACCGACACCCCCCACGCCTCCCGGCTGGCCGTGGCTCCCAAAACAGCTCTGCTCGCGCAGACTGAGCTAACAACTCCACCCCAACCCTTAGGGGCCGTTACACCACCACCGACAAACCGCACCCAGACCGCCTCCCCCCTGAAGAATACACAACTAGAACTCGAAGCCGTTGGCGCGAGTTGGCCTCAGCCGCCGAATTACAGGCTGGAACTGCAGCCGGTGCCTGAGGGTGCAGTGA
>CAZCJS010000002.1:6141-60747 GCA_964498775.1 uncultured Armatimonadia bacterium
GCATCGAAGCCCTGCCGGCGCCTGCTCAGCCATTTCCGCCTGCGGCTGGCACTGAGCCGCAACCTCCAGGCGCGACTACCCCTCAGCCGCCGAATTACAGGCTGGAACTGCAGCCGGTGCCTGAGGGTGCAGTGACACTTGCCGAAGACATCCCTCTCCCACCTCCGGGCAGCTTCCTCGATACTGCAACACCGGCAATCACGCGACCTCAGACTGTCACCACTGCACCCAGCATCGAAGCCCTGCCGGCGCCTGCTCAGCCATTTCCGCCTGCGGCTGGCACTGAACCACAACCTCCCAGCATTGCGGAGGTTCCACCTGACAACGCGGCCGGCACGACTCATCCAACCGCAGGGCAGCCCACTCAAACAGACTCACCGGCGCGTGATGTGTGGCTTGATGGTGCTTCGCAGGATAATACATCGCTTCCTGCTCCGCCCTCCTCGTCGGCGCCAGCCGCAATGAGCAAAGCCGATACCAGTGAGATTGCCGCTGCTACTATCCGGAAAGCCGCCTTGTCCGACTTTCGTGCCAACGATCGTACTGATCTCAGTGCCATCGTCGCCCAGCGGGTCTCACAGGCTGTGGCGGCTCAGGCCAGAGAGAAGACTTCCGACAGGGTGGGGGAGATGCTCAAACAGCTTGCCATGACCGGAGCCGGGACGCACCTGGAGCCGTCTGCCGAAGTGGCGGTGGGGGATGCTTGGGCGTCCTCACCAGCAGCCGGTGCTCGGCCGCCTGCTCAGCCGTTAAATACCGCTATATCTGAGCCGCCCCGCTTCGAGCAACTCACCATCGAGCTATCTCCGCCGGAGTTGGGCAAGGTCCACATCCGCTTCCAACTAGACGGGGATGCCGCCCGCGTCGAGGCCCACGCCGACAACTATGCCACTGCGGTGTATCTGAACAATTCCTTCCGGAGCCTCGCGAACAATTTCGAGCAGCTCGGTCTCAGGCTCAGCGGTCTGACGGTGAGCTATGACAGCATGGATGGCTTTGCGCGAGATCACCACGGCGAGGGACACTCCGACGCAGGCGCAAGTGAAAGCTGGAGCTCTGCCACCGATCTCTCTGCCTATCTGTCGAACCGTTCTATGGGGGGGCAAGCGCCGCTGTTGCCCGAACAAATCGAGGCCCGGATTCTTCAGGCGACCACCGTGGCAGAGCGGCCTATCGTCCATCGCGCACACGGTACGTCCGCCCGGCGCGGAGCACTCACCGCAGTCGTGGATGCAATTGCCTGATAGTACGAGCGACATTGAGGCGCACCCGAACCATCAATAGAGTGCCGTACTGACTGGAGCTACGATCATGCTCATCAATCCCACTGCAGTCACCTCAACCACCGCGACCCCATCATCGGCTGCTTCCGGTAAACAGATTATAACCGGCGACGACTTCATGACTTTGCTGGTCGCTCAGTTGACAAATCAGGACCCGATGTCTCCTATGGACAGCGAAGCATTCATCAGCCAGTTATCTCAGCTTGAGATGGTCTCACAGTTGAGCGACATCAAAAGCATACTACAATCAACGGGCAGCTATACCGACCTCGTCAGCACTCTGGGCCGGACCGTGTACTGGACCGAAGTGGACGGCTCCAGCGCCAGTGGTGAGGTTACTGCTCTCGTCGAGTATGCCGGCGCATTCATGCTCCACGCCGGCGACCGGCTGCTCAATTTCTCAGACATTCTCATGATCGAGTGACACTACCGGGTGCTCTATCCCCGCTGAACCATGCCCACGGGAGATGATGAACAATGGCACCGAAAAGAGACCGGAGCGCGACCCATGACGCCGCCGGGGTGTGTGTGCCAATATTGCCCACAAGCACCGACGCTCTCGAAATCCCAGAGTTAGAGCAGGAGGCGGTGTTGCTGGAGAAGCTGGCGCGTCTCGGTGTGGGTGGCTGGGACCTCCGCCACGCCTTCGAGTTGATAGCCGAAGAGGTCGCCCGCTTCATACAACATGACGCCGCCACATTCCTCACTTACCACGCCGATCGCTGCGCCCTTGTGGTTCAGGCTACCGCGCCCATCGGGAGCGGGCGTCTCGTCGGCGGCATCCAGGTGCCTTGTGACGGAGCCATCGCCGACCTCATCAGCGGTTCCCTTTCCGCCGCCGTCTGCATGGACACCGCCAGTTCCTGTTGCGCCCTCGAGTGTGATCTCTATCGCGCCGGGCTGACATCTTGCATCACAATACCGCTGTGGTTGCCGGCCCGCGACGGAGACGAGCCCCGCCTCATCGGGCTTCTGAGCCTCGGCAGTCGTCGCCGAAATCACTTCACAACTGCGGACCGGGCCGTGCTCTACCGGCTCCAGCGACCGCTCGCCGTCGCCATCCAACACCTCCTCGCAGCCGAACAGACACACACACCCCACTTCTTCGAGCGCACCGCGGAGCTCAACAAGATGCGCTCCATCCACGAGCTCAGTGGCGGTATCGCTCACCGCCTCAACAATGTTCTTGCTGCGGTCCTTGGTAACGCTCGCCTGGCGATGGAGGCCAACTCTGACCCCCGACTCGCTGAATATCTCCAACGCCTATACGAAGAGACGCTCCAGGGCGTTAGTGTGGTCCATGCGATGGAGCAGTTCGCCGCCGCCCAGGCCCCCACCACCGCCGCTGCAGTGGACCTCCACGAAGTCGTCGAGGGCGTTGCCCGCATAACCGACGGCCTCTGGCATCATCAGGTCGAGGCGCAGAGCATACGCCTCGAATGCAGCAACAAGCGCCGCGACATATCCGTCGCACTGGCCAATGCTCCGGAGTTGCGCGAGGCAACAGTAAACCTCGTCTTCAACGCTATCCAGGCCCTGCCTGCCGGAGGTACCATTACCCTAGCTGCCATCTCGGCGCCGCCTTGGGCTGCGATCGAGGTAACCGACGATGGCGTCGGTATGGAAGCCGAAATCGTCCGGCGCTGTACCGAGCCGTTTTTCACCACTCGCGAGAATGCCTACGGACTGGGACTGAGTACCGCTGCTGGTGTCGCCCGCAAGTACGGTGGCCATCTTCAGGTACACAGCGAACCCGGACGCGGCACAACCGTACGCATGATGCTGCCCGCAGCCGACCACGGCATCTGACCTGCTCTCTTGCCGTTTGTAGGGTGCAGTGCAAGCGTAGCTGGCACCCCTGTGCCGCGCCGGACATCCCAAAACACCCCCAAACAAATCAGGAGGTAGTCTGTGAACAGGGCACTATTCGCCGGCCTCGCCGGCACAATGAACAATCAAACTCGTCTCGACATCATCGGCAACAATCTCGCCAACGCTAACACCATCGGCTTCAAACAGAGCCGGGTCACATTTCGTGACACCTACTACCAGACGTTGCGTAGCGGTTGTGGCTCCACCGCCGAAAGCGGAGCCGTAAACCCGATTCAGGTCGGCAGTGGGAACGCTCTTGCCGGTGTCCAGACCCTCTATACCCAGGGATCCCTGGGCAGTACCGGCCAGGCCCTCGACGCCGCCGTCGAAGGCAATGGAATGTTCGTCCTCAGTGACGGCGAGACGCAGTGGTTCACCCGTGACGGCTCCTTCGCACTTGATGACACTTACACACTCGTCTCGTCACACAATGGCATGAGAGTCCAGGGATGGCTAGCCGACAGCGGAACCATAGACACCACTGCGGCGCTAACCAATCTCGAGTTCCCCATGGGGCAGATGACCGCCGGTGACGCCTCCACCGAGGTGGCCATGGGCGGCAACCTCGACGCGGGCGCCACCGTCGGTGACAGCATCGTCACATCCATAAATGTCTATGACTCTCTGGGTGTCGCTCACGAACTCACCGTCACGATGACCAATAACGCCGCCGCCAACACCTATGATGTTGAAGTTCTCTGCGCCGGCACTACCGCCACCGGCCAGATTACCTTCGACGAACTCGGCGTACTCGCCACCGGCAGCCCGGTCAGCATCAGTTTCTCTCCCGGCGGCGGCGCGGAAGACCCCCAGGTAGTGAACGTTGACTTCTCCGCTGTCACCCAACTTGCTCATGATGGCAACGCCGCTGCTCGCCTTCAGAACGGCCGGCCCGCTGCCACTCTCACCGATGTCAGCATCCAGGAGAACGGCATGATTGTCGGCGCCTACAACGATGGCCGCCAGGTCACGCTCGGACGAATTGCGCTCGCTGCCTTCGCCAACCCGGCCGGCCTCGAACGCACCGGCAACAACCTCTACAAAGCCGGCTCAGCAACCGGCGAAGTACTTATCGGCGCAGCCGACTCCGGAGGCCGAGGCAGAGTTGTCGCTCAGGCCCTCGAACTCTCAAACGTGGACCTAACCGAGGCCTTTGTGGACATGATCAGTACTCAACGCGCCTTCCAGGCCTCGACACGAGTCATTTCCGCTGCTGACAAGCTCCTTGAGGAAGTCATGCGCCTCGCCAACTGAGCCGTATGACGTGAACACTATTTTGTCCAACAGCTAACTCAAGCCGCCGATCTGCAAAAGCCTCCCTTGCGCACATCGGCGGCACGAGAATTGTAACCCCAACAAGTGCATGATCTATCTAACACGTCTGGACAATTCCGACCTTCTCGTCAATGCGCTTCTCATCGAGCGCGTCGAGGCTATCCCCGACACTGTGGTGACGCTTACCACCGGCCGGAAGATACTTGTGCGCGAGCCGCCGGAGGAGGTAGTGCAAAGAGCTGTCGCCTATCTGCGCAGTCTGCGGGCGCCCGATGATGACCCCGAAGCAGTCATCAACATCGCCCAGGTGGGCCGAGTCACCAGGTGAGCGGAACCGCCATGACAACCACCCCCGCAGCCTGTCCATGACAGGTATGTATATGCGCGTGTTACTCCTAAGCATGCCTGCGATGAATTGCTCGCCGCGCGTGCGGCGAGTGTAGAGGGTTGACCCATGGATGTAGGTACCATCATCGGCTTGATTTGCGCCTTCGGCGCACTGGGGATCGCCGTCATTCTCGAAGGCGGCCATCTCGGCAGCTTCTTTAACGTGCCCGCCGGCATCATCGTTTTTGGCGGCACTATCTGTGCAGTCATCGTCTCAACACCCGTACCCATACTCGCCAGAGCCCCCCGAGCACTGATGCTGGCATTCTTCGGCAGCAAGCTGCTTAATCCACGTGAAGCAGTCACCAGGCTCATCGCACTTTCACGCCGCGCACGACGCGAAGGACTCCTCGCCCTTGAGTCCAGTATTGCGGAAGCCGGAGACGAGTTCCTCAAAAAGGGCCTTCAGCTCGTCGTGGACGGTACTGACGCCGAAGTCTTACAGTCAATCCTTACCTCCGAAATCCGCAACCGCAGCCATCGCCACCAACAGACCAGCGGTATTTTTGGCGCTATGGGCGGCCTCGCCCCGACCCTCGGCGTCACAGGCACCGTCATGGGCCTTGTCCACATGATGGAAAATCTCAGCGATCCGTCATCCATGGGCCCTGCTATCGCCGGCGCATTCATCGCCACTCTCTACGGGGTCGCCTCCGCAAATGTCGTCTTCCTTCCCATTGCCAATAAGCTCAAGGCCCGTAGCGACGCCGAGAAAGCCATCCACGCCCTGATGCTCGAGGGGCTTGTAAGCCTGCAGAACGGGGAGAACGTCATCACCATCGAGGAGCGTCTCAAGGCCCACTTGCCACCGACTCTCCGCGACACCGGTGAGACGCCCGCCACAGACACCTCGCAATCCTCTCCAGAGGAGCGAAACGTTGCTTGACGAAGAACACGAAGAAGAGGAAAGCGAAGAGCGCTGGCTAATCACCTACGCCGATATGATCACTCTGCTCATGGCCTTTTTCATCATGATGTATGCCATGTCCCGGGTGGATCAGGACAAGTTCGCCGCCCTTGCGACATCCGTACGCATCGAGTTCACCGGCACCGGGCTCCCCTCCGGCCCAGATGTCACACTCGTCAATCAGGGCATCGCAACAAGCCTCGGCATCGTCAACGGCACGCGCTTCGGACTTCGCAACAACGTCGAGAAGCTGTTCGACAAGACCATCAAGGACCCCGAAATGCGCAAGCACGTCCAGGTCCTCGAAGCGGATGACAACCTCGTCATCCGGCTCCTCGATGACGACGTGCTCTTCCCATCTGGAAGCGCCCGCCTCACCGAGAAAAACCGCCGCCTGGTGGCTCAGGTCGCTACCGTTCTGCATATCCTCCCTTACAGAATCTGCATCGAGGGGCATACCGACAGCGTACCCATCAATACTGACGCCTTTCCGTCAAACTGGGAGCTCTCGATACGCCGCGCCACCAATGTAGCGATCTATCTAATCCGCCGCCACAACCTCTCGCCCGACCGTATCAGCGCTGCTGGCTACGCGGACACCAAACCCGTTGCTCCCAATGACACACCCCACAACCGCCGGAAGAATCGCCGCATAGACATGGTGATATACAGCGGACACGAGCAGGCCCCGGTGGCAGACACCGCACAGCCTGCACAATTTGCACAGCCCGCGCAGATACTTGGCGGCGCCTACACCGACACGGGGCTGGCCCGAACCAACATCATACCGCCGATAGACATCACCGCACCACCATAGTCGGCCGCGGACTCCGCCCTGCCCTTAGCCGTTCCCCCCTCTCCGTCTCGGAGAGGGGCCGGGGGTGAGGCCGCCGTTGCCGTCGGAGGGGCCGCATAGCGTCGGGCTTGCGCAGCAAGACCGAGGCTATCCGGCCCAGGCTTGCCATCACGATCCAGATGTTCCCTGCATCTAAAGGAGACATCACATGTTCCGCTTGCCACGAACATCGCTGAACACGACCCGCACCCACTTCGGTGCCATCAACAACAAGTTCATCTTGGTGCTTGCATTGGTGGTGCTTCTCGCTGCCGGCGGCGCATATGTGCTCTACGGCCGGTCGGCGGCTACTCAAGATGAGAGCGAAGCAACCACCGAAGACACCGCCGGAGAAGCCGACCCGCTGGAACCCCCGGTCGTGTATGAAGTGGGCAATTTTCTCGTCAACGTCCACACCAATGATGAGCTACGCTACTTACGCGTCGAGATTGCCGCCTCGATCAGTGATTACGGCCCTCAGGAGGAAGTCGGCGGACATGGGGGGCACGGTGGCGATGATGACGACAAACTGCCCTCCCTTAGGTCCGAACATGAAGCACTCGCCCGCGATGCCATTGTCAGGATACTCTCCGCATCCGGCTTCGCGGCATTACGCACTGAGGCGGGGCGCGAGCAGGCCAAAGAGCGCATTGCGGCGACACTCACCGACACTCTCGATGGTGCACAAGTCGAGAGTGTCCTTTTCCTATCATTCGTCATGCAATAAGAGGGGCAAGGCCAGATTGGCGACAGGAGCAAAGCTTGCCAGCCTCACGGCTCGACAATCTACCGACGTTGAACACTCCCACTCCCAATGACAGATCGCGGGTGAGTACGCAAGCGGCACTCTGTGGCCGGAAAGAGAGGACCTACGCAAATGCCGTCACCAGATGCAGTAGAGCTGCCGCAGGACAAACCCGACGCCACTAGTCCGGATGAGCCGGCTGATGGCCAACAGGATGCCGCCAGCGCGCCTGCCGGGGCAGGGGTTTCTGCCAAGAACGCCTCATCGCCCGATGATACTGCTTCGGCAGACGATGCCGCTGCCGGCCTGCCCGATTGGGCCGTCAAAAAGATGCAGGAACTGGATCACGCAGACAGTAACAGTCCGGCCGAACAAGACGCTCCCGCGCCTGACGCGCCCCTCGAGGCTCCTTCTGCGCCCGCCATGGACATCGGGTCCGCGCCCGATGGCCCGCTCGTCTCCGAGGACCTCAAAGACACGGCCCCCAACCTCGACCTCATGCTGGATCTGCCTCTCGACGTGACCGTCGAATTAGGACGTGCCGAGCTGCCTCTGGCGCACGTCCTTGCATTGAATACCGGGGCTGTCATACAGCTTGACCGCCTCCCCGGTGAGCCGCTTGATCTCCTCGTCAACGGCCGGCTCGTTGCGCGCGGCGAGATCGTTGTCCTCAACGACACCTTCGCCTTCCGCATCACCGATCTCATCGAATCCTGACAACAAAACGAGCGACCCTTCCTTCGGATCGCCCGTTGTATTGCACATACTCTTCGCCGCCTTGCGCAGCTACTCGGCACAGCTACTCGATCTCTATCGAGGTTAGCCAATCACCACTGGGCGGGTCAATCTGATCCGGCTTCATCCACTTCGCATGCCCGTCGGCGAACGCGTAATTTGCCCCGCCGTTATGCCGTAGCGCCCATGCGTCGGTCGGCACCCACCGCTCGTTGGACTCGGGCCCGACCTGATGGCTGCCGTTGCTCTCGAATATGAGGATCACGCTCGATGCATCCTGCAGTTGCGCCAGTGCGATCCCCGTGTACACCGGCGTCGGTGCGCCCGACTCGTGATGTGCAACGTTCCAGCCGTAGCTGGCGTTCATACCGAGATCATTCCACCGACCGTCGAAAACGGTCGCCGCCGGCTTGTGGCTCGGGCAGATGAACACTTGGCTATTCTTACAGTACGGGTTAATCATACCCCGCCACGTCGGATCACCGGCGGTCTCGCCGTCTCCATTCCAGTCCAGATCATCATGTGGCAGAATCTCGTCGTAGTCCTGCGTGTACATTAGTGCTGCCAGCCCCAGCTGCTTCATGTTCGACAGACAACTGCTCTGCCTGGCCTTCTCCCGCGCCCTCGCGAACACCGGGAAAAGAATCGCCGCCAGAATCGCGATGATGGCGATCACTACTAATAACTCAATCAACGTAAATCCCTTGCGCATCTGTCCATCTCCTTTTGGTATTGTTTTCCGTTCTCAATTGCACTCATACGCGCGTATGAAGACAATCTATATGCTACGCTCTTGTGGCGAACAGGTCAAACACTTTGCCACCATCAGGGAGCTGTTTTTTTGCGCCATAGGGAGGACGAAAATCATCGTTGCCGTGAGTTGCGGTTTGTGGTCAGTGGCTGCCGGACAGACTCCACTGACATTCGGATGCGGTGCATTTGATCGACTCGGGGCGGTCCCACTTGGCGTGGCCATCGGCATAGAGCCAGTTTGCGCCTTCGTTGTGGCGCTTGCCGGCGGCATCGGTGTAGAGGAAGCCGGGGTCATTTGTGTTGTAGGAATGTCCGAGCCAGGCACCGCCAGTGGCGCCGATTTCACCGACCAGGATGGTGGATGCCGGGTACTGGAATTCGGCCAGTGCCCTCCCGGGTGGCGGATTGGGGTCACCGGAATCCCTGTGGACGTGATTTATGCCATAGGCGGCGTTCTGATTGTAGTCCATGGTACCGTCAAATGGGTTGGTCATATTCTGACTGGGGCACTGGAATATCTGGACGTTGCGGATGTAAGGCAGCAATGCCCAGCGCCAACTGTAGTCGGGCTCGGACCAGTAGCCGTCCGCGTCGAGGTCAAACACATGGCGCGGTAACATCTCGTCGTAGTCCTGGACATACTGCATGAACGCCAGGCCGATTTGCTTGGTGTTGGACAGACAGTTGCTCTGCCTAGCCTTCTCCCGCGCCCTCGCGAACACCGGGAAAAGAATCGCCGCCAGAATCGCGATGATGGCGATCACTACTAATAACTCAATCAACGTAAATCCCTTGCGCATCTGTCCATCTCCTTTTGTATTGTTTTCCGCTCTCAATTTCCCTCATACGCACGTATGAAGACACTCTGTATGCTACGCTCTTGTGGCGAACAGGTCAAACACTTTCTCAATGAATACAATGAATACAAAGAGACGAGCGACTCAAATAGGCCGCTCGTCACCTTGCTCGAAAATAGTGGACTGCAGGCGACTAGTCCTCGATTTCGATACTCATCAGCGAGTCACCGGTCGTCTTGTCAACATCGCCCGGCTTCATCCACTTCGCATGGCCGTCAACGAAGGCATAGTTAGAGCCGTCGTTATGCCGCTTGCCGTACGTTGAACCCGGCTGCCAGCCGCGGTCATTGCTTTCCTGCCCGATGCTGTGCGTGCCATCGCTTTCCAGAAACAGGACACACGACGCGCCGTCTTCGACTCTTGCCAGCGCTTGGCCGTACGGCGCTGTCGGCGAGCCGCTGGCCCAGTGACATACGTTCATCGCATAACCCGCATTCATCCCGAAGTCATTCCACCGGCCGTCAAACACATTGCTCGTAAGCTTCTTGCTCGGGCACATGAACAATTGCGAGTTCTTGCAATACGGCCGGATCATCCCCCGCCATGTTCCGTCACCGGCATCCTCGGCACCACTACCATTGTAGTCCAGGTCGTCATACGGGATCATCTCATCGTAGTCCTGCACATACATCAGCGTTGCCAGCGCCAACTGCTTGGTATTCGAAAGACAGTTGCTCTGTCTTGCCTTCTCCCGCGCCCTCGCGAACACCGGGAAGAGGATGGCGGCCAGGATAGCTATAATCGCGATGACCACCAGTAGTTCAATCAACGTAAAACCTTTACGCATGCGAATCTCTCCTCTCTGTACGCCTCAGATTTGTACGACTGACCGCTGTGCATTCTTGTACTTCTATACTATGATATGCCCTTTCCCGCCGCAGGTCAATATTTTCTTGCCAAGGTAACGCCACCACCCACACACGCGCATAGCCCTATATATGCTGCGCGTTATTCAGACAATACCAGTAAGCCTAAAACTATTATTACCCATCACCCTCGCACTCCAAACGATTCCTTGCCGTCTATTGACATCCATTTCACTCCCTGCAGTTGTCTCCCTTCGCCTCTACCACCAATACCTCCGGAACTCCTCCATCGCTGCACATAGGGCTTCCACATTCTCCGCCGGAGTCGGTGGGTAGATCCCACACAGCAATTCGAGGCCTCCTTGCGGCGACCCCAGCTTCCGCACTTCCTCCGCGATCAATTCTCGCACCTCCGCCGCCGTCCCAAACGGTACTACCGTCTGCCGGTCTATATCCAGCCGGATGCACATACGCCCTTTGACCTCCCGCGCCAGGGCGTCAATCCCGTTGCAGAGGTCCTGGGGGTTGATGATATCAATGCCGCACTTGACGAACTCATCCATCAACTCCATGATATACCCGTCGCTATGCAGCGCTATTAGGCATCCCGCCTCCCGACATGGCTTTATCAGCTTTCTATATGCCGGCGTAATCCATTGCGCGAAGTCCTTTGGGCTGATGACTGAGGCCGTCTGGGTCCCCAAATCCTCGCCGAATTCCATCTTATCCACGCCGATATCCAGCCACTGGCCGATGAGCCGTGAGTTATGGGCAACCAGCATATCAATCAGTTCTTGTAGGCGCGGTTCTTGCGTTGCGAAGTCATACATGAGGTTCTCGAAGCCGCGCAGGTAGTACATCCGCATGAACAAGTAGCCGTGCGGAACACCTCCGGAGGTTAGCTCCCCGCGCGCTCGTTTGCCCTCGATACTGCGCCGGTTTGCCTCCCAGTCAACCGGCCCGCGGTCTCCCGTCTGGACCGGATCGGGTGCCTCATAACTTGCCAGATCATCCCATTCGGCCAGTAGCGAGTTGATTACTACGCCTTCGATACCGTCTATATCACTGCGCCAGATGCAGCCCCAGGCGTCCTCAAAATACTCGCCCGCTCGATGTGCGGGGCCGAAGTCCCAGTTGTCGTAGTCGCGCCGTCCTTTCTCAAAGCCCGGAAACAGAACCGGGTGTTGCGCCATGACTTCCTCTACATCATCCCGCAACTGATTGTACGAGGCCCCCGAGATCACCACCCGACACGGTATCCATTCGGGGCTTTCCGCATTATCCCGTCCCATCTTGACTGTCCGCAGATAGTTCTCGCGTTCCGATATCGCCATCCTTCAACCTCCACTCGATACCTGCGCCCGCCGGTTGCCGATGTCTCTTCGCCCTCCCGCTGTTGCCTTGCTTACCGCTCTGCGCAGCGGAGGAGGGGGGCCCCAACGCTGTTCGCCTTAGTCAGCTTTTCACCGCCACTCGCAGCATATCTTTCCGCGTCTGGGCTTGCTTGACCGCCTGCTCTATCTCCGCCAACGGGTACTCCTCGGCGACCACCGTATCAAACGGGAATTTCCGCCCCTCACCGCTGAGGAAGTTCAGTGCCGTTTCGAGATCTTGCGGCGCGTAGTTATGCAGGCCCTGGATAGTGATTAGTCGTGTGATGATGTCATACGCATCGAGCTGCACCATTGCACCGGGAAATACGCATCCGGCCCACAGATAGCGCCCACCGATCCGCAGCGCATCCAGTCCCTGCGCTATTGCCGCGGGCTGGCCGCAGGCCTCAATTGCGGCATCGCAGCCATGTTCGCCGAAGATATCCCTTGCTGTCGCGCCGAATTCCTCATCCGCGAGATCGGTCACATTCAGCGTATCTGTCGCCCCGAAGCGCCGCGCCTGTTGCAGCCGCTGCCCGCTCACATCCGTCGCCAGCACCACCTTTGCACCATGGGCGGAGCACAGCGCACACGCACACAGCCCGACGAGACCTGCCCCTTGCACGAGCACTGTTGCACCCGCCTCAACCTGGATCATTCTCACTGCTGCGGCCATCGTCGCCAGAGAGCAGTTTGCGAACACCACGGTCGCATCATCCAGCTCATCGGGGATACGCAGAATAGTGGTACCGGGCACAAGATAGACATACTCGGCGAAGCCCCCATTCAGTGCCGGCTCGACTCCAATGCTTTCATGTCCATACTTGAAAAGCGACGTGCACTTTTGCGGAATCCCATGGCGGCAGTAGAAACACTCCTCGCAACTGGCGGCAATACCCCACGTCACTCGTTGCCCGATTGCGAGGGGCTTACCGCCGGCATCGTGCGTCACTTCTTCACCCAGCGCGGCGATCGTGCCACATATTTCATGCCCGAGGATCAGGGGCCCTTTGGGCTGCCTGCGCCCCTCAATAGTATGCAGATCCGACCCACAGATGGCGCTGAGGCTCACGCGCACGAGTGTTTCTCCTGCCCTTGGGGGCCGCACCGGCATCTGCACCAGTTCCAGCTTTGCCTGCTCCGGATGATACACTGCTGCCATACAGTTCTCAGGTATGGGCATCCATCCGACTCCTCACTTTTTGCCCTCTCTGCCGCTCCGCACAGCGGAGTGGGGGGGCTGGGGTATATGACCCCAACAGGGTGGGGGGGGGGAGCCCCACGGTATTGGTGTTGCCTCTCAGCCGTTCGCCATTACAGCTATTCACGCATGTTCTTTTCGATTAGTTCAATCAATTCCGGCACTTCTTCGACGCTTTCGACGACATAATCGGCGCCGGCTTCGTGGAGGCGTTTTTCCGCCGTTGCGATGCGCGCGGCGAGCTCTTCCGGCGCAAGCTGGGCCACTTCCTGCTCGGCGAGGCCGAGTTCATTGCCGGTCCGCGTGACACCGATGCTCCAGACTCCGGCATTGAGTCCTTCGTGCACATCGGCTATGGTATCGCCGACTTTCACTACTGCTGCGGCCGGATAGACGCCGGTATTCATCATATTCTGATAGATCATCCATGGCGCGGGGCGTCCGGCGGGCACATCTGTCGAGCACACGATCGCGTCCGGTTCATAGCCGAACTCTGCCGCATGGGGCACGAGCACGTCCATTATCTCTCTGAAGTACCCGGTGGTCGAGCCTATTTTGATATCTCGTTCCCGCAGCCAGGCCATTGTTTCAAGCATCCCGGTAATCGGCTTTGAGTATTGCCTGACGACCTCGATTTCCGCCTCCTTGAAGTCGGCAAACAGCGCGTCAATATCTTCGCCGGTGCAGTCCCGGCCGTACTGATTACGCCACAGTTCAGCCACTGGCGGCATTGCCATAATTGCTTCGATATGGTCGCGCTTATCCATACCCATCGGTTCTCGCGCCTGGGCCATAGTTAGTGCGATGCCATGCCGGCCGAAGATTTCGATAAACACACTTGCCGGCGCGAAACAGCCGTGATCCACGGTGGTCCCTGCCCAGTCGAAGATTGCGAGTCGCACTGGCCCTTTGTACTGCCCTCTATAACCCTGCTCCATTTTCTCGACTCCCTTATCCACATCCATCTTCCCGGCGATCTGCTGGCGGTAAAGTTAGCTGACAAGGCCACAAGGACCTTGCCAGCTATACATCTCTTCACATCCAAACATGCTACCTGCAGAAGGCGAGGAGGCGTTCAGGTACACGACTACAGCTTCTCTAAAACATCGTGCCTGCCGAGCCGCAAGAGCACATACCCCTCGGTCGTGATCAGGAACAGGAACCGGTAGTCCATATTGATACTGCCCTCATAGACCTCTTCGTACTTCCGGACCCGCTTCACCCGCAAGGACGGGTGGGCCACATTATCGGCCAGATACTGGAGTTTCCTGTCGGTCTGCTTTTGCACCTGAGGCGGCAGTTTCCGGTAGTCTTCAAGGAACCGCCGGGTCCTAATGAGCATCATCGTGTAGCTCTTCAATCAGAGCCTCTACGCTGTCGTGCTCCTTGACCCGGCCCTCGCGGACATCTTCGAGAGCCTCCTCCAGCATCTGCTCGCCTTTCTGTGACAGGCTCACTGGCGGCAGTTTGGTCACCAGCGCCTGAGGCACCAGGACTATCTTGTTGCCGTCCACTGTGACCTGTAGATAGTCGCCCTCCTCAATGCCAAGCGCCTGCCGAATTTTGAGGGGCAGCGTGATCTGCGCCTTAGTCTTCACCTTCACCAGTGGCATAACGGGCTGCTCTCCTTTGTCTATAGCTCATGTCACTGTAGTATAGTAAGAAAGTATTACGTTCTTACTATGCGCCACTGTCGGCCCTTTGTCAAGGCCCTGCATACGCGCCAACCATCCCCGCGCCCGTGGGCATAACATCGGCATCGCATCCAGGTGCAGGCTAAATGCGTCCACATCCTCATCACAGGTTCATATAGATTGAGAACACCCGGTAATCCTTACAGAACTGGCTCTCGGTCAGCCATTTCGCGTGACCGTCGAAATAGATATGGTTCACGCCTCCGTTATGTCGCACGGTTACGGTCCCGTTATCACACCGCGACCCGCTGTTGGCGCAGCGCGGGTAGTGGTTGATATACGATGTCGACTCCCAGACCATGATTCTCTGCGCGGGTTCCTCGATCATCCCCAGCCGCGTCCGCTCCCAGTGCTCCGGCCGGAACGCGCCGCCGCAGCAGGCTCCGTAGCTCAGCGTCGGCGGCGTGTCAGTACCTATCCGGTCATCGCTCGGACAGATGAAGATCTGGTCGTTCTTCACATAGGGCCTGATCACGTTGTACCACGCCCCGCCTTGATACCGACTCGGGAAGTACTCGTCGAAATCATCAATGTACATTCTTATGCCCAGACCCAACTGCCTCACATTTGACAGACACGACGTCTGCCTTGCCTTTTCCCGCGCCCGCGCGAACACGGGAAACAGGATCGCCGCCAAGATGGCGATTATCGCTATCACGACCAGCAACTCAATCAACGTAAAGCCGTGCTCTCTCCTCATCTGTATCACTCCTCAGTATTTTCGTACTAATCTACCGCACGACTCCCACGCGCATATACTACCACAAACCAGGTCACTTTTCACCCCTCCTTTCATTACCACCTCCTTCATTCCGGAACGACTATTGCTCCTTCATTCCTCATGGCAACGGAGGAAAAGACCGAACAAGCCACCCCCCGCCGCCGCCAGAAGGTGCGCGAGGAGGGCCAGGTGGCCCAGAGCAAGGACCTCACCGGCGCAATATCCCTCGCCGCCGCCATCGCCGTTTACAACCTCGCCGGCAGCGCTATCGGCCGCTCCCTTGCCAACGCTACCGAGTGTCACTTCATTGACGCCGCCTCGGTTGCCTTTACCGCCACTGCTCTCAGCCGCCAGGCCACCACCTGGCTGGGTCTTATCGCCGCTGCAGTCATGCCGGTGGCCCTTGCCGCCCTTGCCGCCGGCCTCACCGCAAACCTCATCCAGACCGGCTTCATCTTCGCCACTAAGCGCATCAACCCCACCGCCGACAAGCTCAACCCTCTCAACGGTCTCAAGCGCATATTCTCCCTCAACGGCCTTGTCGAAGCCGCGAAGGGCCTCCTCAAGGTCGTCATCGTCGCCTTCATCGCCTGGATCACCCTCAGCGCTCATCAGGCCGAGCTCCTCAATCTCCAGCGCATGGCGCTTCCGCAGGCCCTCAGCCTGGTCTCCGCCATCGTTTTCCAGTTCGCCATTAGATATTGTGTGGCGCTGGTAGTCATCGGCGGCGCTGATTATGCCTTTCAGCGCTGGCAGCATGAGAAGCAGTTGCGGATGAGCCGCCACGAAATCAAGCGCGAGCATCGCGAGGCCGAGGGCGACCCACAAGTCCGCGCTCAGCGCCGCCGGCACGCCCGCGCACTTCTTCAGCAGGGCATATCTCACCAGATGCCGCATGCCGATGTCGTAGTCACCAACCCGACGCACCTGGCCATAGCTCTGCTGTACGAGGATGGGCAAATGCCGGCTCCGCTTGTGGTCGCCAAGGGAAAGGGTGGCATAGCCGCCCGCATCAGAGACCTCGCCCACACTTACGCCATCCCCATCGTCGAGGAGCCGACCACTGCCCGTGCGCTATATGAATCGAGCCGCCTCGGCGAGTTAGTCCCTCCGGTTCTTTATCAGGCAGTCGCCGAGATCCTCGCTACTGTGTATCGAGCTGCTGCGGAGCGCCAGGCCCGCCGCCTCGCCCGTCTCCGTGCCCACAACTCCCCTCCTCCATAGCCCGCGCCATGGAATTTGCGCAGCAAACTCCTAAGCGGACGTGGCAGCGTCTACAGGCACGCTTGTTGCAGCTATACATCCCACGCAAATGGATATCCTCCGCAAATCCTTCGAACAGAGCGACCTCATGGTGGCGGCCGGTGTCATCGGCCTCATCGCCATGATGATCATACCAGTACCCCAGATCGTCCTCGACATGATGATCACGCTTAACTTTGCCTTGGCTCTCTGCATCCTCCTCGTCGCCATGTATGTCGAGAAGCCGCTGGATTTCTCGATCTTCCCGCCACTCCTGCTCATCGGCACGCTCTTTCGCCTCGCTCTCAACATCTCCTCGACGCGCCTGATTCTTCTCTACGCCGAGGCCGGCCAGGTCATCGAGGCCTTCGGCCATTTCGTAGTCGGCGGCGACCTCGTTGTCGGCCTCGTGATTTTCCTTATACTCATCATCATCCAGTTCGTCGTCATCACCAGTGGCTCTCAGCGGGTCGCCGAGGTCGCCGCCCGTTTCACTCTCGACGAGATGCCCGGAAAGCAGATGAGCATAGACGCCGACCTCAACGCCGGCCTCATCAATGAGACCGACGCCCGCCAGCGGCGCAAGCATATCGAGCGCGAAGCTGATTTCTATGGCGCTATGGATGGCGCCAGCAAGTTCGTGCGCGGCGACGCCATTGCCGCAATCATCATCGTCGTCGTCAACATCATCGGCGGCCTGGCCATCGGCGTACTCCGCCACCACTTGGCTGCCGCCGAGGCTCTCCAGCGTTACGCTCTACTCACTGTCGGCGACGGCCTCGTCAGCCAGATTCCCGCCCTCCTCATCTCCACCGCCACCGGCATCGTCGTCACTCGTGCCGCCTCCGAAGACCATCTCGGCAAAGAGGTCATGACGCAGATATTCGCTCAGCCACGCGCCCTCATGATCGTCGCTGTCATGCTGCTATTCTTCGGCCTCGTACCCGGACTTCCCAAGTTCAGTTTCCTCGGCGCCGCAGTTGTCGCCGGAAGCATCTCCTGGATCGTCTCACGCCGCGCTCCTCAGGTCGAACAGGAGCCAGACGAGCTATCCGAGCCGCCCCCCGAAGACGCCCTTGACGAAATCCTCCATATTGACCGCCTTAGCCTTGACATCGGCTACAACCTCGTCGGCCTCGTCGGCTCCAGCGAGGAGTTCCAGGTTTCACCGCAAGCCGTGTCTACCCCGGATGATCTACTCGAACGCATCGCCGGGGTCCGCAAGCAGCTTGGCCGCGACATGGGCATCGTCATGCCCGCTGTCCGCATCCGCGACGACATGTCAATGCCTCCCAATGCGTATGTCATCAAGCTTAAGGGTGCCGAGGTCGGTAGGGGAGATGTTTATCCCGGACTCCTGCTGGCCATGGCTTCCGATCCGACTGCGGAGCCGATTGGTGGACGTGACACCCGCGAGCCGGTTTTCGGCTTGTCTGCCAAGTGGATTGAGCTGGACAACCGCGCAGTCGCCGAAGCTCGCGGCTACACCGTAGTCGAGCCGGCCACCGTCATTGCCACTCATTTCGCCGAAATCGTCAAGTCAAAAGCTGCCGAAATCCTCAACCGCCAGGACGTTCAGGCGCTCATCGAGCGCGTCCGCACGACCCAACCCGCCGTCGTCACCGAGCTCATTCCGGAGATGGCGTCAGTCGGCCAGATCCAGGCGGTCCTCCGCAGCTTGCTTACCGAGCGAGTGCCGATCCGCGACATGCCGACGATACTCGAGGCCCTCGCCGACGCCTTGCGCGTTACTGAGGACATCGAAGAGGCAACTGAGATCGTGCGGCTGGCACTCGCCCGTTTCATCAACGAGCAGTACCGCGACCAGAACGAACCCCTCCATGTCATCACTGTGCACCCCGAAGTCGAATCTCAGATTGCCGAAAATACCGCGAGGACCCTGCAGGGCTCGGTCTGCGCGGTTGAGCCGGGCCTCATGCAGCAGATGATACGGAGTGCGAAGGAGGCAATCGAGCACACGATTGCACGCGGATACGAACCGGTGATACTTACCTCGCCGGGGGTTCGCCGCCACCTCCGCGCGCTTCTCGGGCGCTATTTCCCAGCCGTGCCGGTATTGTCACACGCTGAGATCGTGCCCGAGATCGAGGTCCAGGCTGCGGGTATGATCCAGCTTCCGGGGCCGACGCTTGTCGAGGCGGGCGCTCAGTCGGTACCCGACGTCGGCTCCACCCTCTCCGCCGCCTAGCTGCACCATCTTGCACCGATCTGCCCCTGCCTGGCCCGACAATTGCAGAGGGATTTTAGTGCCTGCTCTCACAACCCGGCAGCCGAGCGATGACACAGGGGGCAATCATGACGCGGCAACCTCAACGAGAAGACGAATTCGAGCGCCGCAGGGACGAACAGGCCGGTTCCTCTGCCTCGCCTGATACCTTTGCCGATGGTTCCCAGTACCGCGATCTGATTGACCAGTACGCTTATGTCGTCAAAGCCGTCATCTCCCGCCTCGACTGCTGTCTTCCCCCGGAGGTTGATCGCGGACTGCTCATCGGTAAGGCCATAATGGCGCTGGTGGACACAGCTCACCAGACACCGCCGGGTGACTTCTTCGAGCAGCAGGCACGCAGCAACATCTGGAAGACGATCGTCAAGTGGCTTGCCGACCAGCCGTGGTTACGCCGCCGCCTCAAGCAGTCCGCGGATAGGCTCTACGAAGCCTACATCGCCGTTCTCCAGCGCATGGAACATACTCGGCGCTCTTCGGACGGCCCGCTCGACCCGGGTGCGTTGGCCCGCCAGCTCCAGGTCACAGACGTCCAGCTCGAGCAGTGGCTCAACGAGGTCGGTGCCTATTTCACTGCTTGGCCGCGCAGCTTCCTCGGGGTTGATAAATCCGTCGGCGCCAGCGCTACTGATGTAGAGTTTGGGCAGCAAACTCCGATGGGCTGCGAAGCATCCCCCAAGTTTGGCCCCCCCAAGCTTGCATCATTTATCTCAAAGTTACCTCCCAGAGCGCGCCTGGTGGTCACGCTTTCTCACTACGAGGAGTTAAGCCACGACGAGATTGCCATGATCATGGATATACCCGTGGAAGAGGTCCGCCGCACTTATGCGGAGGCCGGCCTTCAGCTTCGCGCCATGCTCGCTGATGCCGCCTGACACGGACCGTTTTTCAGCCGCTTTCCCCGAAGAGCCTTTGCTTGCCCTTCTGTGCGCCTGCTTTACCAACTGACCTTCCCGTTCGCCCATCCTCAACAAAACTCATACTCCCAGAACACGCACGAACGCGACGATATATTCCTTCAAGTCGCTAACCAGTAGCGCGACGGTATAGAGCAGCAAGGGCGCTGAAACACTGAGTACTGCCAGGCCGACGAGTAGCTTGGCCGGAATCCCGACGAGGAACACATTCATCTGTGGCACTACGCGGGCGATGAAGCCGAAAGCCAGATCTGTCAGGAAAACTGCTGCCATGGCTGGAGCCGCCAGCCGCAGCCCGACTGAGAAGATGCTGCCGACGAGGTCCAGTATCAGCTCAACGAGGCCGTGGCTGAAGTTTGCGCCACCTAGCGGGACGATCTCGAAGCTGTGGCCCAGCCCGGCCAGTACCCAGTGGTGCCCATCAAGCTCCAGGAAAATGATCAGCGCCACGAAGTAGTATGCCCGGGAGATGACCGCCGTCTGATTCGTAGTCGCCGGATCCAGCGCTGTAGCCTGCGACAGGCCGATCTGTACATCGAGGGCCTCGCCG
The DNA here is from genome assembly GCA_964498775.1 of uncultured Armatimonadia bacterium. Taxonomy (GTDB): domain Bacteria; phylum Armatimonadota; class Zipacnadia; order Zipacnadales; family UBA11051; genus UBA11051. Next base: position 26,543 of record CAZCJS010000002.1, read on the forward strand.
GCGAAACGAATGGCCTCAAAGAGCAGCGAGAGCCCGAAACCGATGACCGCACCGAACGCCAGTTCAGTGAAGATGGCGATGATGTAAGCGCCGAGGCCGGAGAATTCGACTATCTGCGCGCGGGAGATATGGGCTCCCATAATCGCGCCCAACGACAACGCGAAGCAGGCACGTACGGAAACCGGTACCGCGTGCGCAGAAAAAGCCGGTGCAAATGCCACGATCCCGACGATGCGCACCACCGCCAGAAGCTGGACATATATATAGGGGAAGAGCGCGTCAGTGAGGCTTGCCATGGCCGGTGGGTTCGCAGTCCTTTCTCCACCATCCCCTCAGCGCACCAGGTCCCCCATCCGCTCGAACAGACCTGTGGTGAATACCACCATCGTCTCCATCATCCATGAGCCGAAGAACAGCACCACGGCGGCAATGCCCACGGCCTTCGGCACGAACGTGAGGGTCATCTCCTGGATCTGAGTGATGGCCTGAAAGAGACCGATGGATACACCGATGAGAAGCGCGGTGCCGAGCACTGGCCCGGCGATCTTCAGCGATACCCAGAATGTCTGGTGCAGGAGTTCCAGAACAATCGTATCAGTCATCGTCGTTCCTCCGGAAAATCTTCGGTCTTCCAGACTGATGCACCGCACCTACGCCGGCGCGGCGTCAGTGGAAGCTCAATATCACCGACTTCACCAGCAGGTGCCAGCCGTCAATCATCACGAAGAGCAATATCTTGAACGGAAGCGAGATCATCACTGGCGGCAGCATGAACATTCCCATACTCATCAGCGAACTCGCCACGACTATATCCACGACCAGGAAGGGGATGTAGATGACGAAGGCAAGCTGGAAGGCGGACTTCAGTTCACTGATGACGAATGCGGGCATGGTGATGTAGAAGGGGAGTTGCTCGGGGCTGTCAGGGCGCGGCGCGGCGGACATCTTCACGAACAGCGCCAGGTCCTTATCGCGGGTCTGACGCAGCATGAATGAGCGCAACGGGCCGCCGGCGGCTTCCATCGCAGCCTGGTAATTGATTTCCCCCGCCATGTAGGGCGCGATAGCATCAGTGTTGATGGCCTGCCAGACGGGCTGCATGATGAAGAATGTCAGGAACAGAGCCATTCCGACGAGCACGGTGTTCGGAGGTGTCTGCTGGATACCGAGGGCCTGACGCAGGAAACCCAGCACGATCACGATGCGCGTGAAGGACGTCACCATCATCAGTAGCGCCGGCGCCAGCGACAGAACCGCCAGCCCGATGACGATACGCAGCGCGAGCACGAGATCATCTGGTTCGGCTGGGCCGATCATATCGGCCGGCAGTTTCGGCATCATCGGCGGCGCCTGGGCATGTGCCGCCGGTGACAACGATAGTAGCATGACGACGATGAAGAGCCACCGGCAAGTACGGATTCGCCCACCCGGCTCAACCCGTACCGGCAACAACGCGTCCGCCGCACCGCAAATGCAAGGCTGGAAGACGACCTCGGAAACCCGCCGCATCACGACTCTATGGACCCCTGCAGCGCGCGAACCAGCGCGTCGCGCTTCTGCTCCCAGTCAGTGACCCGCCGTGAATCCTCGCGGAAGGAACTGTCCGCTCTGTCCGAGGAGGCCCGCCTTGCAGGAGCCACTGCTCCCTCGGTCATTGCCACCTCATTGTCGAAAGAAACGGACTCGTGCTGAACCGGCAAAGACGAGGTATCCATTCCCTCCATCTCGAAGGTTGAGTTCCCGGTCAGCAGTGTCACCTTGTCGCCAACGGCCGAAATGAGCAGACTCCGCGACCCGAACGCAACAACATACAGATACCCTGCCGAGCCCAGCGAGACTCTCTCGCGAACGCGGATCAGTCCTCCCCGCCCACCACCGGGAGTCGCAATCCCCCGAACTCGCCACTTCGCCCAGCCCCATAGCCCGGCGTACAGAAGACCCGCGGTTAGGGCCAACTTGCCGAGCAACGCACTGATCGAGACCGGCTGGATATCGCCACCTATCTGCACAGAATCTGATGATTGCCCTGGATCACCGAGGCTACCGTGAGGGCGGGGAGGGGATGATGGCAGCCAATCGGGGGCAATGGACTCCGATGATGGCGCGGAACTCGAATCCACCCCCTGGGGGAATGTCGGAGCAATACCCAGGGCGAAGAGCAGGAGGCACGAGGCAAGCGGCGTCAAAACCGACCTCTTTGTGCAGGATGCGCGTCGTCCAGAACTCTGAGGCAGGGCAGAAATGGGCAGGCGAAAATGAAAAGCGGGCATCTTTGTATCCTCCATTCAGATGCCCTGCAAACAGCAATTTATGTGCCGCCGCACATAGGCCCATATTCCCACGGTCTGCCGCCGTAGTTGACGCGACAAACAACAAAGGGCACCGATGGCGGACGGCATCTCGAATCATCGGCCCGACGGAATCACATCACAGGTCGGATCTGGAGACCTATCCCTTCTTCTTTGGTTTGGCCTTTGGCTTGGCGACGGCTTTCTCCTTCTCGACGAAGACGTACTTCTGGCCCTTCTCCGGTGTCGGCGGGAGCTTGGCGCCGCGCTTCGCTGTGGCCGTACGGTTGGTTTTTCCTCCACGAGCACCAACGACTGCATAGGTGCCGGCCCGGGGAGCCTTCTGCCCGGGACTTAACATGTCCGCGCTCTTCTTTGCCATGAGATATTTCCTCCCTATATATACATCTGCCGCTACGGCAATGCTTCGCCTGGATGAATGAGAGTTCCTCTTTTTGGTGGAAGGAATAATCTAAATGTTTGAGCATGCAGGCCGCAAAGAGGAGTTGGGGATACTGCCCAGCGCATTGAGTTTCCCCTCGAAACCACCTCGCATCAGCAGTACTCTCAAATTATATTGCGAAATGTCGCGATTATAAGTTGACCGAGGGAAACGGAGAGCCTATAATAATAGATACATTGGTGTGAGATGCGAGGGATGTCACAGACATCCACCGCAAAAAAAGAGGAGGGATTATGATGCGCAAAGGCTTTACGCTCATCGAACTACTGGTGGTCATTGCGATTATCGCCATTCTGGCCGCCATCCTGTTCCCGGTGTTCGCAAGGGCCCGGGAAAAGGCACGACAGTCCAACTGTTTGTCCAATGTAAAGCAGCAGGTTCTCGGGATGATGATGTACGCGCAGGACTACGACGAAATGCTGATGTCAATCTACTACGACCTCGATGACAGCGACAGCTATACTGTGGCTGATACGACCTGGATTAATGTCGTCATACCGTATGTGAAGAACAGCCAGATTTTCCAGTGCCCGAGCAAGAAGACTTGGACCTATGGCTACGCAGCGAACTATAGCTATTGGAGCAGCTTGGATGGCTACACACCTCCGATGGGCCGAGCGCTTGCAGAAATGGCCAGGCCGTCTGAGACGGTACTGGTGATGGATAACAACTCCTCCAGCCAGATGTGGTACTCATGGGAGGCCTGGGGCGATACGCCGACATACAGTTCCTTGCTCCCCGACCGCCACAATGACGGTTTGAACGTGGGCTACTGCGACGGACACGCCAAGTGGGGTAAGCGCAGCGACATCGGCGGCGCCGCAGCCACCGTCTGGCCCAACTGGACGATAGAGGACGACTAGGCAGCAGTCGGGAAATTCGACACACAAAGGGCGGCCTGATAGGGGGTCGCCCTTTTTCTTTGGTGCGCCCGCCGGGTACGCAATCGCCTGCTGCGACAGTGCTTCTTGAATGTCGGGATGGAGCCGAAGAGGGAGTCTCACGGGCAATACAGACGGCGCTACGGCGAATTCCACCCCGGGGCTAGCGCTTGCTTTGAGATACCATATAGATAGCTAGTGGCTGCCATCCTGGATGGTGCAGAGTTGTAACGTCCCCGTTTGTCAGCAAGACGAATCACTGCGGGATTGCTTGCTTTTTTCCTCAATGCCGGCCTGTATCTAACCGATATATGTTTGGGAGAGGCTTCTTAGGGGCTTTTCTGCTCTGCTGCTCGCCGTCGAGTAGACGGGTAGGGGAGAGTTGTGAGATAGGAAGCTTCCACATGATCAGAGGCCTTTACTCGGCCGCCTCCGGTATCGCCACCCAGACAGCGAAAAACGCCGTATATGCTGCGAATCTGGCAAATGTCTCCACTGCCGGATATCGCCGCAGCCGCGTCACCCAGACCGGTTTCCCACGGGATCTGGCGATATCGAACTTGCTTTCCGACGCCTCGGCTTCCTCCGGCGCGACTGGTGGTTTGCGCGGCGGCGTTACCGTATCTGCCGCCGGCATAGAGCTCTCCCCTGGCCCGATTTCCCAGACCAACAATGATTTTGACCTGGCCATTTCCGGCGCAGGCTTCTTCTGCCTCAACTCCCCACAGGGCGTCATATTCACCCGTAGCGGCCAATTCCAGCTTGATGCGAGCAACACGCTGGTATCGCGAAGCGGCTATCCGGTGCAGGGGCGCGGCGGTTCGATTCGCGTTACCTCCGGTTCCCTGAGAGTTGACGAAAGCGGGCAGATTTGGGACGGCGGGCAGCCCGTTGACACCCTCCGCATTGTGACCTTCGCCGACTCGGCCGCCCTGACGAAAACCCAGGGCGGACTGCTCGCTGCCGGCGGCTGGCAACCGGCAACCGGCTACAAAATTATCCAGGGCGCGGTCGAAGGCTCGAATGTCGAGGCGATGTCGGAGATGCAGAAGATGATGAATGGCCTGCGCCTATACGAGGCGAACGTGCGCGCGCTGCAGGCCCAGGACGACAGCATCGCGACACTATTGCGCGAGGCCGTCGGGTAGGCCGGCACCTACACATAATAATATGTAATGAAAAGGAGAGATGGTAGCGATGATGCGAGCATTGTGGTCGGCGGCCAGCGGGATGATCGGCCAGCAGCTTAATGTGGACACGATCGCCAATAACCTGGCTAATGTCAATACAGCGGGCTTCAAGCGCCAACGCGTGGATTTTCAGGACTTGATGTACCAGGCGACGAAATTGCCCGGCTCGCCGGCCGCCGGCGGCGTCGAGGTGCCCACCGGCATTCAAGTCGGGCTGGGCGTACGAGCCGCCGCCACGACTAAGATCTTCGCTCAGGGCACCTTCCAGAATACCGGCAACCCGCTCGACCTGTGCATCGAGGGTGATGGCTTCTTCCAGGTGCTCAAGCCGAATGGCGAGGTCGGCTACACGCGGGCGGGCACCTTCAAGCTCGACAGCAACGGCAATCTGGTTACCAGTGACGGCTATCCAATGGAGCCGCCGATAGCGATTCCGACTGATGCGGAGACGATCTCGATTGGCGCTGACGGTACGGTGGGGGTGATTCTGGCCGGTGACACGACGCCGCAGGAGATCGGGCAGATAACACTGGCGCGCTTCGCCAATCCAGCCGGGCTCCTGAATATCGGTCATTCCTTGTATGCCGAGACTGCCGCCTCCGGAGCCCCACAGACCGGCGCGCCGGGCACGGTGGGCCTCGGGGAGATGGCCCAGGGCGTGCTCGAGCTCTCCAATGTCGAAGTCGTCGAAGAGATGGTCAATATGATCACCGCCCAGCGCGCGTATGAGGCCAATAGCCATGCTATCAAGATCGCCGACGACATGCTGCAACTCGCCAACAACGTAAGGCGTGGATAGATGAGGAATCGCGCTGAGAGCAGACTGAAATGGGCTGTGGCCATATTGGCAGTTGCGACGCTGGCCGCCTTCGCATCACCTTGCCGAGCAGCGCCGGTGGCGGTGTTACTCCATGATGAGGCAGTAGTGGCAGCCGGACCGGTGACATTAGGCCAGTTAGCGGATATCGAGCCCGGAAGTGAAACCAGCTCGCAGATTGCGGCGGTGATAATCGGCACCAGTCCACTGCCCGGGCACCAGCGCACGATCACCGCCGGCTATGTGCGGATGCGCATGGCACGAGCCGGAATCGGTAGCGATACGGCAAGCCTGACCGGAGCCGCGGCGGTTGTGGTGCGCGTCGCAGCCGAGAAGGCCGTGCGGCCTCAGGTTGCGGCGGCGCAACCTTCGACGCAGCGACTTCACTACGACAAGCGGTTTGGACAGGCAGGGATGCCTGTCCTCCAAACGGCAGAAGGCAACGGCAAGTCGTGGAGCTGCAAGCGGGGCCAGAAGGTGCAGATACGGGTCCTCTGCGGCAATATCGTGGTACTTACCAGCGGGCAGTTGCTTGAGAATGCCACCGCATGGGAACCGGTGACGGCGAGAGTACAATCAACCGGGGGGAAGGTTTTCGGCGTGCTCAGCGGCCCACGTGAGTTGACGGTGAAGCTATGAAACCAATATCCGGAATCATGTGAGGCGAATTGGAGGGGCAATGTACATGAAACGTGTTGCGGTTACAGCAGTGGTGTTGATGATGCTTGCCGGTAGCGCAGTCAGTGATGACCTCTACAAGTCGGGCAGTTTTTTCACTCGGATGTTTGCGGATCGGAAAGCAGCCGCAGTGGGGGATGTGCTGCATATCCTGATAGCCGAAAGCGCGTCCGCGACCCAGAAGGCCGCACGTGTACACAGCAAGGATTCCGATACGACCTCGGGTGCAGGCGTCGGCTGGCTGGACTTCATTCCGCTGCTGGGTTATGGCGCCAAGAGCAGCTACAACGCAGGAGCCACGGCAACACGTAGCGGGACGCTCTCCGCGCGGCTCACTGTTACCGTCAAGGAAGTGCTGCCGAATGGGAATCTGCTCGTCGAGGGGCGCCGCCACGTGCAGGTGAACAAGGATCTGCAGGATATCACCATCCGAGGTGAAGTGCGCCGGCGGGATGTCAGCCGCGATAATACCGTGTTCTCCTACCAGGTGGCCAATGTCGAGATCGAGTACACCGGCTCCGACCCTCGGAAGCCGGGCGGTAAGGTCGGGATCATCTCAAGACTCATCAACTTGCTGTTCTAGGGCGGGCGACGGCAGGGGCGATGGCTGTCGTTCAGGAGGCCGGGCACAAAGCGCAGAGATCTCGACAGGAGAATGAGCATGATGAGAAGATTCGGCATAGCGATACCTGTGGCAGCGATGCTCGTCGCGATGATGATACCGGCGCGGGCCGGTGCTGTGGAGTTGCGGGTCAAGGACCTGGCCTCACTCAGCGACGGCGGCACACATAAGCTCATCGGCTATGGCCTCATCGTCGGCCTGCAAGGCACCGGCGATGGGAAGAAAGCCATCTTCACCATGCAGGCACTGGCCAATATGCTTGAGGCATTCGGACTGACCATAGCCCCGTCACAGCTCGAAGTTGACAATGTGGCCGCGGTGATGATCACCGCCGAACTGCCCGCAGATACTTCCGTCGGCATGAAGTTGGATGTCACCGTCTCCTCCATGGGGGACGCAAAAAGCCTGCAGGGAGGAACACTGCTACTGTCGCCACTGCGAGGCGCCGATGGCGAGGTTTATGCGATAGCGCAGGGCAGCGTATCAATAGGCGGCTACAACGCCGGGAGCGGTAGCAGCAACGTACAGAAGAACCACAGCGCCGTTGGTCGCGTGCCGAATGGGGCCTCTATCGTCAGAGCGCTGTCGAGTACGCTGCTGGGGCCGCAGGGCCGGGGCAGACACTTGATGCTGCAGTTGCACCAGGCGGATTTTACCACCGCCCAGCGCCTGGCGGACACTATCAATGAAAGGTTGGAAGGTGGCTACGCACGAGCCGGCAGTGCAAATAGCGTGGAAGTCGCCCTGAATGCGGGGTGTGCAGATGTGATGGCATTGATCGCGCGGATTGAGAATATGCCGATCGAGCCGGATATGCCCGCGCGAGTAGTCATCAATGAGCGTACCGGCACAGTTGTAATTGGCTCGCGAGTGCGGATCCTGCCGGTGGCAATCGCGCACGGGGCCCTGACGGTGAAGACACAGCGGGAATACCAGGTCTCTCAGCCACCGCCGCTTATCTACGAGGACAACAGCACCGTCATTGCGGCGCCGGCGGAGAGCAGTGAAGAGGGGGCCGTGAAGACGGAGGCGGTGGAGATAGCGCAGAAGGCGACGTTGACGACGGAAGCGGGCGGCGGAGACGACACAGCTGCAGCCGAGATAGGGAGCGAGAATAAATCGGCCGTGCAGGTCACGGATAAACACGGGGGCGTTGTGCCGATCGTACCCGGCGGCGGGAGGACAGTGGTGGTTCCTAAGGATACGGTCGAGGTCGAGGAGGAGGCCCGCAGGCTGCTGCCGGTTGGTGGCGAAGCGACCCTGGAGGACCTCACGGCCGCTCTGAATGCGCTTGGAGTGAAGCCTCGGGACCTGATCGCTATCATCCAGGCGCTCAAGGAAGCCGGGGCGCTGCAGGCCGAATTGATTATTCAGTAAGACAATAAAGCGATGGTGGGCGATGCCATGAGAGTTGATGGATTGCGCAACGACCGCCCGGCGCCGGCTCTGCACAATATGCGGGCCGATGCAACCGGGCAGAGCAAGCATCAGAATGACAAGCTGCGGGACGTGTGCGAGCAGTTTGAGGCGTACTTCGCGGCGGAACTGCTGAAGACGGTACGTGAGAGCGGGCATTTCGAAGGGGTGCTGAAGCAAAGCCGTGCCGAGAAAATCTTCGGCGCGCAGCGAGATGATGAACTGGCGCGGGTTCTGGCCAAACGCGGCGCGCTCGGTATCGGGCGGCTACTATATGATGAGCTGTCGCCGCGCCTCGAAGCCGCTACGGCTGTGTATGCAGCAGGCAAGAGCACACAGAATGCCGTCTGATGTGGCGGCAGACAGGGATGCGGCAATGATGGCAGGGGCCGAAGATCTCGCAGGATGGGAAGAGCTCGCGAAGCTAATGGCGCAGCAACGGGACATGCTGCTGCGCAGGGACCATAACGGGCTGACGGAACTGAACCGAATGGTGGCCGGAAATCTGGCCGACCAGGCGACACGATACCGCCAAAGCACAAAGCTGATAGATGGCGTGGGGAATGCCGGGTATTCCACCCAGTTTCCTGCAGAAACTCCATCCAAGGTGGCGGCGCGTCTGGATGAGTTGCAGCGAAATGTGCGGAACCAGGCGCGGATCAACTGCGAATTGGCTGCCGATGCGCTGGCATATGCCGAGTTCCTGCTGGAGATGCTGTATCCGCAAACACGGAGTCCGGTGTATGACGAAGGCGGCAAGGTGAATGGCTGCCATGTGAATGCGGCGGTAAACTGGGAGGCGTGAGGAATGCCTTTCTTCCAGTCCGTTCTTGTTGAGATAAGGAGGTGAGGGGATGCCCCGGGGTGTGATGGAAGTAGCGAGGAATACGTTGCTCGCGCAGCGGGCGGCGATGCAGATAGTCGGCCACAATATAGCCAATGTCAATACCGAGGGCTATGTGCGGCAAGCAGTAGTGATGGAACCGATACCGGGTGCGGTACGAGGGGCGTATGCCGCTACCATCGGTTGCGGTGCGCGCATCGGTGCGGTGAAGCGGCTGGGGAACACATTTGTGACCGCGCAGATTCACCGGTATGAAGCCTCGCTGGGGCGCGAAAAAGCGATGGAGAATATGCTGTCACAGGTCGAGGCGATCTTCAGCGAGTTCGGCGAAAGCGGGCTGACAGATAACCTGAACGAGATGTTTTCGGCGTTCGAGCAGATCGGGATGGAGCCCACGAACTTGGCGGCGCGCCAGGAAACAGTAATGCGAGCGGGGATCGTGGCGGATATTGTCCGTGGGCGGCAGGAGGATCTGAGTAGCTTGCGTGCCGAGATCAATCTGCGACTCGAAGACACCGTCGAGGAAGCAAATGCACTGGCGCAACGGATCGCGGACCTGAATGTGAAGATGGGCGAGGCGAGTACGGACGCGATTCGTAATGATCTGCAGAATATGCGGGATGTGGCGATGTCGGAGCTTGCAGAGTTGACGGGCGCCTACTTCATCGAGCGGTCGGATATGCAGATAGACGTGCTGATCGGCGGGCGGCGGATAGTGCAGGCGAACGAGGTCACCCAACTGAGACTGGAGCTGGACCCGGACAACCCGGGGATGCAGCGAGTGTGTCTGGGGGATGTGGCGGAGCCGAATGGTCTGGGGGGCGCGCTGATGGGCCTGATTGAGGTGCGAGACGGTCAGATGGTCGAGTACTCCGAGCGGCTGGATACGTTCGCAGAGACACTGGCCGAAGCAGTCAATGCGCTGCACAGGAGCGGCTATGACCTCAACGGGGATGCGGGGGAGGACTTCTTCGTCTATGTGGCGGGCGCAGGAGGAAGCACCCTGGAGGTGAATGCACAGATCGCTGCCGATCCGGCACTGATTGCGGCGGCGAAGAGCACGGACGCCGTTGGAGATGGGGCGAATGCGTCTGAGATCGCACAGTTGCGGAATACGAAGGTCTTCGCGGGGACCCAGAACCCGACGGAGTACTACGCGGATTTGATCGGGCAGATAGGGAGCGATACGCGATCCTCGGCGGATATGGTGCTGGTGCGGACGTCGGTGGTCGAGAGCCTGCAAGCCAATTATGAAGCGACCTCGGGAGTGTCTCTGGATGAGGAGGCGGCGGACCTGATCCGCTATCAGCAGGTGTATAACGCGGCGGCACAACTCATGCAGACGAGCGTCGCGATGATGGATGCACTGTTTGCGATTGGGTAACCGAGAACAAAATGAACGAGTAGCGGCAGCGGTCAGCGGCATTAACAGGCACGGATGCCTGTCTCCCAATGGCTTCTGAAGGAGTTTGGTGATGAGAATTTCGACGAAGAGCTATATGGATATGCTGCAACAAGGGATACGGAGGTCCGAAAGACAGCTGGCAAGGCTGACGGAACAACTGACGAGCGGCAAGCGCATCAACCGCCCATCAGATGACCCGGTCGGTGCAAGTCAGGTGCTGCGAGCTCATGCGGCAGTCAAGGCAACGACGAGTAGCCAGCAAGTGCTGACGCAAGCGCAACAGATGAATGTGGCACTCGATAGCGCTCTGGCAGAGCTGACTGCGCCGCTGCAGACGGCGTACAATGCGGCGCTGAAGGCCACTGCGACGGGCCTGGGCGACAGCGGTCGCACAGCCTGCGCCGAGGAAGTCCGGTCTGCTATGGAGAGGATTATCAGAGTCGGCAATTATGAATCCAATGGGGTTTATCTGCTGGCAGGGACCGATAACCGCGAAACGCCGCTAAGCGAGGTTGGTGGAATAATCGAGTATCGGGGCAATACGCAGGTGGTTGAGATAGCAATCGCGCCAAGCCGGAATTGCCAGATAACCGTCACCGGGCAGGATGTCTTTAATTTCGCTGATGCGGTAACTGGCGAGCGGGCAGTGAGTGAGGTGGATGCAAACCTCTTCGAGGTGATGAAGGATCTGGCGCAGGCTATCGAGATGGGTGACGAGGACAGTATTCGCGAACATATGGGCCAATTGCAGACCCTCCAGGAGCATGTATTGACGCAGAGAGGTAAGGTCGGGGCGTACGGCCTGCGGCTTGAGCAAAATCTGGAACTGGCGAAGGATGCCGAGACCCAAAGCCGGATCGTACTGGCGGAGGTGGAGGATGTTGATATAGTGCAGGCGATGATCGAAGCGGAAAGGCAAAAGATGGCGTATCAGTCAGCGCTTGCGGCGACGGCGCAGTTGGCCCAGATTCCCACGTTGTTCGAGCTGATGCGCTAACCCGACGCGGAGAGGGTATTCATGAAGATACAATCGGTACGTTTCGGGGAAATTGATGTGGGAGCAAATGCGGTAATCCATTTTCCCGCGGGAATAGCGCCATTTGGCAAGAAGCTGGATTTCGTTGTGCTGGCGGGCGGCGAAAAGCACCCAAACTCTCTGGTTTCGCTCCCTTACCAGGGAATGGAGGAAAACCCTCAGGCTTATGTGGGGTGTCGCCTTGAAAAAGATGAGAGCGAGATGCTGGGAGGACAGGAGCTCGCATGGCTGCAGAGCCTGCAGTTCCCACAATTGGGCTTCTGGGTCGGGCACGCCGGAAAGCTGTTTCCGGATCGCGACATCGGCATCGAGGCACACCACTTGCAGTCAGTACATATCGAGCGTATGGAGCAACTCTGCATCGTGCTGATACTAACGATCGAGGCAAAGCAGGTGACGGCGAACCTGCTGGCACCGGTGCTGGTGAACACGGAGGCCGGTATCGGGCGACAGGTTGTTGTGGCCGCCGGTGTCGAGCAGGTGCGCGTGCCCGTTCCGGCATGTCGGGTGACATTACAGGCGATATGAGCACATTCGCAGGATAGCGAGGCGGCGGAGCGATTGAGCGTGGTACCCACGCCCCACCATCCATGGAGGGATAAGAGATGCTGGTACTGACGCGGCGGCTGGATGAGGAAGTGGTAATCGGCGGGGAGATCAGTGTGAAGGTGGTGGAGATACGAGGCAACGTGGTGCGCCTCGGCTTCAGCGCGCCATCCGATGTCATCATCCACCGTAAAGAGGTATATGAGGAGATAGTGAGAGCAAATGAGGCGGCGGCAGGCATCAGCGCGGAGGAGATAGAGCAACTGCAGAAATAGTGGTAACTCGCCGCGTCGGCGGTAAGTTGTGACTGTTGGCGGCAAAAAATAGAAACCCCTGCGCCGGAGTATCGGCGGAGGGGTTCTTTGAGGGTCGCAATCGCGGCTATAGGCATCAGGAGACTGCAGGCGTGTCTGAGGTCACGGCTGCAGCCGCGTGCATGCAATGGTGCCGGAGAGCTGTCGGGGGGGGGGAAACTTGTGCTTTTTGGGGCAAGTAACTTCAGAAAGGCGACGGGTAGCCGATAATCATAAGTGCCGGACTGCCTGAGGCGACGTAGCCGAGGCAGACAATTGAGGGCCCGAGGTGATCTTAGGGGAAGACCCCGGGCCCGCTCCTGGGTGGGAGAGGCGAGCTTTCGTGTGACCCGGCATGACTCGCTATAGTCACTTAAGGATGCTAGGCACCCTCCGGGATAGCACACGTTTCGCCGTTTTGTTTGTTGCAGTTTCTATGCCAAATGCGGAAAAAGCATTCTGGCGGGGCATGGCAATAAATCTCAAAGTAACCCGGGGAGGTGACGGAAAGAGAACTGACGTGACCCGGAATGGGAGCCTTGCGAAGTACTTTTCGTATGCTGTCTGCAACCACGCGGTAAGGAAGCCGCAAGTAACAACAAATCAAGGAGGAACAAGAAGTGTCCTTAACGAGAATTAACCAGAATATATCGGCAATCAACGCACAAAGAAACCTGGAGCTCAACACCGGACGCATCAGTAAGAGCATCGAACGGTTGTCCAGCGGTCTGCGTATCAACCGTGGTGCTGACGATCCGTCCGGGCTGGTGATGTCGGAGCTTCTGCGCGCCCAGGTCTCCGGCCTTGACGTCGCCCAGCAAAACTCAGAACAGGGCGTGAACGTTATCAAGACGGCTGAAGGCGCTCTCAACGAAGTCAATGCTCTTCTGCGCCAGATGCGCGATCTGGCCGTCAACGCCGCATCCGACTCCAACAACAACGACGACTCGCGCGCCGCTCTGCAGCAGCAGGTGAGTTCGGGCATTGCCACGATCAGTCAGATCGCCAATAACACCATGTACGGCAGCCGGGCCTTGCTCGATGGTACGGCCGGCACCAAGACCACCATCATCAACAAGCAGGACATCGGTTCGGCCTCGCTGACCCTTGGCGCCGAAGAGGCCGGTTACGTTGAGGTCACCATTGACACGGCAGCCGAACAGGCCGAAGTCGAATCCAACTTCACCGTTGCCGGCGCTGCGATCACTGGCGCAGGCCAGGCCGTATCCGCCGCGATCAATGCCATCAATGTGGGTGAATGGGGTGCTGCAGAGACTGCCAACCTCGTCATCAATGGCGTCACCATTATGGCTATTGATAATACCACCACCTTCACCGATGTCCTCACCGCCGTCAATACCAACACCGAAGTTGATGTAACCGCCGAGTTGACCGGTACTGGCGGGGTGGACATGGAGTTGAACTTTCACAGCGACGCCTACGGTGCCGATGAGCATATCAGCGTTGAGTATGACGTCGGTGTTGACACCATCAATCTCGAAGGCATCATCAGTGGCACGGCGGACGTAAAGTTCGGCGCTGACAATGGTGTGGATATGGTGGGTCATGCGCACTTCAACGGCGGCGCGGCCGTTAACTTCCACGATGGCTCCGGCTTGACGCTAAGCAACACTACTCACGGCAGCATCGTAATAGACGCAGGCGCCAACAGTGCTCAGACTTTCACAGACGCCTTATATGTGGAAGAGGGCGAGCTGTCGTTCCAGATCGGCGTAAATCAGAATCAGACCGCCGGGATGGAAATAGGCGACTGCCGGGCTACCGCTCTGGGTACTGGAGTAGATGCCACCTACACAAGCCTTTCGCTCATTGACATCAGTACCGTCGAGGGTGCTAGTGCCGCGCTATCGGTAATTGACGGGGCGATCAATGAGATATCCACGCTGCGTGGTAATCTCGGCGCATTCCAGGTCAACGAGTTGGAAGCCCAGACCCGGTCGCTGGCGGTAGCCAGAGAGAACCTGGCTGCGTCGGAGAGTTCAATCCGAGACACCGACTTTGGCCGTGAAATGGCAGAATTCACCACTAGCCAGATCCTGGTCCAGTCGGCTACGTCATTCCTCGCGCAGGCCAATGCCTTGCCGCAAAACGTGCTGACGCTGGTTCGTGGTTAGTCCTAGAGGACGCGGAGCGTCCTTAGAAAACGACACAGCTAACCTATCCGTATAGTTCGCTGCAGTGCAAGCGCCCGGCCTTCAAAACCGGGCGCTTGCTCTTGTTGCGGCTTATTTCGCCGCTCGACCGTCCTCCCGAGGCTCACCCTCTTTCGCCAACGGCTTGCGACCATTGCCGTCCTTGCAACTCTGGCCGCGCCCTCCTTCGCCGGTAACACGCCTGTAAACAGAATAGCTCTAAAGCGTAATAGCCGTCTGCCGATATAGGACGTGCCGACAGCGAGGCGGCAGGATACCATTCACAACAATACTGTAGCGAGGTGATGCACACTGCTATAACCGTGCTCAAAGTGAGGCAGTCTGATGCACCAGGGGGGCAAGGAAGCCGCTAGCGCACCCAATATATTGATTCAAGGAGGAATCATTAGCTGTGTCGTTAACCAGAATAAACCAAAACATATCAGCGATTAACGCACAAAGAAACCTGGAGATCAACACCGGACGCATCAGCAAGAGCATCGAGCGGTTGGCCAGTGGTCTGCGTATCAACCGTGGTGCTGACGATCCGTCCGGGCTGGTGATGTCGGAGCTTCTGCGCGCCCAGGTCTCCGGCCTTGACGTCGCCCAGCAAAACTCAGAACAGGGCGTGAACGTTATCAAGACGGCTGAAGGCGCTCTCAACGAAGTCAATGCTCTTCTGCGCCAGATGCGCGATCTGGCCGTCAACGCCGCATCCGACTCCAACAACAACGACGACTCGCGCGCCGCTCTGCAGCAGCAGGTGAGTTCGGGCATTGCCACGATCAGTCAGATCGCCAATAACACCATGTACGGCAGCCGGGCCTTGCTCGATGGTACGGCCGGCACCAAGACCACCATCATCAACAAGCAGGACATCGGTTCGGCCTCGCTGACCCTTGGCGCCGAAGAGGCCGGTTACGTTGAGGTCACCATTGACACGGCAGCCGAACAGGCCGAAGTCGAATCCAACTTCACCGTTGCCGGCGCTGCGATCACTGGCGCAGGCCAGGCCGTATCCGCCGCGATCAATGCCATCAATGTGGGTGAATGGGGTGCTGCAGAGACTGCCAACCTCGTCATCAATGGCGTCACCATTATGGCTATTGATAATACCACCACCTTCACCGATGTCCTCACCGCCGTCAATACCAACACCGAAGTTGATGTAACCGCCGAGTTGACCGGTACTGGCGGGGTGGACATGGAGTTGAACTTTCACAGCGACGCCTACGGTGCCGATGAGCATATCAGCGTTGAGTATGACGTCGGTGTTGACACCATCAATCTCGAAGGCATCATCAGTGGCACGGCGGACGTAAAGTTCGGCGCTGACAATGGTGTGGATATGGTGGGTCATGCGCACTTCAACGGCGGCGCGGCCGTTAACTTCCACGATGGCTCCGGCTTGACGCTAAGCAACACTACTCACGGCAGCATCGTAATAGACGCAGGCGCCAACAGTGCTCAGACTTTCACAGACGCCTTATATGTGGAAGAGGGCGAGCTGTCGTTCCAGATCGGCGTAAATCAGAATCAGACCGCCGGGATGGAAATAGGCGACTGCCGGGCTACCGCTCTGGGTACTGGAGTAGATGCCACCTACACAAGCCTTTCGCTCATTGACATCAGTACCGTCGAGGGCGCAACTGCCGCGCTATCGGTAATTGACGAGGCGATCAACGAAATATCCACCCTGCGTGGCAGCCTGGGGGCCTTCCAGGTCAACGAGCTGGAAGCTCAGACCCGGTCGCTGGCGGTAGCCAGAGAGAACCTGGCCGCTTCAGAGAGCGCGATTCGCGATACCGATTTCGGACGTGAGATGGCTGAGTTCACCACTAGCCAGATTCTAGTCCAGTCGGCTACGGCATTCCTCGCGCAGGCCAACGCCATGCCACAGAATGTGTTAACCCTGATCCAAGGATAGGCGTCTTGGCTCGGGGACACTTATCATAGCAGTGCGTTCCAGTCCACGCGGGCGCTCGCTCCAGACTCTGACCGAGCGCCCGCATCATTTCTAAAGCCCATTCTTACGCTGCTATTTGGTGCGGGCCAATTCTCCAGCCTGAATCGGCCCTGCCATTGCTTCAACACAGTCCTGCCATATACCTGTTACACGCTGTGAGTTGCTCTAAAGAACTCGCCTGAAATGGCGATGAACATATGGGGTACAAGCTTCGCTTGCGCCAAGCCTGGGGTATTCTGGACATCCCACGGCGCACCCGCGGAACGGTGCCAGGCTTGTAGGAGGAGAATCATGTCTTGGAATCTGGGAAGCATATACATAGATGGTCTGGCGTCGGGTATTGATACCTCGGCGATAATCCAGCAGATAGCGCAAATCCAGCAGCGGCCGGTGCAGTTGCTGGAAGCGCGCAAGAGCGAACAGACCGATCGGCTGGCGATCTACCAGTCGCTGAATGCAATGCTGTCAGGCCTGGGTATGAGCGCCGGGACAATGACGGAACCCGCAAGCTTCATCTCCTACAGCGGTGTGAGCAGTGATAGCGCTGCTCTGGCGGTCACGACATCGAGCGCCGGCGCTCCGGGCAGCTATAGCGTGGTCATCGAGACTCTGGCAAGCGCACATAAGGTCTCCTCGGGGACGGTCGCCGATGATGCTGAGGCGCTGGGCTATGCCGGTGACATCCGCATCAACGGCGTGACTGTTACGATCGAGAACGCAGATAGCCTGAACAATATCGCTGCGAAGATGAACACATCTGGAGCGGGTGTATGGGCCACGGTGATTGATTATGCCGAAGACGATCACCGGCTGGTGGTGACGAGCCGGCAAACCGGCGCCGATAACGCCATCGCGATAGTTGATGCCAATAGCGGTGATATTCTCGAGGGGCTCGGCCTGCTGGATTCGAGTACGTCCATCAAGCACGCCATCGCCGACGGTGCAGAAAGTGACGCATTTACATCCTCGAGTGGAGTGATGGGGGATTTGCTCGAGCTGAGCGGTGGGCTGTCGGGGACGGTGCAGATCAATGGCACAGATGTGGACATAGACCTGGCGAGCGATACACTGCAGAATATCGCGTCGCGTATCACCAGTGAAGTTCCGGACGTAACGGCAAGCGTGGTGTCGGTCGAAGACGACGGGAATTACACATACACACTGCGGATCGTGGGGGGGGCAGGGACGCCGAGCTTCAGCGATGACAATAATGTGCTGCACAGCCTGGGTGTGCTGACCAAGGACGCTGCGCATGAAGTGCAGGCGGCGGGGGATGCCAGGCTGAGTGTGGATGGCGTGACCGTGTATCGCCCGACTAACAGCGTCAGCGACCTGCTAGATGGTCTGACGCTGGATCTGCTGGAGGCTGATGTCGCGAAGACGATAACGGTGACAGTGGCACAGGATACGACCGCGACGACCGGGTCTGTATCGCAGCTTCTGTCAGTGTACAACGCCATTGTTGACAATCTGCGTGCGGGGCAGAGCTTCGATGCGGACAATGAGACGGGCGGAGTGTACTTCGGGGATCCGTCGGTGCGGCTGCTGGAAAGCGGACTGCACTCGGCAGCGATGAACGCGGTAAGTGCGTTGGGTGGAAGCATCACACTGCCCTCCCAGATCGGCCTCTCGACTGATGAATACGGTCGGCTGGTTCTGGATGAGAATGCCTTCGCGGAGGCGCTGGCAGATAACCCGCTGGGTGTGGCGCGCATGTTCGGGACGTCCGGTGACACGAGCCACGCCGATATCAAGTATATCAGCAGCACCAATGAGACCGTCGCGTCGGATGCGAACGGCTATGCGGTGGAAATAACGCAGGTGGCGGAGCGGGCTACCGCGACCTCGGCGACACTTGCGGATGGCGTCACAACGGATGAGACGCTGACTTTTGAGAATATCTGCATCGTGCAACTGGATGCCGGGATGAGCCTTGCAGATGCGGCCGAGGAGATGAACAGCCGCTTCCAGCTCTTCGACTTGAGCCTGTCTGCGTCGGTCGTCGGTGACACGGTGGTCGTGGAGCATGACTACTACGGAGATAGCTACGGTTTCAGCGTGTCTTCGAGCCTGGCTCAGGGTGCAGGTGGGCTTGATATCGGTGGCGCAGGCGCCGGTCAGAATGCGGATTATACAGGAGTGGATGTGGCCGGGACGATCAACGGGGAGACGGCCACAGGCAATGGCCGGTACCTGAGCGGCGATGTCGGGAATGCGAACACCGCAGGCGTGCTGCTGCGCGTGGATGCGACAAGCACAGGGAGCAAAGGTGCGGTGATGGTCAGCCAGGGGCTGGGCTCGCGTCTGGAAAGTTATATCAGCGGGGTAATGGAGAACGATACGGGCTCGATGACGATTGCGACCACCAACATCGAGAACGATATCGAGAGCATTGATGAAGAGATTGAGCGGCTGGAGGCCAGTGTGGAAAGATATCTGACAAGGCTGCGCGCGGATCTGCTAGCGATGGAGACGGTGATAGCCGAGAGTGAAAGCCTGAGCACGTACATAACGAACCAGCTGAACGGCCTGTCGACAAGCTACGGCAGTAATAGCTAGCGAGCTTAGGGCCCGACAGCAGAGAGCTGAGACGTAGAGATCGCATAGGAAGACTGAGAGTGGATATGATAGATGGCTACAACGCAGGAAAGCAGGGCTACCCGAAGGTTTACCAGCAGGTGCAGACGCAGGCGGCAGACGAGAAGCAATTGCTGGTGCTGCTGTTCGATGGGGCGACCCGCCTGCTGCGGGATGGTCGCCGCTTTCTGGTAGCACACAAGTATGAACAATGGGCCGAGTGCAGCAACCGCGTGCGGCGGATACTCAGCGAGTTGATACTGGCACTTGATGAGGGGGCAGCTCCCGAGCTGTGTGGGTCCTTGAAGGCCCTCTATGTGTACGTGCAGCGCCTGATCACCGAGGGCGGCCTCGAGGAGGACACCGACAAGCTCGAGGAAGCCATCGAGCTGCTGCAACAGCTCGGCTCGGCATGGAAAGAGGCAAGATTAACATGCTCCAGTCAGAGAACGCAGAACGCTGCCTGAGCTCCGGAGGTGTGTTGCCGGCAGAGGCGCAAGATGTGGTCGCTGAATTCCTGCAACAGATCGAGCAGCTCTACGATGGACTGATTCGTTACCTGGAGCGGACTTCGTGCGATAAGACTGAGCCGGCCGCGGTCTCGGGACTGCTGCAACAACTGCAATTGCTGCTGCTCGGCCTCGATAAGGCGATAGATATGGCGCTGTCGGCGGGAACGCCGCCAGAGCAGCTTGAGGATGTCATCGTGCGAATTGATAATTCACACCGGCAGTGCCACGAGATGCTGCAGTCACGCGCCGCAGAGCTTGCGGAGAGAATACTGGCGCTGAGCGACGGCCGCCAGCGTCAGAACGCATATCTACAGCATAGTTAATCCCGGCTCTCTGAAGATGAAGTGGAGGATAGGCCAACAGATAAAGCATACTCCATGGGTGGCGGCTGTGGGTCTCTTGGTGCTGATTGCGGGGGGGACCTCCCCGACTCAAGGTATGCCTGTGCTTAGGAACCTGCAGAGCAAGCTCGACATCGCGAGTGAGTTGCGGGCGCGAAGGGCTGGCGCGGCCGAACAGGTCAAACCTCCACAGCTCGTTGCACGGTGTTGGATAGATACCTCCAAAACCGAGAATTCCTCAGAAGAACTATCTCCACGCGGACGGCGGCGCAGAAATTTGAATGCGGCGGCGGCACGTCTCAATGGCGCTGCTGTCTGGCCGGGGAGAGCAACGGGCGTCGTCGCAGATGTCTTGTTGCCACTGCGGCCCGCAGATGGATTGCACTCCGATGGTTTCTGCTTTGCTCCCGGCAAGCCAGGAGTGGCGATCTGCCTGGGAGCCGGGGCAGAAGACCTACTCCAGGAAGTGGCGGTGCTGGCTCGTCAAGCTGGTCTACGGGCGGAATGGATTGCGCTGTCGGCCAATAGCCGGCGGTTGCTACCATTCGAGCGGGAACTGCGGCTGCTCTCATGCGACGGGGCGGTCTATTACTTCGCGGCACGGCAATGGCGGGATGGGTACGATGTGGCCGTGTGGCGGCAGAGGCTCTCGGAGAAAGTGCTGAAACTGGCGGCAACGCAGCGAGACGTACAGCCGCTGCGACGGCCTTATGTGACTGTCGCCGCAGTCGGAGACTTGATGCCGGCAGGAGTGGTGCAGACGCGGTTGCTGCAGGGTGGGGAAGAGGCGCTAAAATCGGTGGCTGAAGTCACGGCGACGGCTGATGTGGCGATAGGCAATTTGGAGTGCCCTCTTACTGACGCGAGGACGCCGACGCCGCTGAAGAGCAGCCGCGAACTCGCCGCGCGACAGGAGTTCGTGTTCAAGGCGCGACCGCAAGCAGGACGACGACTGGTGCAGAAGCTGGGGCTGGACATCGTGAGCCTGGCGAATAACCATATTCTCGACTACCAGAGTGCCGGGCTGGAAGATACACAGGCGCATCTGCGAGCGGCGGGTGTGAAGTACAGCGGCGCAGGGACGCTCAGTGAGGCGAGGAGGCCTGCTATCGTCACGCGGAGGAGCGTCAGAGTGGCCGTGCTGAGTTATGTGGCGGCGGATACGCTGCCTCGGGCGAGTAGTTTTGCGGCAACCGGCACGCGCCCCGGACCGGCTATGATACGACGCGATCGGCAGGGAGTCACGAAAGCCGGCAGGACGATGATAGCAGCCGATATCGCAGCAGCTCAGGCCGTCGCCGATATCGTTATCATCGGGCTGCATTGGGGAGAGGAAGGGAGTGCGGAAGTGCGGCCCGGGCAACGGGAACTGGCGCACTTCTGCATTGACCGGGGTGCGGACATGGTTTGGGGCCATCATCCCCATTGTCTGCAGCCGGTGGAAATATACAAGGAGAAACTCATTGCATATAGTCTGGGGAACTTTGTGTTCGCGACACCGGCGCGGGAATGCCTACAGCGGACCGGGATTCTAATAGCGTGTTTTGACACAAGAGGGCTGATAGCGGCAAGTCTGGTGACGGCGGCTATCGGGCATCCGAACAGCAGGCTGACTGATGCGCCGTATGGATTGCCGGTATTGGTGGGAGATAGTGGCGGAATGAGAACGGCGGCAACCCGATGATGCCCAAGCTATGCAATCGGGAAGACGTCGTAGTCGTGGGCAATGTCAAAAGGGAAATTCAAGTGCTCCTCGCACATGCCGCGTAAGATAGCTTCGCCCTCGTCGTGCCATGGATCATAAATGTGATTCAGGATCAGCCGCCCGATGTCTCTATCTCCGATGAATGGCAACACTTGCTCCGGCTTGATGTGGGTCATCTCCATGACCAGGACATCAACATGCTCGGTCAGAATATCGCCCAGGTTGCGGAAATCCGATGGCTGATCGCCTGAGAAAGCAATGCGCCTGCGGTCGCCCGTCGCCGGCTGTCCGGTGACGTCGAAAATGAAGGAAAAAGCGGTCGCTCGTTGCGGATCCATGTGCCCGCTGTTCACTGCGGTCACAGTCACATATTCGTCCTCGTAGATGAGCCCCGGTTCTCTTATCCCCTTGACCTGGAGATCGAAACGGACTGCATCGGCGGGTATGTGCATCGCGGCAAGCCAGTTGAGAAAGGGGTATTTGCCCTCCGGCGGCATGAAGCAGGTGAGGGTGCGGTCTGGATCGGCGAAGCGCTGGTAAATGAGCTTGATCAGTTGCGGGAGACCGCCGACATGATCGCCGTGCATGTGGGTGATGAAGGCGGCGCGAAGGAGTGTGATGTCCTTCTCGAGGCGCCAGAGAGTTGCGGCAGCCGGCTCGCCACAATCAATGATGTAAGCGGCCTCACCCACTTCGAGAAGCGTGGAAGTCTGATAGCGGCTGTGAGTGGGTGCGCCATGGGAGGTGCCCAGGGTCGTAATCTGCATCAGATGCTCCGTGTCGGTCGGATCTTTGTGGAAGCGACTGACGCCAATTCGCGGAGCGATAATTGTTTACCTGCCTGGCAGGACATAGAATCAGCGATGGTGAATTAGTAGTTAGTAGCGTCTGCGAGTGGCGGTAGTAGATGTCCGGTGCGGGCGAGAATGCGACGGCGAAGCATAGAGGAGGAAGTGGCATGAAGGGTTTACGTGTCGGACTCGTGGTTGGGCTGTTGGTTGCTTTTGTGGGGATAGGGGTGACGCAGCCAAAGCCGAGGCTGAAGACACCCATCAGGACAATTAAAGCGACACCGCTAGCGCTGAACAACCAGTTCCAGCATGTGCTGAAGACCCATAAGGTACCGACGCAAGCGCAGGCGCCCGCACTTGCCAAATTCCGGGCGTTGCCGAACGGCCTGCAGAGGGACCTGCTGGAGGTAATGGATGCGAAGGCCGCGGCAAAGAACAATCTGCCTGTGGAGGTACTGCCGCAGAATAAGTACAAGATAGTGAAAGCAGCAAGGCCGCACCTGGTTCTGCAGCGGCGGATCACTGGCTTCTTCCCTGACAAGGGCACTCCCAACGGTTGGGTCTATGTCTACACATTGCCTCGGGCAGGTGAGGGTAGTCAGGTGCTTTTCGACGGAGCAGCGCAAACGACGCATTATCTCAACTTCGATTTCGAGTTCTTCCCCAATACGCTGGCGTTTCAGGTACCGGCAACAACGCCCCTGGCCACGGATCATGACGTGAGTGTGCAGTACGCGGGGGTTACCGAGGTGGTTGGCCCGGTCTCATACCGGATCGTGGCGCCGCGTGGTTACCGGGGCTACTGGGGCTGGAAATTTTCCAACTTCAGCGACCCGACGATTCCGTGGGCGTGCTATCGGGATTTCTTCGGCGCGTCGGCGGTTGAATACACGAATGGGTCGCACCGGCCGGCAGCCCAGGCGTGGTATGACTCGACATACAAGGGTATCGGCGGAGGCGGCAACTGCTACGGAATGAGCGTGTCAAGCTTGCGGGAACGCAACGATAATATCGGCGGCGTACACAGCGCCTGGTTTGCGGGCCACACTGAGAGCTATGTGTGGTTGTATCCCTGGCTTGCTCAGACGAAGGAGACTGTCCAGGAATATCAGGGTGGCCAGGCCAGCGCGGAAATGGCGGCCCAGATCAACCACTACTACAATCACCAGAACCACCGCCAGGCGTGGGAGCGGGTCCGCGACCTGGTGACGACGAGCGATAACCGGCCGGTCATGGGCTTCTGGTTCGCCGGCGGGGGCGGTCATGCGACGGTGCCGTACCAGACGGAGGTCGTCGGTGATGCGCACCGGATCATCATGTATGATAACAACCGTCCGTATGCGGAGAATGAGACAAGCGGGGCAGACCCGAGTGTCGCGACGGTCGGCTGGGCTGCTAACAGCTTCAGCTACGGGACCGGAAACAAAATGATCTGCATGTCTTACCAGGAGTGCACCCAGCCTCAGCACCTGCCGGCTGCAGCGACAGGCGGAGGCGGTATGGGCATGATGGCGGCGGTGTTCGAAGGCGGCGCCCAGGTGACACAGATACAAGACGCGCAGGGACGCCGGTTCTTCAATGCGGACGGCTCCATCAATACGGATGCGGCCACGCGGATACCAGATTCGATGAAGTTCGAGCCGCTGATGGGTGGGCCGCTGCCCCCTGGCTATCCCGGAATCTATCTCTTCAATCAGAGCCAGGGCAAGGACCTCAGCTTCACCGTCGCCGGAGCCGGCCAGAAGATGGCCAAGGTGTTCATGCAGGGCGACATGATGGAGGTGGAGTTCCAGGGCACAGGAGAGATCATTCTGAACAATATCCTCACGCCCACGCGGACGTTTAGGATCCCCAACCCCTCGGCGCTGCGGCCGACCTCGATCCGCTGCATCAAGGTGCTGGCGGTTGACCGGAGCTTCCAGTTGAATAACTTCGCCAACATCGGCAACCAGCCGCTGGCGCTGCTCTCGAAGCCCGATGGCAGCTCGCTGGAGGTGCAGTCCGGCGAGGCACTGCAGTTCAACATGCAGTTGAGTACTTTCTCCCGTGGGCAGATCATGCAGGGAACGTTCGGGAATGTCGAGCTGGCGGCGAACAGCAAGGGTACGCTGCGGCCGATGGACTGGAACAACCTGCCCGCAGGAGAGTTGAGCCTGGAGCTGCGGAATCTGCAGAATAACCAGAAGATCCGGGATGCGAAGATACGGCCCGGAGGCTAGACGAAACAGAGACGTAGGAAGATGACGGATGCCGGGGACAGATGGATGTCTCCGGCATTTTTTTCAGTGCCAAGCTGGAAGCCGAGGCTGCAGGAGGACTGGGGATACGCGCGGGGCTTTGTTCCACGTTAACATAATCCTCATTATAATGACATGCGTTGCGCACGGCATAAGCGGAATCTGACCGGTCTCACCAGCTGCTTTATCTGCACGAAAATATTCTGCGCGCGCTCAAGAGTATCTCAATAATCGCTCAATAACTATTGATTTAAGCTAGCGGACTGAGGGAAACTGGGGGGGTGGCAAGTGCAGAGTGTCTGCGTAGCCGTAGCCAATCCGGAGGGGGAAATGACCATGTTCAGGGCGCTGATCGTAGATGATGACCGCGACCTGCGAGAATTGATAGCTCTGCGTTTGGGCCAACTCGATGTGGAGGTCGCGCAGGCGGCGAACGGCCAGAAGGCGCTGAAGGCGTTGTGCGAGGCCTCGGCAGAAGAGCAGCCGTTCGGTGTCATACTCCTGGATGTCGCGATGCCGGTGATTGACGGGTGGCAAGTCCTCGAAGCGCTGAAAGCAAATCCGCTGTGGCAAAATACCCCAATAATCATGGTCACCGGTATCGCCACCAGTGCTGAAGAGATAACCCGGATGAGCAACTACGGCGTACTCTATACTGATAAGGGTAGTGACTGTGTGCAGTTTGTCTCCTCCATGGTCGGTAGGCTGATGGAAGAGCAGCCAAGTGAAGTAGGATAGTGATCCACGCGTCACTATTCCACATCATCTCCTCATCACCACGTCACGCCATTACACCCCTCTCCATCGCAAATCACCTCTGAAATCGTGGCCCGGGTCGAGTTAGAAACCATGCCGGCGTAGTGTTGACCTCGCTGCCGGCCCGAACTTGCACCGTGCAGCAGCGGTAGTCATCCACCCGCCGGCAGATACAGGCAGGTTAAACCTGGTCCGACGGCGAAGTAGTCATGCTGGCGCACTACCGATACTCGAAGGGAGCAGAAAACTCATGCAGAGATGGCTGATGGCGCTGGGAGCGGTGGGGCTGGCGAT
Organism: uncultured Armatimonadia bacterium; assembly: GCA_964498775.1. Lineage (GTDB taxonomy): Bacteria > Armatimonadota > Zipacnadia > Zipacnadales > UBA11051 > UBA11051. Next base: position 52,354 of record CAZCJS010000002.1, read on the forward strand.
GTGCCTGTGTGTTGCGGCGAGCTACGCCCAGGGGGAGCCATGGACGTTGAGGGTAGGAGTGGCGACGACGCTGATAACACCGGAGGGGCCGGTGTGGCTGGGCGGATTCGCGAGCCGGAAGGAGCCGACCAAGGGCGAGGTCTATAAGGACCTCGTCGCTTCATGTGTGGTTTTTGACAACGGACAAACACGGGTTGGGCTGATGGTGATGGACATGATCAATATCCACCAGCAGCAACTCGATGACATCCGAGATGCGGCGGAGGAGGTTGGTATCCCGCGCCACCAGATGATGGTGAATCATTCGCACACGCACTGCGGGCCGAGCTTACACGATAAGAACCCGGACTTCTTGGTGCAGTTCAAGACGGAAACATGCGCACTGCCGCAGAAGGCAGTTGATAATTTGCAGGAGGCGAAGCTGGACTTCACCGTCGGGACCTGCATGATGGGCGTCAATCGGCGGCAGATCGGGCCTGATGGGAAGTGCCTCGGGATGCGGCCGGACCCGCGCGGGCCGATTGACCCGGATGTGCCGGTACTGCGGGTACTCACGCCGGAGGGCGAGGCTCGGGCCGTAATCTTCGGATATGCGTGTCATCCGACCACGATGGGCGGGATGAGGACCGGACCTGACTTCCCCGGCTATGCGCGGGACTGGATAGCGGCGGCTTACGGCGAGGGCTGTCAGCCGATGTATCTACAGGGCTGCTGCGGGGATATCAAGCCGCGTTATGTAACGGTGCGGCCACCGTACAATGATGAGAATAAGCCGAGTGGGCGGTTCGGATATGTGCTCCTCGAGGAGCCGCTGGATACGGTCAAGGAGGTCGGCCATGAGCTCGGCCGGGCAGTCGTGTGCGCGACATGTGTGCCGCCGCCTCCTGTAACCGGTACGGAGTTGGGGGGCGCCAGTGAGATGCTCGACCTGCCGACGAAGAAAGACCCTGACAATGCCATCCAGAAGGAAATCCAGGTGCTGCGAATCGGGAATGTCTATATCATCGGAATGAATGACGAAGTTCTTGTGGACATCGGGCTGCGGATCAAGCGAGAGCTGGGCGCGCAGGAATGGTTCGATGGGTCATATGCGTGGGTCAACGGCTACACGAATCGGCGGCAGCTTGGAAGCTATGTGCCCGCGGCGGCCACATTCCCGGAGGAAGGCTATGAGGTGAGGACAAGTCGCGTCGGGCCCGGGGCGGAGAATATCCTGGTAGAAAATGCTATTGAGTTGACAAAAAGACTCTGTGATGCAAAATAGAGGCGGGTGAATAACGCGATGACCAGGAAGCTGCATGTGCGGATTCAAGTTGCCATTACAGTAGCGCTGGTGGCGATGCTTTGTATGACCACGGCCCAAGCGCAAGTTCCGGAGACGCTGAAGGTTGGTCTGGCGGTCGTTGATATCACGCCCGAAGGGTCAGTCTATATGCGGGGCTTCTCCGGACGAGACAAGAAGCCGTCCGAAGGTGTCTATAAAGAGATAACCGCCTCGTGTATCGTCTTTGACAATGGTGAGACGCGAGCGGGCATCGTGGCCGTCAATGTCTGTCGGCTGGGTAAGCGCTACTTCGACCGGCTGCATGAAATCGGTGAGACGTTCGGCATTCCCTTCGAGCATCTGCTCATCAACGTCTCGCACACCCACTGTGGCCCGCACGTTGATACCAATAAGAATGCGGAATATGTGGAGAAAATATTTGAGCCGCGATTGCTCAGCCTCATCGAGAAAGCTGTGGCCGACTTGCAGGAGGCGAGCCTGGACTACACAGTTGGGTCCTGCTCGATAGCAGTCAATCGCCGGCAACTTGGAGCGGATGGGAAGGTAGTTGCTTTTGCCCCTGAGCCTCGGAAGTCAATTGACCCCGATGTGCCGATCATGCGGGTGCTCACGCCGGAGGGTAAGGTGAGGGCGGTTCTGTTCGGCTATGCATGCCACCCGACGACTATGGGAGGCTACCTAATCGGTCCTGATTATCCGGGTTTCGCCAAGGACTGGATCGCGGCGGCCTATCCGGAATGTCTGCCGATCTTCTTACAGGGCTGTGGGGGCGACATCAAGTCCCGCTACACAAAAATCAAGCAGCCAATCGGCGATCCGACCAAGGCTGAGGGCCGCTTCGGTCACGTGCTGCTGGAGCCGGTCAATATCGTCGCCGAAATCGGGCATACACTGGGACGAGCGGTCATCACGGCGACGTGTGTGCCGCCGCAACCGGTAGGAACATACCTAGGGGGCATATTTGACGATCTGAGCCTGCCGGACAGGAAGGAGCCGGAAACGGCTTCCCATCCGAATGATGTGCAGGTATTGCGGATCGGAGACATCTACATCATCGGGATGTATTCGGAAATATGCGTGGATATCGGCCTGCAGATCAAACGGGAATTGGCTGGCCTGAAGGTGTGGACGAATGGCTACTCACATTGGGGTGGCGGGTACCTGACCAATGTGCAGGGCTGTGAAGAGGGTGGATATGAGGCGAATAACTGGTTCCACCCGACAGCCGCCGACATCATGATGAAGAGAGTAGTGGAAATGACGAGGGAGCTGGCGGCGCGGACAGACAACGCAAAATGAGGAGACATGAATATGAGACCGGGATACTTTACAGCGATTGTCGTGGGGCTGCTGGTGGTCTGCGCGGTCATGTGCCAGGCGCAGGCGCAAGAGCCGACACCACTGAAGGTAGGTCTGGCAACGGTGGATATTACGCCGGAGGGGTCGGTGTTCATGGCCGGCTTCTCGGGGCGGAAGAAACCTTCCGAGGGTGTCTATAAGGAGCTGACGGCTTCCTGCGTGGTCTTTGACAATGGCGAGACACGCACGGGGATAATGGCAATAGACGTACTGAAGCTCGGTATGGAGCATGTCGAGGCGGTGCGGGAGACTGCGGAAAAGTTTGGCATCCCACCGGAGCAGATGATGCTAAACGGGTCACATACACACTGCGGGCCGGATCTTTGGCACAAGGCGAATGTTGAGAGCGGCTATGCTAAATTCTTCATGGAGAAGATCTGTAGCCTGATTGAGCCGGCGGTGGCGGACCTGCAGCCCGCAAAGCTGGATTTCACGATAGGTAGCTCGACGATGGCCGTAAATCGGCGCCAGTTGAATCCGGAGGGCAAGTGTATCGGGATGAGGCCGGAACCGCGCGGCCCCATTGATATGGACGTCCCGGTATTGCGGGTCCTGACGCCGGAGGGCGAGGTCCGGGCGGTGATATTCGGCTATGCCTGCCATCCGACGACGATGGGCGGATACCTCATCGGGCCCGACTTTCCTGGCTATGCACGCGACTGGATTGCGGCGGCGTACCCGGATTGCTTGCCGGTATTTCTGCAGGGCTGCGGTGGCGACATCAAGCCGCGCTATGTGCGACTCCAAGCGCCATACAACGATGCGGATAAAGCCCCCGGGTACTTCGGCTATGTGCTGCTCGAGGAGCCGCTGGATGCGGTGAAAGAGATGGGGCATGAACTGGGCCGCGCCGTAGTCACGGCGGCATGTGTGCCGTGCCGGCCGTTGGAGCCCGTACTCGCCGGCGCGCATGAGTTTGCGCTGCTGCCACTGAAGAAGAAGGAGCCCACCCGAGACGCGCATGAAACGGAAGTGCAGGCGCTGCGGATCGGGGACCTCTACATTATCGGCATGAACGGCGAGGTCTGTGTGGACATCGGGCTGCGGATCAAGCGGGAACTCGCCGACCTGACGACATGGGTGAACGGCTATACGAATCGGCGGCTGGCCTACATAGTCGCGGCAAAAACCATGCCGGAGGAAGGCTACGAAGTCAGAGTCAGTCCCTTTGACGAACGGGCCGAGGAGCCACTGGTGGCGAAGGCAGTCGAACTGGCGAGGAGAGTAGCTGCCGGCCGGTAGTTACAGCCGGAACGGAGATGCGCTGATGGAGATGGAAAATAGTCTCATGAGTGTAGCAGTATTGGTGCTGGTGCTGTGTCTGAGTGCTGCGGCGTGTCATGCGCAGGGAGCAGAAACCGAGCCGCTAAGGGTGGGTATGGCCAGGGTTGAGATTACTCCGCAGGAGCTGGCGTATATGGCTGGTTTCGCCGGACGTAAGGAGAGGTCCACCGGCGCGTACAAGGACATTACCGCCTCATGCCTCGTGTTTGACAACGGTGTGATGCGCCTTGGCCTGATGGCCGTGGATGTGCTGTTCATAGACCGCTATTACAAAACCGACCTGGGGCCGGTGCAACTTACCGCGATACGAAAGGCGGCCGAGGCGGTCGGTATCGCGCCGGAGCGCATGATGATTAATGCCTCGCATACCCACTGTGGGCCGAAATTCGAGGACAATGGGGATTATCCGGAGGTATTCATAGAGAAGGTCTGCGGTCTGCTGGAAGCGGCGGTTGCGGATTTGCAGCCGGCGAGGCTGGACTATACGGTGGGCACCTGCAGTATGGCGATCAACCGGCGGCGCACGAATGAGGAGGGCAAGTGTACCGGGATGAGGCCAACGCCACTCAAGCCGATTGACATGGAGGTGCCGGTGATGCGAGTGGTGTCTCCAGAAGGCCAGGCGCGGGCAATCATATTTGGTTATGCGTGCCATCCCTCGACTATGGGAGGCCTGGAGATCGGCCCGGACTATCCGGGATTCGCGCGCGACTGGGTCGAAGCAGCCTATGGCGAGGGTTGCATGGCGACATTCTTACAGGGCTGTGGGGGTGACATCAAGCCGCGTAATGTCTCGGGGACATCGAGGTTCCGCAGTGGGCCGCTCGAGGCAGTGGAAGAACTTGGACACGAACTGGGACGAGCAGTAGTGACGGCAACATGCGTGCCGCTGGAGCCAATGGCCGCCGCTGCAGACGGAGGCGTGCCGCTGGCCGCAACCAGTCAAATTGTGCCGCTGCCCAGCAAGAAAGACCCCAGTAAGCCGTACCCGATCGAGATGCAGGTGCTGCGTATCGGTGACGTGTATATTGTGGGTATGAACGGCGAAATCTGCGTGGAGATCGGCCTGCACATCAAGCGCGAACTGGCGGACCTGAAGCTGTTTGTGATTGGTTACTGCAACCAGCGTGTGAGTTACATACCGGCGGCTTCGTCCTATCCCGAGGGGGGCTATGAGGTGAACTGTACGCGGGTGGCGCCGACGGGAGAGGACATGATTGTAGCCAAGGCTGTTGAGATGACGCGGTCGTTGGCGACCCTCAAGTAGTCGTGGTCCAGGCCAAGGAGATGAGAACATGGTAGGAAGCAGAGTTGCGGTTTTCTCAGTGCTGGTACTGCTATTGTGCCTGAGCACTGCGATTGCTCATGCTCAAGGCGCAGAGGCCGGGGCCCTGAAGGTCGGGATCGCAGCGGTGGACATCACGCCCACAGAATCGGTATATATGCAGGGCTTCTCCGGACGTGACAAAAACCCTTCCACAGGCGTGTACAAGGAGATCGAGGCATCCTGCGTTGTGTTTGATAATGGCGTCACGCGTGTCGGCCTGATGGCGATAGATGTCTGCAAGACCGACGTCTCCCAGGTGGCAAAGGTGCGGGAGGTGGCGGAAAAGCTCAGTATCCCGCCCCAGCACATGATGATAAACAGCTCCCACAGCCACTGCGGGCCGAAGGTGATGGGCAACCAGAATCCCGACTATGTACCGATATTCGAGGAGCGTATCTGCGGGCTCCTACAGACAGCGGTTGACGATCTGCAGGAGGCGACGCTCGACTATACGGTCGGATTATCTACGATGGCCGTCAACCGTCGGCAACTCAACGAAGAAGGCAAATACATAGGCATGAGGCCGGAGCCGCGTAAGCCGATTGATCCGGAGGTGCCCGTGCTGCGAGTCCTGTCACCGGATGGGCAGGTGCGCGCAGTAATTTTCGGCTATGCGTGTCATCCTACGACGATGGGTGGGTATGAGATTGGTCCGGATTTCGTAGGCTATGCGCGTGACTGGGTCGAGGCGGCCTATCCGGGCGCGATGGCGATGTTCATACAGGGATGCGGCGGGGACATCAAGCCCCGCTACTCTCTACCCAGTGGACGCTTTGGTTACGTCTTACTGGAGGCGAAGGAGACGGTCGCGGAGGTGGGACATGAGTTGGGGCGAGCAGTGATCGCCGCCACCGCGGTTCCGCCGTCGCCCCTAGGCACCTACCTCGGCGGTCGCAGCGGGATGGCCGGAATACCGACGGTGAAACAAGTTGAGGATACGCCGCAGGGTGGCCTCTTCCCCATCGAGGTCCAGGTCCTGCGCATCGGTGACGTCTATATCGTCGGTCTCAACGGCGAGATTCTCGTCGAGATCGGCCTGCACATCAAGCGGGAACTGGCGGACCTGAAGATGTGGGTCAACGGGTACTGCAACCGCGACCTGAGCTATATCGCTAACGCCGCCGCCTGGGACGAGGGCGGGTATGAGATCACGGCAGGCTGGACGACGGCAGACGCAGAGGGCATCCTGGTCGCCAAGGCCGTTGAACTAACGAGGGAACTGGCATCTGCACACTAAGTTAGCATCAGAGAGGACTTGTTTGAGATGCGAAGTAGATTTGGAGGCATTGTAGTATTAGCGCTGATGTTGTGGCTGGGCGCGGGCATCTGCCATGCGCAGGCTGCCGAGGCAGGGCCGCTACAGGTCGGCATTGCGGTGGCGGACATTACTCCCGAAGGGCCGGTATGGATGGGCGGCTATGCCGCCCGCAATAAGCCGTCGGAGGGGACATACAAGGAGCTTACCGCCACGTGCGTAGTGTTTGACAATGGGCAGACCCGCGTGGCGTTCGTAGCCATTGATCTGGTCGCGATATACGAGAAGCAACTCGCCGACTTGCGGGCGACGGCGGCAAAGGCCGGCATCCCGCCACAGCATTTGATGACGAATGCGTCGCATACACACTGCGGACCCAGAGTGAGTCATAAAGACAACACCGAGTACACGGCATTGTTCCAGGAGCGGACGGACCCGCTCTTTGAGGCCGCAGTGGCGGATCTGCAACCGGCGGTGCTCGACTATACGGTTGGCTACTCCACGATGGCCGTGAACCGACGGCAACTCAATGACGAAGGCAAGTGCATCGGCATGAGGCCGGAGCCGCGCAAGCAGATAGACCCGGATGTGCCGATTCTGCGCGTCCTGTCGCCGGAGGGCAACATTCGCGCCGTCATCTTCGGCTACGCCTGTCACCCGACGACGATGGGCGGGTATCTGAATGGGCCGGACTACCCCGGCTTCGCCAGGGACTGGATCGCGGCGGCAATTCCCGACTGCACACCGGTGTTTCTGCAGGGCTGCGGTGGGGATATCAAACCCCGCTACTCAAAGACCAATGGCCGGTTCGGCTATGTAATGCTCGAGGCGATACCGACGACGGCCGAGATGGGCCACGAGTTGGGCCGGGCGGTAATCGCCGCGTTGTGCGCACCCCCACCAGTCGTGCCGGCCGACCGCCCCACCGATCTGCAGGAAGCCGTGAAGATGCCGGTCACAATCGGGGGCATCGTCGAGCATATCCGCGTCCCCGACAAGGAGACGGAGGGCAAGACGCACCAGATCTACAATGGGGCCTGGCGGATCGGGGATGTCTATATCTTCGGAAGTCAGTGCGAGGTATGCTCCAATATCGGCCTGCGGATCAAGCGGGAACTTTCCGACCTTCGGGTCTGGACGAACGGCTATACGCACTGGGGTGGGGGCTACATACCCGACGCCGCCTCGTATCCTGAGGAGGGCTACGAGATCAGGGTCAGCCGCGTGAGTCCCGCGACTGAGGACATCCTCGTCGGTAACGCCAAGCGGTACATCGCTGAGCTGCAGAAGACTCCGGTCCACAGCGAACCGATACCGGAGACGGGCGAATAAGGCAACGTCAAGAGACAACACCGTGGGGCTCTGCCCTATCCGCTCCGCTACCATTTAGCTGCGCGGGGCAGGCGCGGGGCGGAAAGGCCAATGGGGAAGCTGAGTAGAGGTGGCTAACATGCAAAAGGTGTGTCTGGTGGTGGCTCTGCTGATGATTGGGACAATTGGCGCCGGCGCTAACTATGACAAGGAGCCCGATACCTTCTATCCGCCGGATGAAGATGTACAAGCTTCACTGGACGTGCTGCTGAGCATGAGGAAGCAGGCCGCCTTCGAAGGCCTGCTCAAGCCGCCGGACATCGAGCTCAAGCGTCAAGGCTTCGCGGCTGACCCGCAAAACTACGAGAAGAAATTCCGCGAAACCGCCGACTACTGGGCCAGCAAGAGCGACGAGTTCCTCCGCGACATGCTGCCTGCCGAGAACCCGCACATGCTGGTGCCCAGTTATGCCAAGGGCTGCCCGCTGCATCTGGGCGGCGTACACACGATGGCCCCGATATGGGGGAAGCCAAATCACTTCCGCTGCCTCGTTGGGGGCGAGGAATGGGGTCC
>CAZCJS010000003.1:0-41907 GCA_964498775.1 uncultured Armatimonadia bacterium
GGGCGAAGCCCTCGCGGCGATCGAGCGTGATCCACCCGACCTCATCGTACTCGATGTGGTGCTGCCCAACATGGACGGCTATGAGGTCCTCAATTGGATGCAGGCGGAGCCGGAGCACCGCAGAATCCCGGTCGTCATTTTCACCGCGCAAACCGAGCACATAGACATGCGCAAGCTGAGACATGCAGGCCCGATCAGGTACGCCATCAAGCCGATCTCCGCCAGGCAGTTGGTTGATGTTGTGAAGCGCACCGAGGAATGTGCGACGGCGCAGGCCGTCGCAGCGCCGGCAATTGCGGCGTCCGGTCAATAGCAAAATCATCAAACGGAAACTGAACGGGAAGAGAAATGCCAAGGGGGAAGGCCCTTATTAGCAGGCCTTCCCCTTTTTAGCATCTGTAAGCAGGAGACGGACTACTCAGATTTGTACGGCACGCCGGGCGGCTCGTCTTCGGGGAGGCCGACGACATCCCAAAAATGCGTGCCGGTGTAAGGCGCCGTGCGCAAGTCGGGAATGGTGAGCGGCTGGCCGCCGAGTTCCGCTGACTTGTTGGCAATGATGCCGGGCAGGCAGAACTCAATGCCACGGTAGATGTCAATGGGAGCCGGGGCGCCGGCAAGAATGGCATTGGTGAAATGGCGAGCGGTCTGGCTGTCAGTGCCGCCATGGCCGGCGCTGGTATCAGTGCCCTTATGCGCAGGGCCGATGTCCACTCGCTGCCAGCCGTCGGCCTCCTCGTGCTCGCGCCCGAAGAAGCGGCAGTAACCCTCATAGCTGAAATACTCGCAGGCGCCCTCAGTGCAGAAGAGACGGTAGCGATGCTCCGACGGCCTGCGGGTATTCAGCGTCACGAGAATCCGGATGAGCGCCCCCTTCGCCGTCTCGAATAGGGCATACTGACCGTCGGCGCGCAAGGGGGCTTCGGTGGAACGCCACGGCCCGCTCTTGCAGGTTACCGAGACTACGCGGTCATCGAGGACTTCCAGGATAGGTCCGAGATCATGGGTGAGATACTGGATCGGCGGCTGATCCGCACGCCATACGGGCACACAGTCGGTGCGGCCCTCGGCCTTGACCTGGCTCGGGGTGTAGGTCGTGCTGTCCGGTGCGCGCATCGTGTGGGGCAAGTAGTGGAGGTACTCCGCTTCGGCCAGCGACACGGGGCCCATGCGGTCCTCGATGAGCCACTTGCGCCAGTAGCGCAGGAAGTCGAGGAAGCAGGAGTTCTCGGCAAGCATGTAGGTCATACCCGTGCGCTGGACGGTGTCGCGCATATGGATCAGCTCTTCCTCGGTAAAGGCGCCGGGCACTTCGGAGAGCACGTGGCAACCGGCTTCCATAGCCTGGAGGGCGGCCGCCGCCTGTTGGCGACCGTTGCAGGCCAGCACCACGGCATCCGGTTTCATCTCCAGCAGATCATCGAAGCGGCTGACTAGTGTGGCGGGGTCGAGGAACTCAGCAGCTCGTTCGCGGCGCAGCTCGTACCAGTCGGCGGCGCCGATGACGTGTGCATTGTCCAGCGACTTGAAGTTGCGCACATGTGTGATACCGCGGCCCAGACCGAGGATTCCGACCTTCAACTTGTCCATTTATGCTCCTCCTGATAGCAAAAAAGTCACCGATTACTGGCGGACGAAGACTACCCGCCTCTCTATCTGCTTGACGATGGTCACCAGCCATCCTGCCGCCATCCAAGCCCTTGCCTGCACGTGGGACGTGTCAGCGGACTGCTCGTTGGCCCACCATTCGCGGTACTTGTGCGCCGATGGCGGCAACTCGGCTCCCAGTATACTCTCAATCTGCCCAAAGGTCAGCGTGACTCTGCGCTTCTCCGGGGGTAACTTGCCCAAGTACTCAGACAGCGGATAGTACTTGCTCTTCGGGCTTATCTCTACAGGTTCGGTGGGCCTGTCAGAAGCGATCACATGAATCGCTGAGTCGGTGACGCAGTTGTTCGCGATGACATGACGCGACAGGTCCGGCCCGGCGGAAATCGCGGGCCCCGCCGTGATGTCCTCGATGACATTGCCGGTCACGACGCAGTCCCTGGCATCGCCCAGGTCAATCCCCTTCTGGCCGTCCTCATAGACACTCTGGCGGATGACGTTTCCGGAGATCACATGCGCGCCCGAACCGTGCGCATCGCGAATTGTGATCGCGCCGTCGCAGTTGGCCGTCATCATGTTGCCCGAAACCGTCAGTCCCCGGTTGTCGCCTTCCATCAGCACGCCGGTGGGGCAGTGTACATAATTGCCGTCAATGATGATGTCGCGACAGCCCGTCGCCTTGATACCTGTCACGAAGCCCTCGATGGTGTTGTTGGCGATGACATGCTGGGCAGTGCCGTCAAGGATGATCGCCTCAGCGTGCCCGTAGGCGATGTGATTGTTGACGATACGCACCTCACGGCAGTTGCTACCGATGTAGATATGCTCGTCCTGCTGCTGGCCGTCCTGTGCACTCCGCGTCTGATTCCCATGGAAGGTGAGATGATGGAGATTATCGGCATGCAGGGCGCGCTTGCAGTCCCGCATCCAGCAGTCGCGGATCGTGACGTTGGTGGCCTTGGGAGTAACGACGATAGCGCATCCGCCGAAGCCGTAGAAGAAGCAGCTATCAACCATTGTGTCATTAGGCCATAGCAAATGAAACGCGTCGCCGGAGTCGTAATTGCCCACTAAGGTCAGATCGCGAATGGTGATCTTGAGGTCCGGCCACCAGCTATCCTCGACGCCTGAAAGCTGCAGCAAGTGGCTGCCGTCGCTGGCGGTGAAGTTTAGGACCGTAGCGCGGCCGTCACCATAGATGTGGAGGTGTTGCCTGTCGGCCAGCGCGACGGTGATGGTCCTATCAATCTCATACTTGCCGGCCGGGATGTAGACTGCACCGCCGCTTTCAGGCACCATGTCCAGTGCCTTCTGCAAGTCGCCAACCTCTGCAGCGTCAATCGTCGGCCCGCGCGCGAGTATCTTCATCATAACCGGCTCCCTTGCCGGAAGAGTAGAGCACGGTGCGCAATTCGCCTTCAGAGGGCGTTACCCCTGCATCGGAAGGGGGGTGAGAGAGGCCGACCTCAGCGCGGCCCCTTGAGAAGGGCTCACTGCTGCAATCTGACGATGACCTCGTAGAGGTACTCGGCGCTTGCCGCCATCTTGGGCACGTCGAGTGTTTCGTCGAGTGTATGTGCAGTGGCGGCACCCGTCGGCATGATGATGGCCGGAATGCCGCGCTCGTTGAAGACATTCGCATCGCTGCCTCCGCCGCCTCGGAGTGTCTCCGCCTTGTGGCCCAGGTCGGCTGCGACCTCAAGTGCCACCGCGACCAGGGGATGGTCGTCGGGGAGGTCAAAGGCATGGTAGGAGTGGGGTTCCTCGACTTGGAGAAGTGCGCCGACCTGTTCGCAAGCTGCCTCCATGCAGGAACGCATGTGGGCGACCTGAGCGCTGAGTTTGTCGGCGTCATGGCTCCGCGCTTCGGCCTGGACAGTGCATGAGGGAGGAATAATGTTGCGCGCCTCGCCTCCGGAGATGATGCCGACGTTGGCGGTTGTGCGCTCGTCTATGCGTCCCAGCTCCATGTCGGCGATGGCAATTGCCGCAGCTTGAATGGCGCTGATGCCCTTCTCGGGACAGACACCTGAGTGCGCAGCCTCGCCAGTGATAGTGTATGTTATGCGTACGGCGGAGGGAGCCGCCGTATAGACGGCGAAATCCTGACCGCCGTCGAGTACCAGCGCATAGTCGGCATGGAAGCTATCATAGTCCATGTTCCTCGCGCCGGTGAGGCCGGTTTCTTCGGCTATGGTGAAGACGATGTGGATATCGCCATGTGATGGGTTCTCCTTGATGAGCTTGCGGACGACGGCCAGGATGATGGCGAGGCCGGCCTTGTCATCTGCACCGAGGATGGTATCACCGGCGCTGGAGATGATGTCGCCTTCGCGGACCGGCTGAATACCAGACCCGGGCTTGACTGTGTCCATGTGAGCGTTTAGCATGATTGCGGGCAGACCCTCAGCGGATGCCGGTATGGTCGCCCAGAGGTTCCCGACCTGGCCGTCAATGGGTTTGCCGGCCTCATCGAAGTGCACGGCCAGGCCGATGTCACGGAGTCGCTCGATGAGCAACATCGCCAGCTTGAGCTCCTGGCCGGAGAGGCTATCTATACGCACCAACTCACAGAATTCGTCGGCAATTGCTTCGGCATCAAACATTGATCTTCCTCCTGCGTTCGCCACGGTCTGATGTTACTGACAGGCAAGCAGCCGGTCAGTCTGCGAACGCTTGCTGTTCCTATAGACTGTAATCAGTTGATGGACGCACACGCTATGTTACGGCATTCGGCCCATCGGAATCAAATCAAATGAAAATTATCCTCCTGGCAGCAGACTTTCCGCCGTCGCTGGGCGGGATACAGCAGTATGTGCTATCGCTGGCCCGCGCGCTGGATGAGTGCGGACAAGACGTGCATCTGGTGGCGACTGTACAGCCGGGTAGTGACGAATTCGATGCGGGGCTTAGGGTGCCGGTAGTACGCGTCGCAGCGAGAAGCAAGTGGGATATCTGGCAGAAGATGAGGGGAGCGGCGATTGAGTTGGCGGGCGGAAGCCCGGGAGCCGTGGTCACGGCGACGAAATGGTTCCCGGAGGGCCCGGCAGCGATGCAGGCGGCGAGAAGTCTGGGCGGCGTCAGTGCGATGATCGGCTACGACCGGGAATTTGCGCTCCATGGCTTCAATGTCATCAAATGGGGTATGCAGAGGTACGTCCTGGGGGGCTGTGACATTGCGTATGGCATAACTGGCTTTGCTGCGGATGGGCTGCTGCGGATGGGTGCGGAGAGTTCAAAGATACACCGACTTGGTGGAGGAGTGGACAGCCAACGGTTCTACCCGGACACAGAGGCGGCGGAGCGTTTGCGTGCCGAGCTGCAACTGCAGGCACAGCCGGTGATTTGCACGGTTTCGCGGCTGGCGCGGCACAAAGGCCATCCGTATGTGCTGCAAGCGCTGCGGCAGGTTATCGAGAAGCTTCCTGAGACTCACTACGTGATCGTCGGAGAGGGTCCCTACCGGCCGGAGCTTGACCGCATCGTGGAGCAATACAATGTCGGTGAGCATGTCACATTCGCCGGACGGGTATCTGATGAGCAATTGCGCGCCTACTACACCATGGCCGACATTATGGCAATGCCGAGCTTTGACATCCCGGGGCATCCCAATGAGGGCCTGGGGCTGACATACCTCGAGGCCAACGCCTGTGGGACTCCGGTTATCGGTGCGGACAGCGGCGGGGTCTCTGAGACCATAGCAGACGGCGTATCGGGTCTGCTGGTGCCGCCGCGCGATCACCGAGCGCTTGCTGAGGCGCTTTTGAAGCTGCTGCAGGATGCGGAATATGCAGCGAAGCTGGGGGAATACGGACGCCGGCGGGTGTTGGAGGACTTTTCATGGCCTCGGGTAGCGGAGCGTTTTGTGAATGCAGTAAGCACGACGGGCAGTCAGTAGGAGCATAACCAGGGAGTTGGTACTATGGCCGGGAAAAATGTGTGTCGCTGGTATGATGAGACCTCCGGCATCAAGCGGGCGTATGATGCGGGGAAGATAGACTTCCACTGGATTGAGGACTATTGCTTCAAGGGCGGGAAGGACTGCGTCCGGAAGCAGCGCTGGGAAGGGGAAGGCTATGTGTCGCCCGATTGGGTCATGCCTGACGGTACGGTGGACGAAGGCGTCAAGGCATGGCTGACAGGCAAGCAGTGAAGCAACAGTACCGGGTCTGCTCAGGAGTAACGGAGTTGAGAAGGGGGCGAGATGGCAAATGCACTATATGCTGACGATACCCGCAGGGGCATTTCATACGATCGCTGCACCGGAGCACTGCGCGTGGCCGAACCTGACGCTGCTGCCAAATGGCGAAATCGGAGCGGTCATCTTCAACCAGCCAAGCCATGGGAGACTTGAGGGGGATGTCGAACTGTGGGTGAGCGGCGACGGGGGCGACACCTGGCAGATGCGTAGCCAGATAACAGAACACGCGCCAGGCACGGTGCGGATGAATGTGGCGGCCGGACTTGATCAGGATGGGGAAATCGTGGTGCTGTGCTCCGGCTGGGACCTGGCGAAAGGCACTGATGAATGGCCCTATGGCCCGTGCCTGCTGCCGCAAGCACGCATTTCCAGCGATAACGGTCATACGTGGGAGGTCGGGGGGGAGGTGCAGCCGCCAACGGAAAAAGGCCGCTCCACGATCCCCTTCGGTGACATCGTTATCAGCGGGGATGAGCTGGCGACGAGTGTGTATCATGGCGATAACGCAACCTGGAATCAATCGTGGTTGATACGCAGCCGGGACGGAGGCCGCACATGGGGCGATGCCACGTGCATCGGCGGCGACAACCACGATGAGACGGCGCTGGTGATTACCCGGAGCGGGCGCTGGCTGGCTGCGCTGCGGATGCTCTACGGTCTCAGACCTGAGCAGGCGGCAGGCACCGCGCGGTCAGGGACGCCCCTGATTCTCCACAGTTCGAGCGACGCGGGCCGCAACTGGGAGGTACGCCAATACCTGAGCCTGCCGGGACAGGTGCCCGGCCATCTGCTTGAGCTTGCCGACGGAACGATCCTGCTCACCTGCGGGAGTCGCATGGAGGAGTTCCGCGGAGTTGTCGGGCGTGTGAGTGCAGACGACGGCGAGACCTGGTCGCGGCCTTTCAATCTCGTGGGGGGCTTCCTGCCTGGCAGCGACCACGGCTATCCGTCCAGTGTCCAGTTGCCGAGCGGCGAGATAGTGACCGCCTACTACTGCAGTACGGCACCGTGGTACCAGCGCTATCACATGGGCGTTGTGCGCTGGAAGTTGGAGATGGCTAAAGTGCTAATGCCGAGAGGCTAGCAAGACCGGGTCCGCGATAGTACAAATACAAAGGAGACGGAGAGACAATGGGATATTCGCTACAGATGCCGGAAGGCGCGTTTCACACGATTACTGCACCTGAGTACTGTGCGTGGCCGAACCTGACGCTGCTGCCGAACGGAGACATCAGCGCAGTGGTACACAACAAGCCCAGTCATGCGGGGATGGAAGCAGATGTGGAACTATGGGTCAGCTCCGACGGCGGAGACACCTGGGCTCAACGCAGCCAGATCACGCACCACGAGCCGAATACGATCCGAATGAATGTAGCCGCCGGCCTCAACAGCAAGGGGGAGTTGATCGTACTGTGCGCAGGGCATAACCGCGATCCCGAAACGGGAGGGCTGGCGGGGACGCCCTTCTCCATCATCTCCTGCCTGTCGAGCGACAATGGGTACTCGTGGGAAGAGACGTCGGAAGCGCCGCCACCGCCGGGCATCGAGCGAGCCACGCCTTTCGGCGATATCGTCATCAACGGCGACGAGCTGCTGGTCGGCTACTATACGAGCATCAAAGCCGAGGGCAAGCCGCCGGACGGCAGCTGCCACGTGCTGCGCAGTATTGATGACGGGCGGACCTGGGAATACGCGGCCACCATTGCCGAGAAGGGCCGCACCGAGACCGCATTGTTCAAAGCCGCTAACGGGACACTGCTGGCAGGAGCGAGAACCAGCTTGGGGCCGACGGCGCGGACCGACATCCCGGGCAGCAACTCCGAACCGGCGCTGGTGATGCACATGTCGCATGACAGTGGGCGCACCTGGGAAGAGCGCTACTACCTGGCAAACCCGATGCAGCATCCGGCGGACTTCCTGCAACTGGCCGACGGCAACATCCTGCTCACCTTCGGCAGCCGCCTGGAGGAGCTGTACGGCGTCATCGGGCGGCTCAGTGATGATAACGGCGAGACCTGGTCGCGGCCTTTCGTGCTCATCGGCGGCCTGATGCACCGCGATTGCGGCTATCCGTCGAGCGTGCAACTAGATAACGGTGAGATAGTGACGGCTTATTACGCGAAGTCAGCACCGTGGTATCAGCGCTACCACATGGGCGTGTTGCGCTGGCGAGTGGAGATGGTGGATGCGAAGATGGGCAGCGTCTGGGGTTACGACCGGGAGAAGAAGGACTGAGGCGGGCGGAGGCGGACCCTGCGTGCAACCTTTTCGGCACTGGGTGTTCTAATGATAGAAGCCTGGATCTTGAGTAATGTGCCGAGGGGTTGCTCTATTGGGAATACCACTGATTGACCTGAAAGCTGAGTACGCGGAGTTGCGCGAGGAAGTGCTGGAAGCGATTGATGATGCTCTGGGCTCGATGCAGCTCTTCCTGGGGCCGAATGTACAGGCACTGGAGCGAGACTGGGCGGAGTTGTGTGGAACCGAACATGCAGTTGGTGTCAGCGACGGGACCCAGGCGCTGCACCTGGCGCTACGGGCCATGGGTATCGAGCCCGGAGATGAGGTCATCACTGTCTCCTGGACCTTCTTCGCCACGATTGAGGCCATCATCCATGCCGGAGCGACACCGAAGCTCGTGGACATAGAGCCGGAACACTTTGGCATGGACCCGGAGGCTCTGGTGACGGCTATAACAGAGCGGACGAGGGCCATCATTCCGGTGCATGTGTACGGTCACCCGGCAGATATGGAGAAATTGAGAGGCATCTGCGCGCCGCGTGGAATCAGGATACTCGAAGATGCCGCGCAGGCACATGGGGCAACCGACAAGGGTAAGCTGGTGGGCTCAATCGGCGATGCGGGCATCTTCAGCTTCTACATGTCGAAGAACCTGGCAGGTTACGGTGAGGGCGGCATCGTGACCACGAGCGACGATGAGATCGCGCACAAAGTGAAGATGCTGCGGGATCATGGGCAGGCTGAGCGTGGGACGTTTGAGTGCATTGGATATAACTCGCGGCTGGATGAACTGCAGGCGGCAATCGTGCGGGTGAAGCTGCAGCGTCTGGCGGAGAATACCGCGAAGCGGCGGCGTCATGCGGCTCGGTATGACGAACTGCTGCAGCACCAGGACATCATCACGCCACAGGTGAGGCCGGGTTGCGAGCACGTCTATCATCTGTACACAATTCGCAGTAAGCGGCGTGAGGAGATCAAGTCCGCGCTGCAAACGGCGGACATAGCCTTTGCGACACACTACGCAAGTCCCCCGCACCAGCAGCTGGCATGTGTGGCCTATGGGCTGGACGAGGCACACTTGCCAGTCACCGAAGCGCTGGCGGACGAAGTAATCTCGCTGCCGATGTACCCGGGCCTCACCGGCAGCCAGATCGAGCAGGTGGCCGAGACGATATTGGCGACGCTCAGTTGAAGGCTGCGGTGAAGCGGTCGTACCATTTGCTCATACCGGTCTCAACGGGCTCGATGTTGCCGACCTCATACTCGAGAGCGTAGTCGCCCTCATAGCCGGCGCCCTCGAGTTGCTCGACAACCCAGACGAAATCCACGTCGCCATCCCCCAGGTGTACGCGCTGGTACTCCCCGCTCTCCCAGGTGCCGTCCTTGATGTGGGTATGGACGACCCAGTCGCCCAGAGTGTCAAGAGCCTGCTTGTAGTCCACCTCAATGGCAAGCAGGTTGCATGGCTCGTAGATGACGCCGAAGTGCGGGGAATTGACGTTGCGGCACAGTTCGGCGACAACTTGCGGATTGCCCGCGATCGAGCCGCGATGATTCTCCATCCCGAGATAAACGTTCTTCTCAGCTGCATAGGCGGCGGCCTCGATGAAGTACGGGGTGACCCGGTCAACTATGGCCGGGTCTTCTCCGTGTCCGGGTGAGACGCGGATGGAGCGGGCTCCGAAATATGCGGCCCCCTCGATGGCGGCTTTCATCTTGCACATCTCCGCCTCGCGCTGTCCGTCGGTGGCGGCGATGAAGAAGCTGCCCGGATATGTGCCCAGATTGGCTACGGCGATGCCGAGCTCTGCAGCGGTCTGCTTGAGTGCGGGCCAGTCGCACTGGGATTGGTCTTCGGAAAAATGGGGCGCGCGTCCCCAGACGTCGGCTTTCTTGAAGCCTGCTTCGGCGCATACCCCGAGCGCGTAGTCAATGTCTTTTTCGCGCATGGGGTAGGTACATGTGGATATTCTGCTGATGTCCATGATGAACGCTCCGGGTCGTGATGTTTGCTGGGAGTGGAGGTTCGCCGGGGCGAGTGAGTAGTCCTGCATGGGAGGGGCGTTGAGGGTGAAGTGATGACGCGAGACGTGGCCTCCGACGCGGTTGCCTCATGGTAATGCGTTGTGCTATACTCGCATCTACGACGGCTTGTGGAGGGATTGCGTTGGCAGATAATCAGATTGGCGGAATCGGGATGCAATTTTCGAGAGCCGGCAGCGCACTCGGCATTTTGGTGTTCCTGGCAGGGATCGCTATGATTATAACCGTGTTCTTATGGGGCTACGAGCTTTTCGTAAGCATGGATGAAGAGGTGCTGGGGGTTCGTTATGTAGGCGGGTTGACGGCTCAGCAGAGCAATCCCGGCGGGGATGTGGCATCAGCAGAGCCGGGAGGTCCGGGCCTTGCCGAGATCGCGGCCGTGTTGGGCTTCAAGTTCATCGCGCTGCTCGTGCTCGGCTGGCTCGGTGCAATGGTTGCCGGCAAGGGCGCGCAGATGGTGGGTGTCGGCGGCAAACCGAAATCGGAATAGATGTGCATGAAGAGGATTAGTGCCATTGTCAGCGGAAGGGTGCAAGGCGTCGGCTTTCGCTACTTTGTCCTCCGTGTTGCGCAGAAACTGAAGCTGGACGGTTGGGTGCGCAACCTGGGTAGCGGAGACGTGGAGGTTGTGGCTCAGGGAGAGCCTGCGGTACTCGAGGAGTTGCTGCGGCGTCTGCGGACAGGCCCATCCGGTGCCTATGTGCAGAACGTGGCAGTGGAGTGGGGTGAGGTAGGCACGGAGCCGGCAGGCTTTGATGTGCGGCCCACAGAGTACTTCTGAAGCAGCCGGCCACGCATGGGCGAGTTGGGAGGGATGTCGCCGTGGCCAATGACGGGGGGAAGCTGTTGCTGGTTGATGATGACGAGGGTGTATCCAGAGTCATGGAGGACGCGCTCGATCAGGCGGGCTATGACACCCTAGTCGCCGGCAGTGGCAGAGAAGCGACTGAGTTGTTGGAAGAGCATGAGATAACGGCGGCTGTCGTTGACCTGGTGCTTCCGGACAGCACCGGGCTGGAAGTGCTCAAGCAGGTGCGAGCAGCGCATCCCGAGGCAGTGATGATCGTCATCACCGGGTATGCGTCCCTTGACTCGGCAATGGAGGCGGTGAAACTCGGAGCGTACGATTACCTGCGCAAGCCGTTCAGCATGGTGGATCTACTCAACGTCCTCGACCGGGGGCTCAAGGAGCGCGAGCTGGCGCACAGGAACCGGGAACTGGTGGCGAAGCTGGACAAGACGAACCGCGAGTTGTTGGCTTACCGCGATACACTGCAGAGCGAGATGCAGGTGACATCGGAGAAACTGGACGCATTCATCGAGCTGGGCAAGCGGCTGGCGACTTCGGAGGGGGCTCTGCCAAGTCTGGCGGATGTGCTGGAGGCGAGCAGGCAGGTGGCAGGAGCGCGGAGTGGTGCAGTGTTTTGTCTCGACGATGACGGTCTGGTGTGCGTTGTGGCGGCGGGGGAGGCGCGTACGGACTTGCAGGACGTGCGCCTGCAAGCCACTGAGGCGGGCTTCGAAGCGGTGCTGATATCCGGAGAGGCGATGGTCATCCCTGACCTGGTGAGTGCCGCTGAGATGGAGAGTTCCAGCCTCTCACTGCTGGGGTTCGCGTCGGCGATACTGCTGCCGCTACAGTACCAGCAAATGACGCTGGGTGTGATCGCGCTGTTTGACGCCGAGCCGCCATCCTTCGCGGAGCCGAGTCTCAACTTGCTACGGGTACTGGCTGCGCAGGCGGGCAATCTGATTGTGCGGTCGCAGCTGCATGGACAAGCGACCGAGGCAGCCGACCAGCAAGCACGCGACGAAGACGGCTTTGTTGATATCATGGACATGCTGAAATAGATGATGCGTAGCGAAGTGAAGTCTTGGTGGCGTGAATTCTTCGAGAGTCCGGACGCTTTCCCACTTTCATGTTTTCCCGAACCGGACGTGACAGTGCAGCAGGTCCGAGGGATAAAGCAATTGCTGGGACTGCGGCCGGATGAGTTGGTTGCCGATATCTGCTGCGGGCACGCTCGTCATACCTTGCCCCTGGCGGCCGACGGCTACCAACTGGTGGGTTTGGACATCTCGGAGATGATGTTGTACGTGGCCGGCCAGCTGGCGAGAGATGCGAAGCTGCGGCTCCGGCTCGTTCGAGGTCTCGCGCAGCAGTTGCCATTCGCCGACGGCGTGTTCGATGTAGCCCTGAACCTCTTCAACAGCCTGGGATATATGGACGATCATGACAACGAGGCGGTGCTGTGCGAGATCGCTCGCTGCCTGAAACCCGGCGGCAGGCTGCTGCTCGACACCCGGAACAAAAAGTTCCAGATACTCTATGCGCCGTACCGGGAGAAGGTGACACTTGCCGACGCCAAGCCGGCTCTACTTCAGTGCACCTACGACCGCGACAATTCCCGTCTCAACAGCGTCTGGAGCAACACCGCGGACCCGGCGGATGTCTATCACACCGCCTCAATCAGGTTGTATAGCCCTGCTCAGATAGAGAAGCTGCTGACGGGAGCCGGATTTGTCGTTAACGGCAGATACAGCGAATATGACGGCACTACGTTTCAGGGTTTTGAGCGCCAGCTAATCTATCTATGCACAAAGCGCTGACCAGCTGCACGGCCGATGCGCTGCTAGTGCAGGCCGTTCCGCAGTCTGAGCACCTTGACGATGACGTGCGGTGTGCATAACACCCACGCCAGAAGAAAAAGCATGTCCCAGCCCTGTAAAAGCCTAATACCGTGATGAATATGCTCCATAGATAAGTCGCCCCCAGAACACTCGTTCGTCGAACAACAGTTTGATTATAGACGGGAAGCCGCTTCGTGTCAATAAGGAAATAGAAAATTTGTTCGACAATCTGTGCGCCTGATTATGTGAAAAATATATTCGAGGGAATAGCCTACAGGACACGTACGTCAAAGTAAGGGAGTTATCGGAATGCACAAGATAGCCGTGCTGCCGTGTGACGGAATTGGACCTGAGGTAGTGGCGGAGGGTCTGAAAGTACTAGAGGTGGTTGCTCAGAAGTACGGGGTCGAATATGATACCGAGGAGTACGACATCGGTGCAGAGCGGTATCTACGGACCGGGGAAATACTGCCCGATGCGGTGAAGGCGGAACTGGCGCAGTCTGACGCTATTTATCTGGGGGCAGTGGGGCATCCCGATGTGGCTCCGGGAGTACTGGAGCACGGGATTTTACTGACGCTGCGATTTGAGTTCGAGCAATATGTCAATCTGCGTCCAGTGAAGCTGTATCCCGGGGTGGAAACGCCGCTGGCAGGCAAGCAGCCCGAGGACATAGATTTTGTGGTGGTCAGGGAGAATACTGAGGGCCTGTATGTGGGTGTGGGCGGCTCGATGAAGAAGGGCACGCCTGATGAGGTCGCCACGCAGACGGCAATCTACACGCGGAAGGGCACCGAGCGTGTCATCCGCTACGCATTCGAGCTGTGCCGCAAGCGCGATGACCTGAAGAACCTGACGATGGTTGATAAGGCGAATGTGCTGACCCATGGGCACGACCTGTGGCGGCGGACGTTCGCCGAGGTTGGCGAGGAATACGAGGACATCGAGACGGACTGCCATTTCGTTGACGCGGCGTGCATGTGGTTTGTGAAGAATCCGGAATGGTATGACACGCTCGTGACGTGTAATATGTTCGGGGACATCATCACGGATCTGGGCGCGATGATCCAGGGCGGCATGGGCGTTGCCGCCAGCGGGAATATCAACCCGGACGGGGTCTCGATGTTCGAGCCGATCCACGGCTCGGCACCGAAACACGCCGGCCTCGGGAAGGCGTCTCCAGTGGCTGCGATTGCGGCGGTGCAGATGATGCTCGATGAGCTGGATGAGCCGGCGGCGGCCGCTGCGATTGACCTGGCGATTCAGGCGGCATTAGCCACGGGTGACGTGCCGGTGACGACGGGTCCCGAAGGCTCCACCCAGCAGACCGGGGACAAGATAGCGAGTCTGGTCGAATAGACGCTTTGCGAGTTGCGCCGAGCATGTAAACTCCCCGGCGTTCATCAGGGGGAAGCGTAGCGGACAGTGAGTGGCATGAAGACAGCGCGGGGTACAAATTGGGTGTTCGCGTTGCTGGTAGGCGGGCTCGTACTGCTCGCGCCCATCGCTGCCCAGGCCGAGCTCATCGCCCCGCAGAGCAAGCCGTGGCGGGTGGGCATCTGCGGCGGCTGGACCGTCGGCTACCTGGGCGTGCTGGCTCACCACGGCATGCCCGCCGTACGTATCCTCGAGAGTGAAATCAGCGACCCCAAAAAGATCGCAAAGTACGACTGCATCATCACCGGGATCATCTCGCGACGGGACCAGAGTGTGCAGCGCGTCCTGGAACAATACGTCCGCGACGGCGGCTTGCTCATGTGCGAGGCTGCGCAGATGCCGAGCGAGGAGGCACTGCCCGGAAAGCGCCTGAAGCCCGGCCGCGTCCCCAATGTCCGCTTCGTTGATGCTATCAGTCCGATCACCCAGGGCCTCGACTACGGGAAAATAATCCCGATGGCGGGTCGGGGCGGCACCTCAATCATTCCCGACGGGGACAGCGGGACGATCGTAATCGCCCGCTTCACCTACGAAGGTCTCCCCGAGAAGGTGCGGGAGCGGGTGGATGGTCACTTCCTGGATGAGGAGAACGGGAGGTACAAGGACAGGGGTGCGCCCGCGATACTTATGCGCCACGTCGGCAAAGGTATCCTGGTGTACTCGGGGTGTGCAATCGGCCTGGACCTCAGTCTGCGCGGCGACAATTGTGCGCAGTTGCTCATCAACTTGTTGCAGTACCTCAGCAAGGGTGAGATCCACGACCGCTTCCACACGGGAGAAGTGAACCGCGACAGCCTGCTGACGGCCAATTTGCAGCGATCGGATACTTACCCGCAAGCGGTCGCGGATGCCGTCGAGCCGACAGGTATCCCCAGTGACTATGAGTTGCTGGAGGCGAACGCGGGGGCCGATGATGACTTCTACATCTATGGGAGCATGTCGGCAGGCGCTGATGTGGAGGTGCTGTTGAATTACCGCAATCCTCAGCGATACCGCAAAGTTACGCTGAGCGGCAATCACGTGGAACTGCAGGAGGTAGTCGAAGGCAAGCGGCGTGTAGTGGAGTCGGCCAAGTTGGCGCCGGCCACCGTGTCCGGAGCGGACTTCGTGCTGCGACGCCGCGGGCAAATCATCATCTGCTATCTGGACGGAAAGCCCGTGCTGAATGCCTGCCCGGGGCCGCCGGAGTCGGGGGCAGTGCTCGCCAGGGGCCTTGATGAAGGAGGATATCAGCTTTCTGCGCCAGTCTATTTCGCTGACGATTTCATGCGTGAGGAAGGCTCGCAGAACGAGTGGGAAACGGTCAGCGGACAGTGGAAGGATGTCGTAGTGAAGGGCAATGTGGAGCAGGGCGCCAACCCGTTCAAGTACATGGGCATATCGAGCGAACGGGCGCTGACGACGGCAGGCCATTGGTTCTGGCAGGACTACTCCTACACCGCATCAGTGCAGGGGAATGGGAAGGCGGCGGGCATCGCCTTCTACTATCAGGATAAGGGAGATTACTGCCTGCTGCGGCTTTCGTACCCGGCGGCCGATAATGGCAAAACGACGCTGGAGTTGGTGCGCCACAGCGATGGCAAGGATGTGAAGCTTGCCGAGGCGCCCGTTGCGCTCTCCAAAGGCGACTGGTGTCAGCTGGGCGTGCTTGCATCGGGGAGCAGCATCATCGCATTGGTGGATGGCGTGCCGGTGTTGCACATGCATGACGAACGGGCTGGCTGCGGAGGCATCGGGATGGTGTCCGAAGGTGGCTCGACACAGTTTGATGACGTGTCGGTCACACCCTGGCAAGCGGCGTTCACCGGCGGTGCTAACCAGGTGGCGCAGTGGCTCATTGAGTCGGGGACGTGGGAGGATACCGGTGACGCTAATACATCCGGCATTGGCAAGGCGATACTGCCCTATGGAGCGCAGGCTGATAGCGTGATAAGTGTGCCGGTGAAAGTTGGCGGCGCTCAGGCGGCCGGCACGTATCTACGGGAGAGCGCCAAAGGCCTCTACCTGGCGGCATTGGTACGAAGCAATGGCGGCCTGGCATTGCGATTGTTCTGTGCTAACGGCGAGCGGTCTGACGTGCTGGCGGAAAAGGCTGTGCCGGGGGCCCGGGCAGACGAATGGCACAGGTTGACGTTTGCTGCGAGGGGGCCGCTGCTGGATGTCTCGATTGATGGCACAAGAATCGCCCACCTGGCTCACAGAGGGCCGCTTGCAGGGCGTGTGGGGCTGTATGCACGTGGCAGCAGCGCGGCGAGCTTCGGTACGCCCTCGGTGCAGGCGCTGGTTGAGAGCGAGGAGATGGTTGACCAGCTAATGCCTGACTTCGTGGGGATAATTGACCGGCATACGTGGGCCGGTCGCCCCGGTGCTTGGCACCCTCAAGACGATGAACTCAACCGCTTCTGGCATGGCGGGTATTTCCCAGGCCCGGTTACACTCACCGTTGGCGTACATCCGCTCAAGCAGAAGCAGACTACCAGTCACCTGTATCTCACCAACGGACAGGATACGAAAGTCGGCTACGAGCTCGTCGGGAGGCGAACATGGGCTGAAGGTACGGTGAGTGTGACGCTACTGGATGAGGGTAAGGCAGTGGTATCGGCAGAGGCGCCCGTGGAGGCGAACAAGCCGTATCTGCTGAGCCTGCGACGCGATGAGGGCAGTGTATGGGGCGAGGTGAATGGGCATGCGGTGGTGGTGTACAACTCCGACCGGGCGCGGCCGGAGCTGTGTCAGCTCGGCATTAGCAATGCGGGGCATCTGTTCGTGGCGGAGGATATCGCGGTGTACACGCCGTGGGCGCGGAATTACACATTCATGACCGCGCCGACTGAATGGATCGTGCACTCCGGCCAGTGGGAGGTGACGAATCGCTGGTCCTGCTCGCCCGGGTGGACCTGGTTCGCAGGCATGAACGGATCAGGACTTGCAGAGTCGTCCAGCAAGTTGCGGATTGGCGGCGACCTCGACCTCAGTTTTTATGTGGCGGCTCGGATGATGCCGCGCGCGGACGGCAAGCACTACGAGCAACTCCGCGATGTGCATGTCGGTATCTGCGGCGGGCCGAACGGGTCACAGGACGGATACCTCTTCAAGGTGGGCAGCGGTCGCAACCAGTACACATCCCTGGAGCGGAAGGGGAAACAGGTCAAACGCATCCCCTTCACAATCCCCGGCGTAGCGATCCACAATGATTGGATGCAACTGGGTATTCGGAAACGTGGCGCTACGGTGCAACTGCTGCACTGGGGCCATGTCCTCATGGAATACACCGATCCTGAGCCGCTCAACGAGGGCAGTATCATACTGGGTACCGATCACAACGGCATAATCATCCCCCGCCTGACAGTGTATGGACACATAGTCAATCCCCCGCTTGAGCCGCCGGCATTGCAGCCAGGATAGGCAGCCTCACTTGATGAGACGTGCTCCCCCGGAAATCGCCGGATAGCCCCGGCAGAGAGGTGGCATATCATGAAGCTTGCGTTGATAGCCGGCACGTTGCTGTTAGCGGCGGCAGTAATCGGTGCGGGGGACGAACCGCTGCTGGGAGACTATGATGCCGAGTTGCGTATGGCTGCGGACCGCTCGCATGTTGACTGTGAGTTGATGGTGCGGCGGCTCAAGGAACTCCATGCCAACACCTATATGTGGCTGATGTGGCACAGCGTTAACGACTGGGAGGACCTCCACGAGTTTCTGCCTCTGGCTCATGAGGCAGGCATCAGCGTCTGGGCTTACCTTGTGCCCCACTCCGAGAGCGGCGGCAAGTGGCCCTACTCCGAGCCCTTCAAGGTGGACTACGTGAGATGGGCGCAGGAAATCGCCAGGCTCTCGCTGGAGCATGAGAACCTCGTCGGCTATGTCATTGACGATTTCTGGGGCAACTTCGACATGGCGGATCGCTTCAGCGTCGAATATACCACGGAAATGGTCGCAGCAGGCAAGGCGATCAACCCGAAGCTGAAATTCTATCCCCTGATGTACTACCGGCAGTTCGGCCTCGATTTCGTGGAGAAGCTCGCGCCGATCGTTGATGGCTGCGTGGCGGCATATCCCCGGGACCGGGCGGAGATCGAGAGCGCGCTGACCTTCCTGAATGATGAATATGTGGCCCAGCCACGGGCGACTGTAATTTTCCCTCCGGCCGTGCCCTCAGCCCTCGGTGACCGTGGCTTCCTAATGCAGACGGCGAGAGTGCAAAATGCAGGAGAGGCAGCCATCTCATTCCACTACCGCGACAGCTACAACGGCCCGACGGAGGGCTACCACGTCATGCAACTGCGAGTGGATGACAAGATCATCTGGGAAGAGGACGCCGGTGGCCGGGATGATGCCGATGTCCGCGTGGACCTCTCCGAGGCAGCCGCGGGCAAGCAACAAATTAAGCTCGCAATCGGAGTGTTCGACAAGCAGGGCGTGGGGCACTACGGTCTGCGGGCGCAGTTCACCGACCTGCAAATCCATGGGCTCGAAATGGCCGATGCCGACATCAGCAACACCGAAGCCTGGGAGCAGCAGATCGTAGGCGATTTCAGCATCGAGTTCGCCGCCCGACGGACGGGAGAAGATAAGTTTAGCCTGCCGCTGATCGTGATGCCAGCGGGATCGCGCGGCGAATACGAGCACCGCTGGGGGCATGAAGCGACTGCAAACCTGATAGCGGCGAAGGTGCGGATGATCCTCGAGCTGGTGGCGGAGGGCAAGGTCGAGGGTGTCGTCACCTACTGCCTCAACAAGCAGGAGGGGAGTGAAGACTTCGACGCGGTGGCGGCAGCCTACGAGGAGTTCCGAGCGACTTGGCAGGGGAAGTGAATTGAGCCGATGGGATCGTCTGAATAGCTCACTGCGGTGCGGCCTGACCTGCACTCGGCGCAGAACATGAGAATACGATTTTTAGCGTTCTTAGCATCCAAACCGAGCTCGTTCGCGCAGGCCTTCACTCATTTGGCTATGGCGCGCTCGAAGTTGCCGCCGAGAATCGCAGTCTCCTGATCGGCACCGAGGTAAAGGCTGCTCAGGCCGGCGAGCGCCTCGCTCTGTGCCTGCCAGGGGAAATCGGATCCGAAGAAGATACGCTCATAACCGTGGTCGGCGATGATGCGGCGGACCTGGTCCTCCGGCGCCTTGCCGAAGGTGTACGACAGGTCGAAATAGACGTTCCTGCCGACGAGATACTCCTCGACGTCATCCCAGAACTTGTACCCGCCGAGATGGGCGATACTGACTCGCAGATAGGGGTGGCGGTCTATGAAAGCCGCGAGGCGCTGAGGTGTCGGCTCGACGTAGTCCTGGGGGACGATCTCATCGCCCCCGTGCATGATGACGAGGAACTGATCCCCGATCTGCTCCATGAGGCGCTGCGTTGCGAGGGCATCGAGAGTGTATCGCTGGAAGAAAGGCTGCAGTTTGAGGCCGCTGATGCCGGCGTCGAGCAGCCGCCGTATCTCGTCCTCATTGTCATCACAAGCCGGGTGCAGTGCGCCACAGGGGATAAGACGATCGCGGGGGAGCTGCAGAATCCAGCGGTTGATTGAGCGCACCTGCTCGGGCTTGGTCGCAACAGGACAGACGACACTGAAATCCACGCCGGATTCGTCCATATGCCGCAGCAGATTATCGGCGGTGGGCAGGACTACGGGTTCGACGCCGTACACGTCGTGGAGAGATTCCACTGCGTGCTGAGCGACTCTGTCGGGAAATATGTGAGTATGGGCGTCAATGATGGGCATTGTCTGTTCCAGGCTCCCTCGAACTGTGTGAACTGGTCAGAATAAGGATCGGTGCGAGTGGCCTATTCAATCCACAGGGAATAGAGATGGCCGTTGGAGATGGTTATCGCCAGGCGAACGGGAGTGGTCGCTGAGCCGCTCAGAGCGGGCAAGTTCAGCGGGATGTCCACTGCGTCAACACCGCTCACACGGGCTTCTGCATCCGGCAGCGAATTGCCCTCGACATCCAGGACGGACAGATGCAGTGTGCCGAACTTGACGTTGGCGTTGACGTGTAGTGCGCCGCTGTCGAACTGCAGCGGCCTGGTCACGAGGCGACCGGTGTCGAAGCTAGCCACGAGACCGGCGAAGCGATCCACGAGTATAGTACCGATCCCCACACCCGCAATATAGTGCTCAGTGGCGTCTTGCCCGTCATCGGCAAACTTGTAGGGAGCACTGTGGCGGTAGTCCCGGCCGCCGTAGTAGAAGCGGAGCTCGTCGCCGACCTGGATGGGTGGATTGTTGGCGGCGGAGTGGTTCATGCGGTCCCAGGCACCGACGCCGCCGAGTGGGATGAAAGGGCTGCGATCGCTGAGCCGGTCGAAGCGGATGCCGTCGCGGCTGACGGCAAGCTGGATGTCGA
The DNA here is from genome assembly GCA_964498775.1 of uncultured Armatimonadia bacterium. Lineage (GTDB taxonomy): Bacteria > Armatimonadota > Zipacnadia > Zipacnadales > UBA11051 > UBA11051. The sequence continues at coordinate 20,519 of CAZCJS010000003.1, forward strand.
GCGAGACATTGTCCGCATAGCAGTAAAACATCTGCACCAGGCCGATGTAGATGTCCTCGTAGGGGAAGACATTCATGCCGTAGATTTCGTGTCCGGGCCCGTCGGCGGTGTCAATATGGAGTATCGACTCGCCCCAGTCCGGCTCCCAGGTGAGGAAGTCTTCGCTCTCGGCGCGCTTGACCGCGCGGCCCCAGTGGTGCTCAAACTCCGGGTGGTCGCTCCATTTCTCGGCGACCTCGGGAGCAATATGACGGTCGCGGCCATAGATGACCCATTTGCGGAGCCGGGGGTCCCACATCCAGCAGGTCGAGCCGTCTATGGTCGCGTGAGTGACCCAGGTATCGCGGGGCGTCCAATGGATGCCGTCAGGACTGAAGGCGACGCCGAGGCCGCGCTGTTGGCCGGGATGGTCCGGGTCGCCATCATCGCCCTCATAGTCGCGGTCAAGGTAGAGGTAGCCCAGCTTGTAGCGGCGCTCGGGATCGGCTTCCGCCGGGTCCTTGCTGACGCCGAAGAACTCCTGGCAGTATGGCCAGGCGGCCGGATGCTGCGAGTCCATGACCATGGCGACGATATTGGTGCGCACCTCACCGAAGCTGATGACATCAAGCTCGGGCCGCTGCCAGTTGACGCCGTCCTCGCTGGTGAAATAGAAAAGGCCGGTACGCTTGGTGTCCTCATTGTCCCCCCCGACGTTCCTGCCGCCGACATCCTGGCACCAGGCCTTGTAGAGGCTCTCCTCATCGTCCCAGATCACGGAACCATAGGCGATATAGCCGCGCGGCTCCCACGGAAGCTCCGGATGGATGACCGGGTTCTCCGGATGCTTATTGACCGGGTTGACAACCACTGAGAGCTTTTCGCTGGTCTCGATGAGGTAATCATCGAGGAAAAGCTGGTGCATTCGGCCGATGCGGATAGGCTCCCCGTTGCCGTTACCGCTAGCCATAGTCCTGGCTGCCTCCCTGTTCCGCAGATATGTGGACTGTTATGCGTCTCAGCTCGCCGGGTGCCTGCAGCTCAACGGGCACCAGGGCGTACCGGGGGCCGAGAATGCTGCGCAGCGTCGGCTCGACGGACTGCCCATCCACGGTTGCAGCGGTGGGTATCCGGCCCTCCGGAACCGGCACGGCCACAGTCAACGGGCCGGAGAGAGAGCCGGCAGTGAGGTCACATTCGATGCTACTGCCATCGGCGCTACTCAATGTCAGGTCGGCCTCATAGCGGCGCTGGGTGAACTCAAGCCACTCGTCCATGCTCAGCACCGGGACGCCGCGTTCCTGGGCGAGGTCCATGCAGCCGCCGATGTAGGGCGCGCTGTAGGTGAAATAGCTGACCGGGTGCGACTGGAAACCGATCGGCGAGTAGGTGAGATTGACGGCGTTGTCGAGTGTCCTGGCGACCTTCTCGAGTTCCGTGTCCACTTCCTCGGTCAGCATCTTCTGCACCGAGGCGTCGTCGTAGATCACCGTAGTCTGCTGGAAGATGTCCATGATGCGGCCGAACTCGTTGATGAACTTGAGCGGGCGGGATGAACCGCACATGTACGTGCCGTATGTCTTGAGGTGTGACCCATACGTCACGGCCATGCGCAAGCCGATGTCATGGAAGACTGGGACCAGGTCCATGTAACCGCGCCAGGTGGCGCAGTGAATCTGGGTGGTGCGCGCGGTGTAGCCATATCGCTGCTCGAAGTTGGCCGCATCATCGCGCAGGATGCCCTCGATTGCCAGGTAGGGGTCCTCCGGAGTGCTGTTGGGGTTGGAGTGATAGCCGAAATTGTGGCCTGCCGCGAGCCACTCCTTGACCGTGGCGTCAGGGAGGTTGGTGTCGCGGACGAGGTAGAAGGTGCAGTGACCGCCGCGCTGTTCGACCCCCGAATGCAGTGCCTCGAACATCTCCACGGTGGACCAGTCATCATCGGAGCGCATGGGGAGTGCGGAGCGCTCCTCGGGAACGCGGTAGTACCAGAGCCGAGGAACCGGCTGTGGGGAGAGATGCGCGATGAGATTGGACAGCAGGTTGCAGTGGAGGTCGGCCTGGGGAAGATGACCCCGGGAGATATCGAAATGGTCTGTGAAGAGATCGCCGGAGCGGGTGTAGAAGCGGAAGCCCATGGTGTTGATGGAGGCCTGGTCGGGATTGCCGAAGCGCAGCCGCGCAACCGTTGCGGGCGGATCGTAGAAGCACAGCCCGATGCGGCCGTTGCCGAACAGGAAGCTGACGACGGCAGGATAGCCAGTCGGTGAGTTGAGGTCGGCATAGTCATGGGCGATGATCTCGGCGCCACCGGGAAGACTGCCGAGGCCGTAGCGTTCCATAGGCCAGTGGCACTGGAGCGGCTCGTGCGGCAGGCCGCGAGACACCGGATGGTCAGCGTCCGGCAACAGGTAGGCCGCAGGGGTGACCGTGAAGGTGGCGGTCAGCCCAAGCGCTTCACAGAGCCGGTATGAAGGCCGGAAGACGATGAGGCTGCCACCATTGCGGACATAGCTGAGTAGCTGTTCCTGCTCGCGATTGTAGAGACGAGCGCGTGTCAGGATGACTACCTGGGGATCACCGCCCGGCAAGTCTTCACCTGCACCCATATCCGCGATGTCGAAATCGCTGATACCCTCGAGCTTGAGCAGTTCTCCGGTGTAAGGACCGAACATGTTTTCCGGCTGGTCCGACCGTACCAGAATGCGCAGCGAAGGGGTCATTGTCCGCCATTCCTTTCGGGCGAGGCTCGAAGCGGGCGCGTCACTCTATTGTCAGCTTGTACCAACGTATATTGGAAACGCAGTCTTCGTAGCACCAGAAGGCGACGAAGATGGTGCCGTCGGCGAGAGAGGTGATACAGGGCGCGCCGAAACGCAATACATTGAAGTTATGCGCCATGTTCTCGGATGTTGTGGTGAGGCCCGCCGCGCCGACACCCCACAGCGGCAGACATTCGTCATTGACCCATGTGTCACCATCGAGATGGGAGATGTTGGCCCAGAGCCCGGTCTCATCCATGCGCCGATAGACGAGGAGAATTCTCCCATCCGGGAGTGCAAACGGCGTAGGTGTCTGGCCGAGGAGGCCGGTGGACATCGGCGCGGCCCACGTCTCCCCGCCGTCATTACTGACAGAATACTGATTGGGCAGGTCGGCACCGGCAGCTTCATCGTAGGCCCATGCCGGGCACAGCAAACGGCCGTCCGGCATCTCGACGATCTTCGTCTCCCAGTAGATGATCGTACCCTCGGGGTCCACCATCACATCCCAGTATTCAGGCCAGCTTGCGCCCTGGTCGGATGATACGAGGGCGATCATCTTCATGCCGTTGGGGCACTCGCCATCCCAGCCGCGCCATGTCGAAGTGGGTATCACCCAGCGGCCATCTGACAGAGGCGTGATAGGGGAGCAGAACTCGAAGGCGGGCCCGACCAGCGGCGGCTCAATCGGCTCCGGACCTGACCAGTTGTGGCCGTAGTCATGCGACCGCCACAGCACCATTTCCATCGGCACGAAACCCATGTTCGCATGGTTGGTGAAGCCGTCGTCGGGAGCAACACTGCGATCGGCGCGGTACATCAGAACGATTAGTTCGCCATCTGGTAGGGCCGTCACGCGGCCCGAATCGCTGGTAAGCCTGTCCGTGCGCCCTTCATAGACGGAACCTTCCATCTGCCATGTCGCGCCGTTATCGCTGGAGCGGGCGACATGCGTCCGCAGGTTCAGCGCTTCGAAGGCCTCCCCGAGCACCAGTGTCGCCAGCATCTCCCCGTTGTCCATACACACTACCGAGGGGAAATACGCGTGGATGCTATGCACATGGGGCTTGGGATTGCGGTAGATGAGCCCGGTTTCGAGTATCTTCATATTCGTCGTGATGCACCTGTCTTCCGTAATCTTGGCAGTATCCTATGATCCGGCGGGGGGAGATCCCAGTAAGCCCTGCGCCAATTCGACCATGCCCGCGACAAGCTCGTCCTCGATGACGGGAGCGAGGGGCGGATAGCCGCACAAATGCGGTACTGTCCGCGCGGCGTAGTTGTCCTCCATATCGAAGGACTCCTTCTCCGGTGCATAGCCGCGTGCGTCATTGCATAGGCTCAGCACGAGAACGGGCGTGTCGAACTCGGCCTGGACGCGTCGCTTGTATCGCAGCATGATTTCGTATGGCGCGCCGACCATGACGAGACTGCCGATGCGCAGTGCCTGGATTTCCACGAGCCCCTCATACTCCCGGCCAAACTCAGCCTGGCGCCGCAACTCCTTGCGGAGGGCAATCGCATGGACGGTGGCGCGGCGGACCTCGGGAGCGTCATCAGTAGCGCCTGGCGCCTTGATGACGGCCTCCGCCTCGGCGAGCCTTGTCTCCAATTGCGAGGCTGACAGAGGGATGTGAGTAAGAGAATACTGGCGCGAGAGACCGGCTACCTTGCTGCCACCAAGCGGCTGTGCAGAACTGATACCCGGACGGATTTGGCGTGCATACCGGGAGGCGATGACGTCGAGGGCCTGTAGTGATTCCTGTTCACCATGATGGACGACGCAGGAGTTGATATTCCCCTCGCAGCCCTGGAGGAAGATGCCGTGGACGCCGGGGGTCTCACGTTCCAGCAGGTTAGTTGCTACACCGCAGAAATCGCTATGGATGTAGGTGTTGGGAGCCGAGCCGACCACCGGATGGCATGAGAAATACGAGATGAATCCGATCATGCTGTCCTCGTCGTCCACGCGCAGGACGTGGGCCTCAGTGTCGGTTATCTCAGGCATCGCCGGACGCCAGTTCTCATTGAGCGCCTCCTCAAGCGACGGGCGGACATCATGCTCGCGGTTGTAGCCGATGCCCTCGCAGGGGACAACAGTGTGGCACAAGCTGCCAGGAGCCAGTGCCGCGACAGCCTCTGTGCAGGCCTGAGCAATGCGCACCGGCAGTATCTCGAGGTAGGGCATGTCTGCCTCGCCCTGGCCGATGCCGAACTTAGCCCGTGGCGCCGAATGAGTGTGGGTGCAGTGCACGCAGATATGCTCGCGCGGTATGCCGGTAGCGCTCGAGGTGCGCTCGCGGGCCTCGTCGGCGATACATGCCGATACGCCCACCAGGTCGCATACGACAATGACGACAGTGTTCTCACCGTCGGCTGCAGCCATCGCCCGGGCATACAGCGGCTCGCGCACGGCAGTGGCGTAGCGGTGGAGGAACGGGCCGAAGCCATAAAGCTCCACACCCGGACGCGGCGTGATGTCAACCTTGCTGAAACCGAACTGCATTTTTTCCATTGCTTGTCAGTTGCTCCTTACTGAGTTGCTACTCCGCTAGGCCCCGGAGCGCGTTGATTGAGTAGATTAGAGCGCGCGGCAGGTGGAAGGGGTCCTTCACAGGCAGGCCCTGGAACGGTACCGCGATGATGTTGCCCTCACGGTCAAGGTTCTGATTCCAGTCGCCGTGCTGTCGGTTGGCGAACTTGCTGAAGGCGTAATCATGCACGCGCCAGTACCAGTCCATGCACCACGGCTCCTGACTAATCTCATAGGCGCGCAGGAGGGCATAGAGCGCCTCGGTATGCGGCCACCAGGTCTTGGCATCGGGCTGGTGCCAGACCGGCTTGCCACCCTCTGCATTGCAGGCCAGGTAGATACCTCCATACTCGGAGTCCCAGCCCTTCTCCAGGTGCCAGCGGATCGCCTCAAGAGCCAACCTGACGCGCTCGGTATTGCCGTGGTGAGTGTAGATCCGCTCCATGAACCACATGCTCTCGATGACATGACCAGGGATGAAGGTATTGCCGGCATCAGTCCCCGTCAGTTCCCCGCCGGCTCGCACGAGTTCATACAGTAACTCGCGCTCGGGTTTCATATGCTGCGTCATGATACGCTCGGCCAGCTCGAGGGAGCGGGCGGTCAGTTCACCGTCGTCAGTCAGCACGCCCAAGTCATGGTAGACCAGCGCAAAGATCATCAGAGGCCCATGTGATTGCAAGCCCTCGGGGATCGGGTGAGGCATGGTCTGGAAGCTCGTATGATCCTCCAAGAGCGGCGAGGTCTTAGCGCATATCTGACGGGCGACCTCGACAGCTTCCTGATTCTCAGTAGCCTTGGCATACTGCGTCAGCCCGTAGGCGATGAAGGCCTCGACATAGATGCTCTTCGGCGGCTCGGCAATAGTCCCATCCTGATGCAGCGCAAAGGGCCACATGTCGGCGGCATCGGGCACGTTACCGAGGATAAATCGGGAGATATTCTCGGCCGGCTTGAGCCAGTCTGCATCACCGTCAAAATCATTGTATAGCGCGGAGAACGTCCACAGTGCCCGGCCTTGCGACCACAGGTACTTGTCGGTCGAGACGATTTCACCCTCGTTGGTCACGCAGTTATTGAGCCCGCCGTGCTCCCAGTCAACCAGCGGCACCCAAAACGGCATGACCTGCTCGGTGAGATGTACAGTGTAGAAATCAAGCAATTCGCGGAATGTCATGTGCCCACTCATGCAGCCACCCTCTCGGCTCATCCGCCGCATCACGTGTCTATTGAGTAGATGGTACCGTCCTCGATCTCGATGCGCAGGGCGACGACGTCATACTGATACGCTTCAGTCGTCCGCCCACCTTCCCAGGTCAGGATATGCTTGGCATCATCGCCGGTGATCGGAATGCAGTTATTGAGCTCATATCCGGGCAGCGGCTGGCCGTAAGGATCGCGCAGTTCGGCCTGGAGGCGACCCGTGATGTCTGCATCAACGCAAATCTGGGCAACGCTGAGGTTGAAAGGCCGCAGCGTCATGGCACCAACCATGCGCTCGGTTGCCTGCAGCCCGGCGAAACGCCCCTTGGGCACCTCGGCGGCCATTATCTTGTCCTTGTACTCCGTGACTCCTTCTGGTAACTGGTGGTTGTGCTTGCTGTTGTGCCCATCGTACAGAACCAGCCACGAGTCGCCCCGGTCCAGCAAGCGGTTCGTAGGATAGACGGCCATGTAGTCCTGCTCATCCACACCGCCGCGAGGAATCCAGCCGCCGCGCAGAGGCCGGATCCAGCGACGAGTGTCGCGCGAGAAGCACAGCTCCAGGTCCATCGTCTGCTCCCAGCAGCGGTAGTTGCCAAGCAGGCCGATATTCCATTCCCCGTCAGGCTGAACCGCGAGGTGATAGAACTGCTGCTGGAGAGGGTCATGCTCGTCGGGAAACATAATCATCTCCGGATCTGACCACTCGATACCGTCGGGGCTTTCGCGTCGCGCCATTACCCGGATCACGCCGGGAGCATTGTCGTGAGGAGTAACGCGGCAAGTCCCCTCATCCACGGGCAGCAACCAGACATGGTACATCTCGAATCGGCCGGCGCGTTCGTTGTAGTAGGTGAAGATGGCATCATTGCTGCGCAGGCGCTTAGCCGCCACGTAATCCATCGTGCGTTCGAAGTCGAAAGTGTCATCGGGATCAGCGTTCACCAATCCGGCCACCCAGCGCTGGTTACCCAGTTCCCGATCGAAGGGATGACGAATCAGCGGCATGTCCAGATCAATCACCCGCCAGGTGATGCCATCCTCACTTTCTGCGGCCACGTATGGACAGCGCCGAATTTCGTGCCCGTGCCACCAGTACCACATCCGCCAACTGCCGTCAGGCAGCAACATTACCTGTGGCTGGATGATATTCCCGACCTCCGGCTGACCCTCGGGCCATATCCAGTTGGTGTCTTCTCCTTCCCACTGCATCTGGCCGAGGTCCGGCTTCGTCCAAGTCATGCCATCGGCAGATTCGGCATAGGCAAGCCGATACATTCGGCCCTCCCCGCGCCCGACCGCAGAGTAATACAGACGGTATCCTCCATCGGGCATCGGGACGACGCTGCCGAGAAAACACGCCGAATATGTTATGTCGCATGAACGATGCTCCATTGCCACCGGACCGAGCTTGGTGACAGGCCCCGGCGTCAGGTGCAAGTTATGGCGTGCGGTCAGATCCCCATCATCATAGAAAAACACATGCCGTGACATATCAAGTCGTCTCCTCTATCTTAGTTCGGACAACTCCTGCTGCGACCCTATTTCAGTGACCCATTTTCCCTGCTAGTCCCGCCTGCACCTGCGCCACTGATTGCCCTTCCATCTCTCGTCACTCTGCAAGCAACGCCAAAACACGCTGGGCTTGCTCGTAGTCGCGGCTGTCGTCGGTAGTTGCCTCGGCCCACTCGGTGAGCGCGGCAAGCAGGTCCTCAGCTTCGTTCTCTTTGCCGAGGGCTGCGAGTGCCCGCGCCTTGAAGATGTCGGCCTCGCACATGCGCGAATGTTGTTCCGTGGCGGCTGCTTGCAGGTGGTTGTCGCGCATCCCTTCATCACCAAGTTCCTCGCCGAGTTCAGCGATGAGCCAGTGCACCATCGCCTCCTGAGGATAGGCAGCCCGACCGACGCCGAGATTGCGTGGGTAAGTCAGCGCCAACTGGTAGTCAGCCAGAGCAGCGGATGGGTTCCCCTGTTTACGAGCAACTGCCGCTCGCCCCACCAGCGCGCGTGTCCAGTAGGCGTGCATCATGCGGGCACCTTCCCAGGGGAGAAAGTCGTGGGCCCCCAGGTGCTCCAAAGCCTGATTCCACTGCTCCAGGTCCAGCAGATGGCCGATCCGTAGCGCAGCGATTTGCCAGCGGTCTGTGACCTCATCAGGTCCTGCCGTGAGCGCCTCCAGACGTGTCTCTGCATCAGCCCCGGCACGCCCCAGCGCGGCGTCACGCTCGATGTAGAGGTGGTAATCCTCCGGTCGCTGCACAATTGCCTTGTCATACCAGCGAATGGCCTCATCGTGTTCCTCGCGCCACAGGCTGCAGACCAGGCCCAGATTCCGCGACAGGACGGAGCAGTTATCATAAAGCTCGGCCGCGGCCTTCCAGAACCGCAATGCCTCGTCATGCCTACCCAGCGAGGCAAGCAGGTTCCCCAGATACATCCGCGCCTTCCAGTCGGTCGCACTATGCTCGGCGGCCCGCTCGAGTACCTCCAACTCCTCAACGCGCGAGGGAAAGCAATACTCCGGATCCGCCACTGCGCCTAACTTGTACTCACGGTCTCGTTCCTCGCCGTCGAGCAAGTAGGCTAACTGGTAGTGGATCATGGGGTACTCGGCAACGGCAGCGGAGCTTTCGCACCCGCCGCGCAGCAGAAATACCGCATCATCTATGCGCTCACATTCGAGATACTTGTGAGCAAGCTCGAGCCACTCCTCAGGCTCATCGCCGAGCACGCTGAGGAGAGCCTCCAGGGCCTCGGCGGCGTTGTCTGGATTCTCGCTCGAGGCCTCCAGAAGCACGTTTTCGGCAATGAACTCCGCGGCAAGTGGATAACGGCGTCGCTGTTCAGCGAGAAGCTCCTCGGTGTCTATACCCAGTCTCCGGTGGTCAATGGCAACGATGAATGCGGCGTCGAGGCTGCGCTCAACGTCGGGGACGGCGGCGTGGAGAGCATCAGTGCTCCTCCCCTGCCGGACGGCCAATCTGGCGAGGGCGATCCGCGCTTCTGCTCGACACTTGCTGCGGCCGGCCAGCCACCAGAAGATATCGTCGGCCTCGTCATACTCAGCCCTCATCACCTGTGCCAGCGCCAGATAGTACCACGCCTCGTCATTCTGCCGGTCGCGCGAAACGGCCTGTCGCAGATGCTTCACGGCGTCGGATGCTAGCCCCTTTGCCAGAGCCACCATCGCAAGCCCCAGATGGGCGGAGCTCAGACCGGGGTCAATCTCCAGAGCGCGACGGTACAGCCGCTCGGCCTCGCCAGGGTCAGCCGCGAGTTCAGACTTCACCGCGCGTGTACAAAGTTGTTCGGCGCTCTCTTCTTCATACTCCGGCGGCGCTTGCAGGGTCGCCTCGATAGGCCGGGAGTGCGTCTCGATCGAACCAGGCGTATATCGCAGCAGTTCCCTGCCGTTGCAGACAAGTGCCACGCTGAGTTCATTCTCGGGGATGGGTTTGGGTAGTGCCACCCTAGCATTAAGCGGCTGACCGGGCACCAAGGCCACCTCCTCGTTGAAAACCTCGTGACCGTCGTGGTCAACGACTAACCGCCCCGGCGGCATCGCCATATTCACCATCGCCGCGATTTCGGCGCCCGCACCGCTAACCTCAACATTGATGGCAGCCGAGTAGTTGGCGAACTGAAACCCGCCGATGCCATGGACCGGGTACCAGATTTCGCGCCAGCCAACGGCTTGATGGGGTCCCAGGAATTCCTGTACAGACTGATCCACGAAGCGCCCTGCCTGTAGCTCTACATACTGCCCGTCGTCATCTGTCAGCAAGTCCACCCAGATCATGCCCTCATCGGCCGTCCCCCATGTGAAAAATTTCTTGCCAAAGTTGAGCCTGTTGTCGGCACAATGTACCATCCCGAAATCGGTGTCCTCGTAGTAGCAGCCGAAGAAATCCTCCGCCGAGTTCATGCAGAAGATGTCATTCGGCACGCGGTGATTTCGGTACAGGCTCAGGTCGGTGTCGTAGAAGTGGGGGTAAACGTGTTGACCGTGGCTTGTCTTCACCTCGGTCGCTGGAAAGACCAGCCGGAGATCATTCGTCGCCGGCATCGCAGAGTTCGACCAAAAATAGTGACTGTGGCGCACCGGCGTAGGGTTGTGGAGGACGACGCGCTGAATGAGTCTGGCCCCGTCGGCCGGCAGCCGCAGCTCCACACTCCAGCGCATGCGACTGGTGCGATCAGTTGCGCCTATGACGATGCCGGTGTCCCACCCCTCCGGATCCTCGATGATGCGAGCGCTGACCGGCGAGACGGTGACATGAGAGTGCCCTCTCTGGGGGAAGTTGAACTCGATGCCTCCGGAAATCCAGGCCGCCCGCCGGGCGACAAGTCCGTACTTGACCACATTATTCCGGTAGAAGACCTCGCGCCGGACAACCTTGTCGAATAGGGAGTACACGTGCCCGCCCAGCTCCGGCAATACGATCAGATGCAGGTAGTCGTTCTCCAGATGCAGGGCGCGATAGGCGACCATCTCCGGCCGGGATGTCAGATCGTCCAGCATCGGGTACGGATAGACGCCTCGCGCGCCGGGCCGCTGAAACGGTGGGTTCGGGTCAGCCGGCCCCAGCAGATACGTCTTCAGCTTGAGTACATCCTCCCAGGCATTCACGCTCATGACACGATTCCCCTTGGTGCGTAGTCGGGAACTCCTGACTGCTGACAGATTTGCGCCACCGAGCGGTGCGAATCCTGCCTGGAGATTAAAATCGCCGGCGTAACGTATCGCTTTGCGCGACATAATCAGGGGACTGGAACCTGAGCAGGAGTGGTGGCCGGCCATAATTCCTCAGGCCAACCTGCCTTGGGGATCACCCGTTCACCCATGTGTCAACTTCGCGAGCTCAGACTCGACGAAGTCACACAGCGCCTCGATGCCCTCACCCGTGGTGCAGGAGATGTTGAACTGCGGCGCGGATGAGTTGAGTTGCTCTGCGAGGTCCCAGAAATGGTCTGCGTCGAAGGCTAAGTGGGGCAACAGGTCGGTCTTATTGAGGATAATCACATCGGCGTCGCGGAATGCCACCGGGTATTTTTCCGGCTTGTCATCGCCCTCCGGGACGCTGGCAACAACAATACGGAAATGCGCACCCAGCTTGTAGGCCGTCGGACAGACAAGATTGCCTACATTCTCGATGAGAATCACCTCGACACCTTCGAGGTCCAACTGCTGCAGGGCACGCGCGACCATCGCCGCATGAAGATGGCAAGCGCCGCCGGTATTGATCTGGAAAGCCTCGGCACCGGCGGCCTCGATGCGGCGCGCGTCATTATCAGAGGCGACATCGCCCTCGATGACGCGCATGGATCTGCCACGACCGGTAAGTTCTCTGACCAGTTGCTCGAGTATGCTGGTCTTCCCGCTGCCGGGACTACCCATTAAGTCGAGCGCAAGCATCCCGTGCTGATTCCAGAAACTGCGATTGCTCTCAGCGGCGGTGGCGTTGCTGCCGAGAACATTTTTCATCACCTCAACTCGCATCAAGTTCCTCCTCGGGATCGGCCAACTCAGCGCTGAGAACCGCCAGCTCGTGGCCGGAGGCCAGCTTCAGACGCAGACTGCCGCACTGCTCGCATTTGATAAAGGGAGTGAATGACTCGGTCTCGTGGCCGCAGTCTGTGCAGCGCGCGCGGATCGGGACTTGCTCGATGGTCAAGGCCGAACCCTCCAGCGGTGTCTGCAGAGTCACTGCCGCCCAGGCCTCATGCAGCAACTCAGCCACGATCATACTCAGCGGCCCGACAGCGACGGTTCCGCCAAGCACCCGGCGGCCATGCTCCTTGCCGACACTGGAGAGTATTGTGGCGATGTCCTGGGCAATCGAGTATTCGTGCATGGTGAAATCCCGCCATAGCGAACTGCTGCACCGCAATCGGCAGTAAACCTTAGCACCGGCTGCGCTTGCGGTCAAGGAATCAGCGGGCGCGTGGCGAACTATGTGGTATAACCTCGGATATAGCGTCGCAATGAAGTAGTATGAGTGGCGCATGCGCATCCAGGACATTGTGTGGCACGGAGGTGCTCGTATGGGAAGAGTATGGTTGTGGGCGGTCATCATCGTGCTGATGGCAGTGGCGCAAGGTTGCGTATTCGCGCTGCAGGTAGGAGTCTATACTCCCTCGATTGGGGCAGGTGGTGTGCTGGAAGCGCTTGCGGGCCGGCAGGGCATCAGCGTTGTGAAGCTGGAGAGCCTCGATCTGCCGAAGCTGGTGGGGTGCGATGTGCTCGTGCTGGAGAGCATGAAGGGGCTCGGCGGCGGAAATGAGAAATGGCGCGACTCGATACGCACCTTCGCGGCGGCAGGCGGCGGCGTAGTACTGGAACACGACGCGGTCGGCTTCCGGGGATGGGATGATCAGACGCGGCTCTTCCCCGAGATCGTTGCGCTGGGCATTGACCGCTCGACGACAAGGCAAATGCAGGTAGTCGCCGACCATCCGGTGACGGCCGATTTGCCGGCGGAGTTCGAGCATGCCTACAACGACCACATCATGATGCAGGTGGGGCCCGAGGGTGCAACCATTATTAATGATGCCGACGGAGTAGCGGCGACGATTGTGGGCGAGTACGGCGAGGGGCGAGTGGTGGGCAATGGCATGATCAGCGGCTATGGGATTGATGAGAGCGGCGCGGCGAAACAGATGGCGGCAACCGGGGCACAGTTGCAATTACTGCTCAACGCGATTCAGTGGGCCGGCGGGAATGAGCTGTCGGCGTTGCCTGCCGGAGAGGTCCTCGCGCGGATGGCAGCGGCTATCGAGAGGGAGCTGGCTGCAAAGGCTCCGGAACCGCCACCGTACACCGACTGGTATCCGCAGACGGCAATGCAGGAAGCAGGCTATCAGAAGCAGCCGCTGGCGGAATTGGATGGTCGTGCGTGGCAGTGGTGGACACTCAAGCCCGGCTACACAAATGAGATGATTCACCGGCATGTGCGGCAGATGCGGCGCAACGGTGTGACGGACATCATCTACCTGGGCCAGTCCGGCCTGCAACTAGGCTACCACAGCGAAATACCGGAGGCGAAGCGGAAGTCATGGGTGGGCCGGTACAAGGAGCGCGACCCACTCAAGCTGGTGTGCGAGGCGGCCAAGGCGGAAGGACTGCGTGTCTGGCTGGGCATGCATTCGGGTGACTACGGCGAGGGCATGGTGTGTGTTGACCATAAAGGCAAGCCCTACATGTACGGCAGCCACCCGATAGATGATGTGCGCAGCCCGCAGCTGTATGCCTTCCTCACAAAAGTGCTGACCGAGGTGAAGCAGAAATACGACCTGGCCGGCTTTTACTATGACGAACTGTTTTTCAACTATCCGGACAAGTGCGGGAGTCACTTTGAGGACTTCTCCCGGTGGTGTGAGCAGCAGTTCGGTGCCAAGCCGGACCAGTCGCTGTTGGGGAAGATGGAGGCAGGTGTGCCCTGGCATGACCCGGCGGATGTCTGGTGGCGGCGGCTGATGCTGTACAAGGCGAAGAACAATGCTGAGTTCATGAAGTTCCTCGCCGACACGGCCCACAGTCTCGGCATGGAAGCCATTGGCGAACTGCGACCATGTGCCCAGTATGCCAATGGCGCGACCTACGCGATGGACAATCCGGCGCTGGTGCGGGCAGGCTGTGACTGGTACTATACCTCATCACACAATGCGGCTGAGGCCACCGTGGTATACCCGAATGCCGCCGGCGGCCAGCACCACGGCGGCCCGTTCGGGTATTACAACACCTACAATCTGCGCGGCAAGCCGACTTTCAACTTCGTCTTCTACCACATCGAGCATCCGATCGCCTGGGGCAGCCCGGAGCACCCGGAACGCCTCCGCGCAATGCTGCGGGATACACGCGAATGGCATGGCGCCGACTCGCTGGCGAGAGCGGCGCTGCTGACATACCAGTACGGCATCATGCTGCAACTCATTGACCCGCGACCGGTCGAGAAGATGGAGCAGAATCTACTGCTGCGTCTCGGGCGATACCAGGACGTGGACCGACTGGAGGCGGAAGATACGCGGTACTATGAGAATTACCGGGTGCTGCTGGCACCGCCGTACAGTTTGCAGGGGCAGAGCGCGGAGACATTCGCGGCGTTGGAGAAGTTCGTCTCAGACGGCGGGACGGTTCTCTCGCTGGGCGGGCCCTGGATGCAGTCGCTACGCGACCTCAGCAAGCCGCTTGAGTTGACCGCCAAATTCGTCGGAGGCAACTGTGAAGGCGAGCCACGTGCGGTGGACAGCATCAAGATGGACGCTGACACGGAAATCAAGATAGCCCCACAGGACCTTAAACCCTTCATAGCGACTGCTGAAATCGAGGTGCTGGCGAGCTTCGGGGACGGGAAGCCGGCAGTCACATCACACAGCATCGGCAAGGGCAAGGTCATCGGATTCCACTGTGATGTGTTGGGAGAGATCGCCGCCGGCGGCAGGGAACTGGAGGCGTATCTGGCGCGTCTCATGTCCGAGGCGAGCGTACCGGAGATCAAGATACTGGCGGGCGAGGCGGAGATCAAGACCAGCCTGCAGAAAAACAACTGGGTGGCCGTGTCGCTGTACGACCCAGAAATGCCGGCAAAGGTGAAAGTCAGCCTCGACATCGAGAGGCTCGGCGTGAAAGCCAATGGCTACCGGGTGCTGCTCTACGGGCGCAGCCGGGAACTCCTCAAGCCGACGGGCGTCTATCATCCGGAGCCATGGACGGCGGATGACCTCAAAGAAGGCCTGGAACTGGAGATACCGCCCGCCGGGACGAGCCATTGGGACCTGCCGGAGGACCTGGGCCTGTCTGTCTGGCCGGAATGGGACCAGAACTGGCTGGGAACCCAGGTGCCCAAGATGTGGGCCGGTCATCGCGGCCTGCGGGAGTGCGGCTTTGAGCTTCTCGTTGTCTGTCCCGATGATGAGTTGACAATCAGCGGGGAGAAGACGGTGGTGGGGAGATGAATAGGCTGACGATATGGCGCTCATCGCTCGCGGGCGCGACTATTGCACTGAGTCTGTTGCCTGTGCAAGGCTGGGGCTTGACTATCTTCCAGGCACACTTCAACGGGGCGCTGGTGACTAATGAGGGACAGGAACCGCTCGTCGCTGAGAATGTGGCCTTTGCGCCCGGGCGATGCGGTACTCAGGGCATCTTCGTCACCGATGAGACGAAACTTCTTTATCCGGCCAAAGGCAATATCAGTCTCTACCAGGGCACAATCGGCATGTGGGTAAGGCCGGTGGGCTGGCGCGGAGGTGTGCCCGCGAAAACTCGCTACCTCTTTGACTGGCGGCAGGAGAAGACCAACAAGGTCAACTACCTGGCGCTGGTGCAGAACGGCAGCTCCACGGTGAATGTGCATCTGCGGGACCACAGCGGCAATACCATGATAGCCATGACAAGACCATCCAATGTCTTCCAGGATCAGACCTGGGTGCATCTGGCGTCGGCGTGGTCGGCGTTCACTGGCACCATCCGCCTCTATGTCAACGGGCAACTGCTCGATGAACGCGGCAGTAGTGAGCCGCTGGTTATCGGGCCGGCCGACGAGGCGATAAGTATTGGTAGCATCGGCGCGTATTCCGTGGATGGCATCATTGACGAGGTCGTTATCAGCGACCGCTGCCTCGATGAAAACGAGGTCATGACGGAGGTGCGCAAGCCAATTGCGGCGTATTCGGAGTGAGGTTATGATAGGGGACGTCGAGAAGCGGCAACAGCGTGTGCGTACAACCAGCAACATCAGGAGGATGATGGAGATGAGAACTGCAAAATGCTTGATGGCAGTCGTGGTACTGATTTCGTTGGTCGCAATCTGCAGTGCGGCAGACCTTCCGGTTAGCCGAGTAGTGCTGTTTTCCAGCGGTGTCGGGTACTTCGAGCGCGCCGGAACAGTCGAAGGGAATACGAAAGTCGAGTTGTCCTTCCGGGTTGACCAGATCAATGACATTCTCAAATCCATGACGCTGCAGGACCTCGGCGGCGGCACCATCGGAGCCATCACCTATGCCCCCCAGGACCCGCTCAGCCATACGCTGAAATCATTCGCGGTGGACGTGGTAGGCAATGAGACGCTGGGTGAGCTCCTCTATAGCCTGATGGGGGCGAAAGTGAAGATAGTCACCGCTGACAGCACCGTGACCGGGGCCATCGTCAGCGTCGAGGAGCAAGAGAAGAGCGTTGGCGACAATGTGGTGACTTTCGAAGTCCTCAATGTGCTGACCGATAAGGGGCTCGTGCAAGTGCCGCTGTGGCACATGAAGAGCATCGCGCTGAGTGAGCAGAAGCTGAGCGCGGACCTGAGCAAGGCGCTGGCAGCAGTGGCGGCCGCGCGCGACCTCGACAAGCGCACTGTAACAATCGCCCTCAACGGTACGGGTGCTCGCCGGGTGCATGTCGGCTACCTCCTCGAGACCCCCGTCTGGAAGACTAGCTACCGGCTGCTGGCCGATGCGGGAAAGATGTTCGTCCAAGGCTGGGCGATCGTCGAAAACACCACCGATGCGGACTGGGAGAACGTGGGCTTGAGTCTGGTTTCGGGCCAGCCGGTCAGCTTCATCCAGAACCTCTATGAGCCTCTGTATGTGGTCCGTCCCGTCATTCAGCCGCAGATCGCGGCCGTCGCCAGGCCGCACATGTATGATGGAGCAATAGAGGAGATGGACAAGGCCGACCGCCCGATGGCAATGAAGGAAGCCACTGCCGGGGCCCCGCCTGCGCCGGGAGTGCCGCCGATGGCAGCGCGAGCAGAAGTCCTGCGCCGTGGGTCGGGCAGTGCCGGGGCATATGCCGCTGATGAAGTGAAGCTGGCAGAGGCAGGCATCAGCGCCGCCGCCGCAGGTGGCAAAGTCGGCGAGCTGTTCGAATACGCCATAGCGCAGCCGGTCAGCGTCGCCAGACAACAGTCGGCGTTGATACCCATCATCAACCAGAATATCGCCGGGAAGAAGGTCTCCATCTACAACGCCTCAGTGAATGCTAAGCATCCGCTGAACGGGATCAAGCTCAAAAACGATACTAAGCTCCATCTCATGGGCGGGCCGATAACCGTCTTTGATGGCGGAGTCTATGGCGGCGACGCGCTGATTGGCGACCTGCCCCCCGGCGACGAGCGCCTCATTTCCTACGCAGTTGACCTCGCAGTGAGGGTGGATGCGAAGAGCGAAACGAGCAGCGACGAAAGCGCCATCGCGCTCCAGATTGTGCGCGGCGTGCTGACCGTTACCAGCAAGCAGGTCTCCAGCCAGACCTACACGATTAAGAACACCAGTGCTGAGAAACGCACACTGCTCGTCGAGCACCCCCTCCGCAGCGGCTGGAAGCTCGTCGCCCCGAAGGAACCCGCCGAGCGCACTGAGGACCTCTACCGCTTTGAAGTCCCGGTGGAGGCCGCCAAAACGGCCAAGCTCACCGTGGACGAAGAGCACCCGTTGCGGCAGACGATTGCACTGACAAGCGCCGAGGCGGATCATGTGGCGATGCTTGTGAGCGCACCGAAGATAAGCGCGGAACTCAAGGCGGCGCTGCAGAAAATCGTGGCGATGAAGAAGGCTATCGCTGATATTGACCGGCAGATAGACGAGAAAGACGATCGCCTCGACGAGATCGGCGAAGAGCAGGACCGCATCCGCAAAAACATGGAGCAACTCGACCATAAGTCGGAGCTCTACATCAGCTATGTGAGCAAGTTCGCCGCGCAGGAAAAAGAGTTCGAGGGTTTGCAGGCGGATCTCAAGAAGCTCCGCGCCGATAAGGCAAATAAGCAGAAGGAACTCGAGGACTACATCTCAGGCCTCGACGTGAAGTGAGGTGAGAGTGGAGGCCGGTAACGGTTCCAGTTGGGACGCTCGTGCTACGCGGGATGAGCCCCGGGAAGGTGCCGACGTTCCGTTGGTCGAAATCAAAAGCGATATGAAGATGAGAAACACATCTAGCTGGGAGCGATTGCGACACCTCGACGCAGTTGCTCTGTTGTGTGCTGTGGCCCTGACAATGGCAAGTCTCGTATGTTTCGCCGGGCCCGCCATCGCAGAGCAAGTTAGTCTCCTGAATGGGCGCTGTACAGTCGCGGTCCCCGCAGGCTGGCGCGTGGATGACACCTTCGGCGACGACGGGCTGCTGCTGCACCCACCGGACCCCCGAGTGTGGCCCGTCGAGTTGGTCGTGTGGGCGATCCCTGACGGGGGAGCCGAGACCGCGAAGGCAGCCGCACTGGCGCATGAAGCCGTGATCCGCCAGAGCTATCCCTACACCAGGAAAGAGCAGTCCGAATTCGCCACTGCAACCACAAAGGGCCTCCAGATCATCGGCCAGGTGAAGACGCCCGATGGGGTGATAATCTCCTGCCTCTTTGTAGCGCTTGCTTCGGCGGGCCGTTACTATACGGTAGGGACATTTTGCCTCCCGGACCAGGTGGAAGCAGTCAATGCACAGTACCTGCAACCGGTCGCTCAGAAACTGTCCAGCGGCCCCCCGAGAACTGGAGAAAGCTCAACCCGTGAGCATCGCCCGAGCGTGAAACCGAAGCCGGTCTCTCCGAAGCCTACGCCGGCGTCGGAAACTAAACCCGATAGCGCCACGACAGGTACCGTAAGTGGACCACATGTGCCACGACCCGGCGAGACCGAAATCCGTGACCAGGAGCCACTGACCGAGACCGCCGCTCCGCCACTCGTGGCCGAGACGATACAGCCCGTCGTCAGGACCAGTCACGATGATACATCCAGCGAGCCGCCAGCAACGCCGGGCACCGGCTCGGACGGGCTTGAAGTCCGCGTCGGTAGGATCACGATGCCCGCAGGCACATTAATAGATGACAGTCACATCGCGCCCCCCAAGGAAACCGTGACGATAGCTGATGACGCGGCCGTAGTCGCCCCGGCAACCAAGTCCCCGGTCCAGCCCGAGTACGATCATGGTGCCGTCGCGCACTCGGCGACACCTGCACTAAGGACTGCTGATACGGGCCTCCGCGAGGCGCGGACCACACGGCCGGTGCCCGCAATTCCCGAGGGATCGGTTGATGCCCGCGCGACGACGCTGCTGCCGGCAAAACCGCGCACAGAGCGGGATGATGGCCGCACTCTCGCGCCGACGAGCAAGCCTGTGGTCGGGCCGGAGGAGCGCAGATTGCAGCACTTGTCCTCGGCGTACCTCGAACTGGAGGCGCCGCCGGAGTTCCAGATTGACGCGATTGATGGCAAGTGGCTGGTGCATCCGGGCGGGAGCGAAGGCGAGAAGACGGGTCTGCTAATCTGGCCGCTGATCCGGTATGACTCGAGTAGCAGTGCACCACAGATAGCTCGTGCGGCCTTACAGCACTGGTCGGTCTCGGCAAATCAGTACTTCGAGTTCCGGACCCAGACGGATGGCGAGAGCGCGATTTTCTTCGGCAACGGTACGACGGCTGCCGGAGCGGTTCGCCTGCTGGGCAGTATCACGATGCAGGGTAATGTGGCCATGCTCACCGCGCTGTATGTGGCACCCGAGAATGCAGCCGCCGAATGGCCGCTACTGGTCCAAATGCTGGCTTCGGTGAAGGTGTCGGCGCTTCCCATCAGGACGCCGCTACAGGCGCCGCCATCGTATCAGTGGGAAATGCCGGGCTATCCCGGTTTGACCGTACCGATACCGGAGGGCTGGCTGGTCCGCGGACGCCTGACCAATGAGCCTGACGGCTGGGCGCTGTGTATTGAGGCGGCCACCCGGGGCTCGCAGAGGTACTACATGTCATGGCAACAGCCGGTCAAGCCGCTCTTCCACGAGCTGACGCCCGTCCTCGAGGACATGGGTTGGAAGAGACTGGACCGGTACGGCAATCAACCCAATGGCCAGACGCATGTACTCCTCTCGAAGACGGGGCCGGCGGAGTTTGTCGGCCAGTACTGGAATGCCAAGACGCGCGTGCCAGTTGATGGTGTTGAAATAGTCCGGCAGCAAGAGAGCCGGATGGTGAAAGGTCTTCTGAATACACAATATGCCGATGGGCTGCAAATGGTGGTCGAAGGCGATTCGCTGGTCGGGGCGAGACACAACCATTATCTCGTCGCTGTCGGTGACGCCGAGCAAGATGGGCAGCAGACTTGGCAGGCGGCGATACTTGAGGCGAGCGGCCCGGCGGAGTACCCCGATCATGCAGTGGCTGCACTGCGCAACATGATTCAGGGTGCAAGCGCCCCGGCGGGCCAGGAAGCCGGCGAGGCGGACCTGCGCGCGATGATCCAGCGGGCGAAGGAGGCAGTGACACTGCTGCCGCCCGTGCTAAGCGACAGGATGCAGGGCATTGAGTCGGCCCTCAACCTGCTGAGTGACGATGAGGGGGAGACATGGCGGCCGCCAACAGCCAGCGGGAGGACTTGGAAACAACTGATAGCTCCCGACATCATGCTGACAGATGCAGAGAATATCGTCCCGGAGATCGGCAAGCTGCGACAGTGAGTCTCGCATCAGTCACTGACGAAGCTGCAGCCGCCGGCGGGAGTTCCGGAAGCGAAGGGAAGTGGTAGCTTTGGCGAAGAAGCTTGTAACATGTGAACACTGCGGTGGTAGCAAGACCTGTACGAAGAGCGGGGGGCGAAGCTGTAAGGTCTGCCTGCGGGCGGCGGGTAAAAGCAGCCGCCAGTGGGCCACCGTCCGCTGCTCGTACTGTGGCGGGATCGGCAGTGTGTGGGTTGATGTGGACGAAGAAACCGACACGGAGAAGCAGGAAGGGCCCACGCAGGCACATGAGGTGCCCGACGAGGATGAAGCGGATACATGAGGCGGAGGAAACATCAACGCAGCAAATCTGTCATAAGGTCTTGACTACCCGCACGTAAAGTGCTACACTTGGTAGTAGCGGTGCAACCATTTGCAACAAGCACCGTGCATATTCGGTAGTCCCATGTGTCAATTCCGGCCACGAAGGGAGGGACTCCTA
>CAZCJS010000004.1:0-41202 GCA_964498775.1 uncultured Armatimonadia bacterium
CTGGATTTCGGTGTTTGCATTCCGGGCCAGATGGATGAAATCAGGCGGCAAGGTCTTGACCTCGCAGAAATGCGATTCCGAGACCAACAGGCTGCCGTCGAAGCCCTGGAATATCGGGTCCTCAGCCAGTATCTCCATCTCGAAGACGCCCTGCTCCGCGAACTGGCCGGGGTGCTTGTCGCTGATGCTGACCGCCTCATTGGGGGCGAGCTTGCGCACGTATTCGTCCTCCAGCTTCTCCACCGTGTGGAAGTCCTCAGCGTTGAAGAAGAATCCGAGCAGTTGATGTCCGGCGCAGGCCCCGTGAGTGGGGATTTCGGTCGCCGCCATGACCTCGTAGAGGCCGTCGAGTTTGCGTGGGTCCACATCCGGCCACGGGCAACCTGAGCCGGTGATGAAGATGGCATCAAGCGGCAGGCTGTCCACAAGCGCCGGCGTTATCTCCGCATAGTGCTGCACAAGCGCGGGAGTGCCCGTTAGCTTCTCGAACTTGCGCTTGAGGTCACCGCGAGTGGAGCTGGTATCATGCTCTTCCGGCGTGGACATCGAGACGATCAGTATCATCTGTAAGTTCCTCCTGTCTCATGACTGCCTTCAGTCAGCATCCCTATGTTCTTCATCGCTATCTTGTGCATCCCATCCCTCTGGTAGGTCGCGCTGGCATTGCGCACACACAGATGCTCCGAGCGGAACGAGTTGCTTGCAGAACGGGCAAGGCTTCGTGCGAGGTACATAAGGCGGTCGAATGTGGCGCAAGCGGTATTCCTCTGGCCGGAGCGTCCGCAACTCCTCGACCACTTTCTGAAGCTGCGCGCAAAGCCTGTCTATATCGGTCATGTAGGGGGAAGGGTACATCCCTATATGTTCGTCCGCCCTAATCCGGAACGTTTCTGCGTACCGGCGTTTTTCAGACTGGTGGCGCGAATACTGGATATGGATCACAACCTCGCTACCTACGTTCAGTCCGCTGTGGAAGGTAGTCAGCGGATAGAACCTCTTCTCTCCGGGGGACAGACACGCTATACCCCGCAGTAGCCTCTGCATGTTGTCTCCGAAGAACGCAGCACTCCCTGCGGTGGTCTGCAATGCGTCCATGGAGTCAATCTGACAATCGACGTTGTACGCAGCCCGCAAACCAGAATTCGTGATCTCCAAACCCATCAACAAATTGGAGTGGCCGCCTACGGCAAGACGAGCGGATACATACGGCCGCGCTTCTTCCTGCATAGCCTCGACCATCGTGCGAGTATGACGCACGTACCGCCAAGTGACGAGGACCAGAAGCACAGTGAATACAGCTTGGAGCAACGGACTATACTCATTCAATATGTGCATCATGTGCGCAGCCCATGTACTCACAAGGTCCATGCTCTAACGGCCTCCCTCAGTGGCGACATCGAAAAGCCGACCACCAATTCAGTTTCCCCCTGCTCCACCCCTTCTCCTGCATCGGGAGGTATGATGGCGCCGGGGGGGAATCCTACAACGACTCGCCAGTGACAGCCAGCAGATGGAAGCCGAGGTATGCTCATGAATAGTCTCCAGATCAAAGAGAAGCTGCAAGCCGGTGAGACGGTCATCGGTACGATGTTTTGCGATCTCCATTCGCCAGCCGCCTGTCGCATCGCCCAACAGTGCGGATTTGACTTTCTGATAGTTGACACCGAACACTCGCGGCCAGGAGTCGAGACGGTCTCATGGCTGTTGCGAGCTGCCCGCGATATTGACTATGCTGCGATCGTGCGCGCGCCCGCTTTCGAAGGCCAGTGGCCGACACGCTACCTTGATTTGGGTGCCTCGGGCAATCTCATTCCCCGCGTCGAGACGCCGGAGGAAGCCGCGCGCATTGTCGCCATGCTGAAGTACCCGCCGGACGGCGAGCGCGGCTGGGGTAGCGGCGGGCCGCATGACAACTATGACGGCAACCCCTCGCCGGACTATCCCGCGCACGCTAATGCCGGCAATATCGTGGTCGTCCAACTGGAGACGAGGGCGGGCTGGGAGGCCCGTGACGCGATATTCTCCGTGCCGGGGATTGATGCCACGTTCATCGGGCCGAATGACCTGTCGCTGTCACTCGGCCACGCGCGGCAGTTCGACCATCCCGAGGTGGTGGGGGCGATGGATGACATCTTTGAGAGCGCGGCTGCACACGGCGTCGCGCCCGGTATGCACTGCTTCGATGTCGCGGGCACCATCAAGTGGCTCAAGCGTGGCGCGCTGTTCATGGCGTTCTCATCGGACCTCTGGCTACTGTCGGATGCCGCAGTAAGCAGTCTGGCGGAAATTCGCGATACGCTATAGGAGCTTGCAGAATCACATTGACAAGGAACTTCTTGAGATGCCTGACCCGAAGAGAATCCTGATTACCGCCAATGCGTTCATCGAGCACCCCGAGTACTTCGCGCCGCTGGCTGAGGCGGGCTACGTAATCGGGCATCAGGAGGAAGGGCCGCTGTCGCAGGAGCGGCTCATTGAGGTGTTGCCCGGTCATGTAGCGGCGATCGCGGCAGTGGACTCCTACACCGCCGAAATACTTGCCAACGCGCCCGACCTTCGCGTCATCTCGCGCTGGGGCGTTGGGATTGATAGCGTGGACATCAGCGCAGCGACGGCCCACGAGGTCATCGTCTGCAACACTCCCGGCATGGTGAGCAGTTCGGTGGCGGACATGACCTTCGCGCTGATACTGAGCCTGGCCCGTGATCTGAGGGCGGCCACTCAACGCGGCGCTAATGCGGAGTGGGTGCAGGTGCAGGCCGCCGATGTGTTCGGTGCAACACTAGGCATAGTGGGTTTCGGCAGCATCGGACAAGCCGTCGCCTATCGCGCCCGAGGGTTTGACATGAAGGTCCTCGCCCTCGATCCATATCCCAACCGCGAGAAGGCCGCAGAACTTGGGGTCGAGCTGACGGATCTCCCGCAGATTCTCCGGGAGGCCGACTACATGAGTCTCCACTGCAATCTCACTGATGATAACTATCACATAATCGGGGCCGCGGAACTGGCGGCGATGAAGCCGACGGCATTTCTGATCAACACCGCGCGCGGGAAACTTATTGATACCCAAGCGCTAATCGAGTCGCTGGCGAATGGAGAGATCGCCGGCGCGGCGTTGGACACCGTCGAAGAGGAACCGCCGCATCCTGACGATCCGATTCTCTCGGCAGCGAACTGCCTTATCACCCCGCATAACTCATTCTACAGTGCCAACTCCGTGCGCCTGGTCAATAGCCAGGTAGTGGAGAATATTCTCGACGCCTTCGGAGGGCGAAGCACGCGGTTCATCGTGAATCCGGAAGTGCTGTGACACTCAGGAGGTACGGAAACCATGCCGATACGCAAGATCAGCATTGCCCGTAATGACGAGGTCTATGAGTGCTTCCCCTGTCTGGTGAGAACAGATTCCGGGAAGCTGATAACTATTTACCGGGAGAGTGACAGCCACGGCGCCCAGGACTATACCTACCTCATCATGCGGCACAGCCTCGATGAAGCTGAGACGTGGTCCGAACGCTTCGTGCTCATCGCAACCGAGCAGGAAGACGGGGTGCTGTTCAAGTACAACTGCCCGCGTATCTCACAGCTTGCAGATGGACGGCTGGTGGCGTTGTGTGACGGCTATCCGGTGCCGCCGGGTGAGAACTTTGACCGAAGTACGTCACACGTGTTTCTCTGGTACAGTGATGATGACGGGGAGAGCTGGTCGGAGCCGGTCAAGACGCCGATAACGGGCATCGTGCCCGACAAGCTATTTGAGACGAGGGACGGCACGTGGCTGGTGGCGGTGCATGTGGGTACGCCGGGAGAGCAATACCTGCACCAGCGCGTGTTCCGGTCCACCGATCAGGGGGAGAGTTGGGAGGGCCCGATAACCGTCTGTCGGCGGGATGGTCTGAACCCCTGCGAAGGCTCGATAGTCCAGCTCCCGGACGGCAAGCTTGTCTGCTATATGCGCGAGAATTCGGGCAAGGGCTGGCCGGGGCCGAAGGCGTTCTCGCGCGACGATGGGCGCACCTGGGACGGGCCGCATGACACGTTGATGCCGGGCTGCCATAGACCTGTCGCGGGCTATCTGCCGTCAGGCGACATTATGGTTACGTTTCGCCACCGTACGGGTGGGAATGGCCCGGGCCACAAGAACTTCTGGGCTTACAAGGAGCCGGTGGCAAGCGCCGGGGCCGGCGAACCAGATGAGCAGGGTGGGATCATCATGGCGCTGGATCACGACGGCAATGCGCGTGCCGATACCGGCTATTCCGGCTGGTGTGTACTCGGGGACGGGACTCTCTTCGTGGTCAACTATATTGTGGATGATGCACCGATGGCGCAGATTAGAGGCTATCTTTTCGGGGAAGATGAGTTCTGACGCATGGGCTATTGCGGCATGTCAGGATGGTGTGCGCCTTGTGCCGGTTGGCATACACGGTTATAATATGCAAAGGTGAATGACAGTGGTTTGGCGAATGTGGATGAAATAGAACCAAATAGGGCTGTATCCCGCATGAGGGAGGAAGGGGCAGAGACATGGTAAAGATGGGAGATTGGCTGTCCGAGGGCTGGGCTTTAATCAAGGATGATATCGTGACATTCGCCGTTGCGACACTGCTGGCAGGTCTTATTGGCATCGTGACGCTGACGATTTGTATGCCGGCTTTGATGGTGGGCCTGTACATGATGGTGTTTAAGAAGATACGTGGCGAGGAAGTCGCTATCGGCGACGTCTTCCAGGGGTTTCAGAAGTTTGGTGCGGCCTTTGTCGTATATCTAGTCGTGGGTATCGGTGCGGCGGTTGTTAGCGTAGTCCTGCAACTGATTCCTGTCATCGGTCAGATAGCCAGTGCGTTGGTTGGTTTTGTCATTGGCGCGGCCATTTTCTATACCTGGCAGCTGATCGCAGAGCGTGAAATTGGCCCGATAGACGCCATCAGCACATCACTTGAGAAGACTAAGCCTGATTTCGTCATGTATTGTGTATGCGCGCTGGTATACGGCCTAGTCAACATGGCCGGCGGTATTGTCTGTGGCATCGGTGCACTGGTGACGACACCATTGGTCATAGCCGCGATGGCACTGGCCTACCGCGATAACTTCGGGATGGAGGGTGTGGCCGCGGCTCCGGCAGCGCCACCTGCTGCTCCTCCCGCGCCGCCGCCCGCAGCCGTCGGTCCGGCTCCCGAGCCCAAACCCGAGGTGACGCCAGCCCCCACACCTGAACCCGAAGTGCCACTTCCCCAGCCACCTGCATCCGAACCGTCCACACCGGAGCCAGCCGACATGCCCGAGCCATCCGACACACCCGAGGCCGACGCGTAGAGGCGACTGCGTGCTGAGCCGCAAACAGAATGACTGGGCCTGCTATATTGGCAGGCCCTCTTCTTTGGCCTGTTCGCAGGCCCTGTTCTTTCGGGGCCGAATCATAGCAGTCATCGGGGATAGAGAGCCTGCGGGCGAAGGTGCAAGATGCGCACGGAAGGAAATGGGGGGACGGCAAACGGCAACGGCGCCTCACCCGCCCTTCAGGCACCCTCTCCATGCTGGAGAGGGACACGGCGGCCTCACCCCGTAGTTGGCGGGGAAATCCCCGCCAACTTCCCCCTCTCCCGAGGGAAGATGGGAGTGGACAAAGGGCAAAGGCGGAGGGCAAGGGCGAACGGCAAAGGCGAACGGCAAACACAACAGCAACCACGAGGCGATGAATCGAGCGTTGGTAAGCCCACTGAGAAAGAGGGAGTACAATGGACACAATCAAGGTCGGAGTTATCGGCGTAGGACGCGGTCAGGGATTCGCGCGAGGTGCAGGGCCACTGGTTGGCATGGAGTTAGTCGCGCTGTGCGATACCTGGGAAGAGAAGCTCAATGAACTCGGCAAGGAGCTGGGTGTAGCCACATATACCGACTACGACAAGTTCCTCGAGCACGACATGGACGCCGTCATTCTCGCCAACTATTTCCATGAACATGCGCCATTTGCGATCAAGGCGCTCAATGCGGACAAACACGTGATGTCGGAGACGTCGGCATGTTTTACTCTAGGCGAGGGCGTCGAGCTCGTTGAGACCGTCGAACAGACGGGGAAGGCCTACATGTTCGCGGAGAATTATCCCTACATGCTTTTCAATCAGGAGATGCGAAGGCTCTACGAGGAGGGGGCGATCGGTCAGTTCACCTATGGCGAAGGCGAGTATGTCCATCCCGGTGAGCGCGACTGGGCCCTGCGTCTGAAGAACAGCTTCAAGCACTGGCGGAATTGGTTTCCACGCACGTACTACTGCACCCACGCGCTTGGTCCCATTATGTTCATTACCGACACGCGGCCGGTGAGTGTCAACGGCTTCATGATAACACGGCCGGATACTCCCGAGTCGCGGCAATACAACATCCAAATGGGCGACTTAGCTTCGATGATTGCGGTGCGCATGGATAACGGAGCCGTCGCGAAGTTGCTGCAGGGCGGTCTCCAGGGCCATAGTGTGTGGGTGCGGATACATGGGCTTACGGGCCAGATGGAGAACCTCCGCCACGGCGACCATAATATGGTGCGGCTTACCAAGCACCAGTTCAATGAACCGAAGACCGAGCCGGTCGAATCGATCTACAAACCCAACTGGCCGGTTCACGCCGAGGAGGCACAGAAGGCCGGCCACGGCGGCGGCGACTTCTTCACCACCTATCATTTCGCGGAAGCCATTCGTACCGGCGAGCCACCGTATCTGGATGTGTACCGCGGTGTGGCCATGTCCATCGTTGGGATTCAGGCCTACCGCTCCGCTCTGGACTCGGCCAACAACTATGAAGTTCCCGACTTTCGCGACAAGGCCATGCGCGACAAGCACCGCGACGATGACTGGAATCCGAATCCAGTAACCAAACGTGAGACGGACCCCTGGCCAAGCGTCACCGGTAGAATCGTGCCGACGCCCGAGGCCATCTCCTACGCCCGCAAAGTCTGGAAAGAGGCCGGCTACCCGCCAGTGGAAGACGACCTTTACTGACGCAATTCGCAAGCGTACATGAGACGCATCAATTCACTTGAGGAGAATTGAGAATGGCAAGGACGCCGGCATGGCTGAGTCTTGACATTGAGGACCCGATAACCATGCGCAGCCACCGTGCCGCGCAGTGGATGTGTGAGGAGATTGCGAGCTTTGGCCTGACGGCGACGTGCTTTTTGGTGGCCGCCAAGGTCAGGGAATGGGAGCGGCTGGGCTTGCGCGATGTCATCGAGGCCGTCAAGCAGCACGATCTGCATTTCCACAGCACGGGCCATTCCTTCCATCCGACGATCAGCGAGCTGAGTGAGTCGCTGGCTGCTGAAGACGGTGCTGAGATGCTGTGGGGCTGGGAGCGGCCCGGCTGGGAGGAGGCCGAGCGGATTATGGGCGGGCCGCTGCAGCACTGGAACCGGACCGGGGGAAGCTGGTCGCCGGCACTGGCGCGGATGCTGGGCAAGATGGGCCGTGCTACCAAATCAAGCGCCATCTGTCACTACCAGCACCGGCCGCGCTGCTGGTTCGGCGGCGGCCTCAACTTCGGTGGCGGCTACGGCGGCCTTGACGGGGTCTATCACAACGCCGAGGAATTTGAGCCGGCTTTCGTCAGACACAAGGCAAGGGCCGACGAACTGCTGGACGCTGGGGTGCCCTACCTGGGCCTCTTTGCCGGTCATCCGACGCGGCTCGTGCACCGCGCGTTCTGGGATGGGGTCAATTTCTCGGAGGGTCGCATCAGGACCCCGGAGGACTTCGAGAATCCGGAGCCGATAACTGCCGAGGAGGAAAAGGTGTGTCGTCGCAACTTCCGACGCACACTGGAGTGGATGGTGGGCGACGACCGCTTTGAGATAATGGGCTTCTCCGAGTTGGTGCGCCTTTTCAACGCCCAGAAGTCCGGCTGCAGTCGGGCCGGGGTGGAAGCCATTTGCACGCGCATCTGTGAGCAGGGCGAGGTCACATTCACCGACGCGTTCACCGCCGCCGAGATCATGGGTTTGATGCTGGATTATGTGACCACGCCGGAGGCCGAGATGCTCTACCGCCGCGACATCATGAGCCCTGAGAACATGGGCGGCAGGGAGCCGGGTGTAAGCTGCACGCCTGGCGAGGCGCTGAGGACAGCGGCCATTGTGAATGCGCATGTGATGGCGAGTCGTGTGCTGCCGGATGTTGCTAGCCTGGCGGGGGTCGAGGTGTCTGTAGCCACGTATTTCGTGGCTCTGGCCCGGGCGATCTGCATGAGCAAGGCCGGTCAGGACGAGGCTTTCTCAGTGACCGCGCCGCCGCCATATCCGGCCATCGGCGACGAGCTGGCTGAGGCGGCGGCAACGACGATCACCAGTTGGAGCATTCACCGGCCGACGCTCGATTTGTCCTGCATCATCCGTGGCACGAAGCTGCTGAGCTGGACCTATAAGCCGGCCTGGACCCGCGAGGAACTCAGTCGGATTGATTGGTGACCGGCGTTGGCCAGCTTAGTTGTCTTATGTGGATAAGGGCAGGGAGGCCTTTTCCACCGCTTTCAGCCATGCCCAGGATCCCGATGGTTTCACGTATCCAGATTATCAAACTGGCCCGGCGGCGAGGAGAACGGGCCGGCAACGCTGGAGAGCATAGTCGCTGCACTGTCATAGGTTGCGAACGTGTCCGCTAAGGCTGCGAGGTCGTAAGACCATTGGCCGCTGAGATGCCTGCGGAATGAACCGCCGACTGATGCCGGTCATGCCGGTATAAACCACGGGAACTTAGCTTTGAGGCGTACACGCATTTCGGCGACCCCCGCGTCCGACCAGCCGACATACGGCGGCCGCGTCCGCTGGTGACAGCTAAGGATGCCCGTGGTCGCCATCAGTCCCTTATCAATTACCGGGTCCATCATGCCCAGGCCGAGCTCTTCGCAGACCGTGAGCACGCAACTGATGACGTCTGCGAAACGCCGGCCAATTTGCTCGGCTTCGGCCCACTTGCCCGCTTCGGCCAGCTCAAACATCTGCACCGTCAAGTCCGGTTGCCACAGCGCCGAGGCGTTGTAGTTTCCAGGTGCGACGCCCTGCTTCATCATCTCGACCAAGTATCGCTCGCCGACGAAATGCACCAACTCCGGCGTCATCGCAGCAATTCGGGGGAAGGTTTCGAGATCAAGTTCACCGGGCCACTTAATGCCGATAAGGTTGGGGGCGACCTGCAATACCCGGCGGTACTGCTCGCCGGTGAGTTGCACCTTCGTTCGCCCGGAATTGTAGGAAGTCAGCGGCAGGTTCGGTACCGCCGCCGAGATATCGGCCCAGAAGTTCAATATTTCCTCATCGGTCAACTCCATCCAGAAAGGTAAGGCGACCTGCGCACCATCCGCGCCTGCCTGCTGGGCATACTGCAGCTTTCGCACAATTTGATGGGTCGCCGTACCGTGGCAGCCGACCTGCGTCGGAACCCCGCGCGGGCCGACTTCATCGAGGAATATATCCGTTATTTGGCAGAACTCGTCATCATCAATGGCGTGCAACTCACCGGTGCTGCCGAAGGTATAGAGACCATGCACCTTTGCTTCTAGCAGACGCCGCAGAGTCTCACGGAACGTGCTTTCGTCGAACCGGTACTGCTCATCCCATGCCAGCGGGGCGGCGACCCATATCCCCTTGAGCGTGTCTCTAGTCAGCCGGTTGCTCATGGTATTGTCCTCTAGAGTTGGTGTTGGGCGGGATTGGCTAGAGAGTGATTGGGCCAGCCTGGAATTACGCGCGCATAGCGCGCGTAATTCGGCGACAGGCCCCTCCATCACGACACACGGCGGACGGCCAAGGCGACGGCAGATACGACCAACGGCGCCGAGTTGGAAGCTCGGCCTACAGGTTAGTGGTTTGGGGCGGTCGGCTTGCGGCTGCGCAGCCCGTAGCTGATTGCCTTAGTCGGACACCCCTGCACACACTCCCCGCACATCACGCACTCAGTCGTCTCCGGCACCGTATAGGTGATGCACTCCCGCGGGTACTTACCGCAGTGGTCACAGTGGTCCTTCGCGTGTCGGAGCCCGAAGAAGCTAATCATGTTGAAAATACCCAGCAGCGCTCCCAGAGGGCACATGTAGCGACAGAAAAACCGCGTCACGAAGAGGGCTCCGATGATGGCAATAGCGAGAATCCCAAAGCGGATTTTGTATGCCCCGCCGCCGAGGTCCCATGCCACTTTCACAGCCTCGAGGTTCCACAGAGACGGGGAGCGCGTCACATATTCGTAAGGTCGCGCCCATTGGAGATTGTGTGTGAAGATGAGGAGGACGACAACC
The DNA here is from genome assembly GCA_964498775.1 of uncultured Armatimonadia bacterium. GTDB lineage: Bacteria > Armatimonadota > Zipacnadia > Zipacnadales > UBA11051 > UBA11051. Next base: position 10,279 of record CAZCJS010000004.1, read on the forward strand.
ACAAGCGCCAGATACTTAAGATACTTCAGATACCTGTCCACCCGCCCAAAGGGGGGCCGGCATGTCGCTGGCAGCTTCGGCACGCGGCAAAGTGCGTCCTGTACCAGCCCCATCGGGCAAGCCCAGCCACAGAATACCCGCCCGGAAAACACCGCCGACAACGCTATGAAGCCCACAACCCAGGGCTGCAGATAGCGTCCCGGGCAGTCCGTGGATGGGCATGACTGGCAGGATACAAACGGCACCCCGTACGGACATCGCAGCCAGCCGAAGGTAAGCCAGGTCCCCGTAAGGCCTAGAAACGCGACCTGGGTTATCCGCCGCCATATCGTTATCGGCTGCATCTACATTGCTCCCTCGCTCAGCATCTCCCGCGCTGTGGCCGCCTCGGGCGAGTCGGGGTACAGCTCGAGCACGCGCTCGAAGTGCTTCCTTGCCGGCTCGGGCCGGTTGACCTTCAGCAGGCACATCCCGGCCTTGAACTCGGCCTCCGCCATGAACGGCGCGCGCTGCTTGCCGGAGGGGTCAGTGACCGTCAGCACCTTCATGTACTCGAGGAGGCACTGGTCGTCAGCAAAGAGGCCGGCGCGGTAGAACTCCTCGGCGATGTTGAAGCGCTTGTGGGGCGAGGTCCTCGCAGGCTTGAGTTGCCGCGGAGCCGGTCCGGAGAGGAGCACCTGCAGGCGCGGTCGTTCGGCTGAGTTCTGATTGCCGGGGTGGGCAAGCCGCTCGAGAGCAGTGACTGCCGGCTTCCCGCACTTGCTCTCGGGCCAGTATGCTCGGCACATCATCCACTGCATACCGGCAGCGGTCTGGGAACCCATCTTCTTGCAGAAGAGGCCGGCTCTGTATCTTGCCTCTGCGGCAAGCTTGCCGGGCTTGCCATAGACGCCGTGGGACAGCTTCATCATTTCCTTGAAGGCGTAGAGAGGCAGGTCGTGACCTGCCAGCATCATCCCATACGACATGCCGCGCTGCTGATGGGTATCGTGGCTGAACTCCCAGGGCGGGGATTCGACAAGCCAAAAGGACCGCCGGTCCTCCGGGTCCTCCTCCCCACTGGTCATGTCGAGCGCTGTAGCAGCGGCCTGGCCCCATTCGTCATCAGGTAATTCCGCCGCCAGTGGCTCCCACTGGTGTCGGGCAGTCCCCGGCTTGCCGCGCAGATAGTCGCACAGGGCGACGCGGAAACGGGCCGCCGGCATGTACGAACTCGGGTAGGTCAGCGTCAGTACCTTCAGATAATCCCGCGTCGCGGTTGTGTATTGCCCTGCAGCCAGCGACATTTCCGCCAGGGCGAACCAGCGCTTGCCGCACTTTTCCGGATCAGATTCGAGGATGGGAATTTCCTCGACTGGAAAGGCCATGAGCCACCGCCGGTGTGTTTCGCTCAGGCTGACTTTATCGGGGAGTTGGTCGAGGGCGTGCCGCGCCAGTTGGACGAAGTGTTGTTCCGGCAGTTGGTCTACCCCTGGTACGGGCTTGCCTACATGGAGAATCGTGCTCAGGTATTCCACGCGGCCCGGGTATGGAAAGTGCCGTATCAGCCTCTCCCATAGCATCCGAGCTAAGTCCGGCTTGCCCATCTCGCGGGCACATTCCCCGGCTAGATACAGGGCTCGGGCATTTGCATGAGTCGGCCCGAAAACGGTAAGTAACATGAAACAGCGCCGCAAGGCAGAAGCATAGGCCCCGTCATCGTAGAGCCGCTGCGCCATGTGGAACTGCCAGCCGGGCATGTCCTTGGGCGTGAAGACCTGCATCAGCGCTTCGTACTTCTGGGCTTCTGTAGATGCGATTGGCAGATAGCCGTGCTTGACGATAATGCCGCGGCCTGGCTCATCCAACAGACCATCCACGAAGGCTTCGGCGAGCTGGAGACTGCGCCCCCCGGCCAGGATTCCGGCACACTGCGGTGGCACCGCACGGCAAGCCTTCATCGCGTCATGGTACTTCGGCCCAATGGGGATGGTCTCCAGCTTTCCCTGCAGTTCGGGCCAGCTTGTGGTCGAGCGCGGGACAATGGCTGCATCCGCCCGCCCATCGAGGATCGGCTCATACAACTTGCGACCGCACTTCATGTGAGCCGTCATGTTGTTTAGCCATCTCTCCGCCAAGCCGGGGTGGAACTTTGCATCGGCCATAGCCATCAGGTGTGAAGGGCACTTACCCCGCGGGCGCATGGCAAGAGGTGCGTAGGCGGTCCTCACACCGGGGCGGCCCAGGTCCTTGAGTTCCGCGACATTGGCCGGATTGCCCTTCAGGGTGACTATAACAAACGGGTCCATTCCGAAGAATACCGGCCCCCTGGTCAGCTTGTTGCGCTGCCGGAGTACTTCCCATCCCGGACCTCCACGCCCCACGATTACGTCGGCCGTCCTATCTCTGCTTGCCGCCAGTTCCAGAAGATACTGGACCGGTGCAGCGGTGTAGCGAACCCGGCAATTATGTTCCCGTTCGAACCATCCCGCATACTCGGTGAGGATTTCGTAATTGCCGCCGCACGACCAGACAACGAGTACCGGTTTCCAGGGTGCATACCACGCCAGACCGAGCGCCACGACGACGGCGACGGTTGCCAGAATGATTGCAGCACCTATCCGCGCTATTCTCTGCCCTGACATTGGGTCTTTACCATCACCTCAGCTCAACGCTGCGATCGTCGCCGCCATCTCATCTATCTCATGGTTGCACGCCAGCACGCCGATCTCGAGTTCATAGCTGCGCGTCTCGCCCGGCTCGAGCACTATCAGCCTACCCTCATCGCGGTCCTTGTCCCGCCCCTCGACAAGGCAATTAGCCGGCTCCAAGCCCGTCACATACGTTCCTTCTCCCGGCATCTTCCACTGGATGAAGTAGGGCATCTGCTGCTTGCTGAATTTCAGGTACGCGCCGAAGCCCTGACTGTCGCCGAAGTGGCGATTGGCCAACGCCACCCAAGTATTGTCTTCGGCATCGGTCGCCAGATCATGGTAATAGACCCATTCCTCGACACTGGGGATTGGTGCGGGGAACTCGGCCCAGGTATCGAAATGTGGAGCGGCAGCCTGATCGCGCGGTTGGCTTTGGCGCGAGTTGATGAGGTACTCGGCGCCCTCGGCGATTACCGGGAAGCCGAAATTGCAGTGGTAGAGTAACATGTGTTCCTGCGGCGCGAACGATTGGTTCTCAACCGTGTCACTGACCCATATTTTGCTCTCTCCGAGCTTCGCCCTGACGGTGCGCCGCAGCAGCAAATTCGTTCCAAAAAGCACCGCCTCGCGCATTTCTCCCGAGACGCTCATCCAGTAGTCGTCGCCGTCCCACCATTCGCATATCGCCAGGTTTTTGGCCGGGATGTTCGACACCCGCCCGTGGAGGCCGATGCTCCCCGTCGGTTGCCAGACCACATTCCCGTCTGCATCCACACGTGTCAGCGGGCCACCTTCGCTTGATGTAGGGTCAGGATGCGGGGCGCCGGCGTAGCTGAGCCCGCACGTGCACAGCACGCCTCCAAAGAAGCTGCGCAGCCAGCCGAGACCTTCGGGCTCATAAAAGGCAGCGGCAGTGTCGCCAACCGGAGCGCGCCAGCAGAGCGACTGTCCGCAGTAAGTCGCCGAGGAAATGTCCAGCGCCCGGCCGGCCAGAGCAGTGAAGGTCAGACCGCTGCCGGTATGAAACAGCACCGCCTCGGAGCCCTTCTCATTCCCCTCGTCAAGCGCGACCTTGCGCACACCCGCGACCTGATCCATGCTCCCCACGTGTCGAAGCAATTCCTGCCTGGTGTATTCATTCCCAAAAAGCTTCGCCATTGCCGACCCTCCCTGCGACATATCCGCACACGCCCTCTGCGGATTTCGCTGCATCTTAGTTAACATTGTCTCACTTCGCATAATTCCCTGTTTGAGCCGCCACCTCCTTCTTTGGCGTTTGGGGTTCCATGCCTGCGTGTCTGCTCATCATGACGTGGGCCGGTTTCGCTGCGTTCGGCCGGCCCCTGCGACGGCGAAGGCACAGATTAACGTCATTGACAGGCAAGGATGCCTGTCCTCCAAAAGGTAAACGGCAAAGGCGAACGGCGGTGGGGCTGACGAGCCACCCGACCATGAAAAGGATGGCAACGGCGGAGGGCAAGGGCCAGCAGTGGGAGGACTATTCGTCGCTGGCGGCGCATAGTGCTCTCCACACCAAACTCAATCGGGGAAAAGCCAGAACCGGCATGAAAGCGTCCACAACGCGACCGGAACTGCATGGTGCAACACAGCGTGTTCAGAGGCTACGCGAGGTCGCCCTCAGCCACGACGTCAGTTGGCCTTTCGAGCGCGACCTGTACGGCGGGGAGTCGCTTATGGCCTCTGCTGCTGACCGCTTCTGGGTCAGGCGTCGGGGCAAGGCGGTCGCCCACATTCTGCAGAACGCGACCGTGGTAATTGGTCCTGATGAATTCATTGTGGGGCGTCCCTACATCGGCGAGCCGAGTCCGGCGCAGACCAAGCGGCTCGAAGAATCCCGTCGCTACCTGCAAGCTCAGCCGTTGTCAGCCGGCCAGACGGGGCACCAGGCAGTGGACATCCCGAAGCTGCTGCGTCTCGGCGCGCGCGGCATTCAGCAGCAGATTCGTGACTATCGTAATAGCCTCAACTCATCCGAACCTGACGATCTTCGGCATATCGCCTTCTACGATGCGGCCGAAATTGCGCTCGACGGCCTCTGCAATTACGCTGAGCGCAACGCCGCTGAGGCTGCCCGCCTCGCCGATGAGGAAACAGATGCTAGGCGCCGGCAGGAGCTGTTGGAGATCAGCGAGCGCTGCCGGCGGGTGCCGGCGCATCCAGCACGCACTTTCGCCGAGGCGCTCCAGGCCGTCAGTTTTGTCAATTCGACGCTGCAGTGGGCACAGGGTGCTCATCTCATCTGCCCAGGCCATCCCGACCGTTGGTTGTATCGCTTTTACAAGAATGATATCGCTGATGGCAAGCTGACGCCCGCGCAGGCCCAGGAGTTGATTGACTGCTTCAACATCCAGATCAATGAGACGGTAGCTCGCGGGCTTGCCATCGGGACAATGGTCGGCGGCAAGGCCCCATCCGGAAACGACGTGACCAACGAGATCTCCTACATGTGTCTGCAGTCAATCCGGAACGTGTCGCTGTCCTATCCAGGGGTCAGCATCTGCTGGCACGAGGGCACACCGGAGGAGCTTCTGACATTCGGTTGCGAGATTCTGGCTGAATGCGGTGCGAATCCGGCTATCTTCAATCAGGACGTCATCAGCGGGGCTCTGCAGCAGGCCGGCGTCACGGCGGAGGAAGCCTGCGAGTTCCAGAACAGCACGTGCGTCGAGATTACACCGGTCGGGGCCAGCAATGTGTGGGTTGCAAGCCCGTACTTCAACCTGTCCCAGCACCTGCTCGATTTGCTTGAGGATGTTGCCACCGGCAGGTGCAATGTTGGCTCTTTCGACGAGCTTCTTGAGGCGTACCATGAGCGGCTCTCGGCGGCCATCGCCGAGGCTGTGTCCGCCCAGAACGCCAACCGCTATAGCACAATGTGGCACCGGAACTTCCCGCTGCAATCGTGCTTTGTACGCGACTGTATCGAGCGCGGCATGGACATCGAATGGGGTGGCGCGCGTTACAACTGGATCGAGTGCTCCTTCGTCGGTTTGGCAAACCTCGTCGATTCTCTAGCCGTGATCCGGGAGTTCATCTATGAGCAGGGCAGCATCACCGTCGCCGCACTGGTAGATATTCTGCGTGCCGATTTCGCCGGACATGAGGAGTTCCGTCAGCGTGTGGTTCACCGGGTGCCCAGCTATGGCAACGACGATGCGGAAGTGGATGCGCTGGCGGGGCGGATAACGGGGTTCCTGGCCGCTGAATGTGCTAAGCACGAGGTCGTGCTGGGCGGAGGGTTCAAGCCGGGCTTCTTCTGCTGGGTGATGCACGAACGCCTCGGGTCTGAGACGATGGCGACACCGGACGGTCGTAGAGCCGGGATGCCGTTCGCGGATGGTGCCGGTCCTGCACAGGGGCGCGAGCGCAAAGGCCCCACCGCCGCGGTCAAGTCCACATGCAGCTGGGATCACACCCCGATGCTGGGCGGCCTGGTGCTGAATTTGAAGTTCTCGCCGGACGCGCTGGCGGGCCGTGAAAGCCGCGCCAAGCTGGCTGAACTCATCAAGACCTACATGCGACTGGGGGGCTTTGAGGTGCAGATCAATGTGGTGAGCCGCGAGACGCTGCTTGCCGCGCGCGAGCGTCCGGATCAGTACCAGGATCTGGTTGTGCGGGTGGCGGGGTATACGGACTATTTCAACAATCTGTCGGCAGCGATGCAGGATGAGATTATCGCGCGGACGGAGTTTGATGATGTCTAGACGCGGATAGAGGGGAGCAGATACGGGCCGTCGCCCATCACGGCGATTGTCGCATCGGAGCCATATTCAGCAATACAAGCGGCGACGGCATCCTCGACCGAATTCACCGGCGTTACGAAAAGCTGACTCTGAATTGCCTGCGAGATGCCGGTCGAGTAGTTGAGAATGCGGGCCTTCCGCAGCACCAACTCCAGCTTGTGGAGTTGCCACATGTCTATGACGCGGATATCCTCTGCGAGGCACCTCTGCACCATCATGTAGATGTCATCGGTATCCAGCAGCATCTCCTCAAATTCGGGGCCGCCGATGCCCTCGGCGTTTTCCTGGGCGATGATGATGGCTCCGCCGGGCTTCACGATGGGCTCAGCAGCCACCATACCCTTGATCCCCAGGAAGTAAGTCAGGTCTAAAGGATAGCCGCCACCGGTAGTGATGACGATGTCCACAGGCTGCATTATCTGCACACCACACTGGCGCAGGGCATGGTCTGTGGCTGCCCTGTGGGCCGTGATGATGTCGCCGGCGAAGATGCCTGTAATCTGGCGGCGCTCGTTGAGTGCGACATTGAGAATGAAGTCCGCCCCCCCGGCCAGGCGCGCCACATCATGGGCCTCTGCATCAACAGGGTTACTGTGCAGATTGCCCGCCACGCCGAGGGGGGCCTCCATCAGCTCGGGGCGGTGGAAAGCGAGGATCGTCTCGGTCGCGCAAAGACCCGGGCAGATGCTCTTGCGCCCGCCGGAGTAGCCCGCCATCAGGTGTGGCTCGACCAGTCCTGTCAGTATTTTCAGGTCCGCCTCCAGGTAACGCCTGTCAACCCATGCATCCGTTCCCTGAGCTGTGACGCCGATATGGACGTGGGCTTCCAGGTCGCGGGCGGCGTGATTAACGATGCGGCAGCCGGACGCCATCACCTCCGGCCCCAGCATCTCATTTAGCTCAGCCTCGGTGTTGGGGCGGTGGAGGCCCGTAGCGATCAGGATAACAATGTCGCGCGTCTTCATGCCGGCGCCGGTGAGGGCTGCAAGCAGCGGCGGCAGCAGCGTCGCGTTAGGCACGGGACGGGTGATGTCCGAAACCACGATTACGGCATCTCTCCGCCCGCTAGCTAACTCCGCCAGAGGCGGGCTTCCTAGCGGGTCGCGGAGGCATCCGACTACTTCCGCGGTTAGATCGGCAACCACCGGAAGTTGCGGCATGGTCAGCAGGTGCTCGACATTGCGGTCGGGCAACTCCACCCGTAGCCCGCTCCTGCCGTATGCCAGCTCCACTAGCATGGCGCGCCTCCGTCAGGTCCACGCTGCGCCGCCTCATCAGCGAGTCGCCGGCGCAGAGCGAGGCCTGCAGCGATGTGATTCGTCGGCCCGTGACCGGACCCGAGCGGCAGGGATTTACGGATGGCTATGGTGACAAAATCCTTTGCCAGCCGTGCGCTTGCCACCAGATCCAAGCCACAGGCTAGAGCAGCCGTCAGCGCCGCCGAGAATGTGCAGCCGGTTCCATGCGTGTTCTGCGTATCAATTCGCTTGCCGGGGAGGATGATCAGGGAGTCCTCGGCAGCCTGGTAGAGGTAGTCGTCAGCATCGCCGGGGATGTGGCCGCCCTTGATGATCGCCGCCGCACAGCCGCCGGCACAGATCTCGCGCCCGGCTGTCAACATGTCGTCGCAGCCGGATATGCGCATCGCCGCAAGCCGCTCCGCCTCGGGTAAGTTCGGCGTTACCACCGTCGCATGTGGCAGCAGGCGGGTTTTTAGCACGTCCCATGCGTCCTCGGCCAAGAGGCGGTGACCACTTTTCGAGATCATCACCGGGTCCACTACGAGGTTGGGTAGCTGCCAGCGTTGCACGGCGTCCGACACGACGGCCGCTATGTCTGCGGTTGCCAGCATCCCCGTTTTGGCTGCGTCGCAGCCGATGTCCGACATAACGGCGTCAATCTGTGCTGTTACTGCAGTCGCCGGTATGAGCTGCACGTCGTTGACCGAGGTGGTGTTCTGTGCCGTCACGGCTGTGATCGCTGACATCCCATAAACACCCAATGCGGCGAATGTCTTCAGGTCGGCCTGGATACCGGCGCCACCACCTGAATCGGAGCCGGCAATCGTCAGCGCGACCCGGTGGCATAGAGGGCTGGTGTCTGGGCGGTTTGTCATGTGCGTGTCCGGCATTGGCTTCAGCCACCCCCGGTAGTCACCGTGGCCACTTCGACATTAAGGTCGCTACCGGCAGGGATGGTCAGATAGACCGGCGCAGTCGTAAGTGTAAGTCGCAGGTGTGGGCCTGTCATCTCGGGCTGTTGCTGTGCGCCTCCGATGTCCACAATGCGGCAGTCGTTGAGGTCGCCGGAGACCTGGACCTTCTCCGTACCCGCCATGGCCCAGAGCACGAGTGTGTACTCATCCTCGCCGTTGAAGCGGAGGGCAACGACGCGCTCGCCCGTTTCCTGCGTAGCGGTGAAGGTCTTGGCGCAAAGCTGTCGCGCCATCGCCCACAGTGCCGCCCAGTAGGCATTTGCGGAGCCGTCAGCGGTGAGGATAGCGCCATCGCCGGTGCCGTCCCAGAACGCCACGTGGTGTCCCTTCGCCAGTCCACTGAGGATCTGCCGCACGATCCGGGCATCGGCCGGGACGCCGGCGGGCTGCTTGTCTTCGTCCGGCCTCGTCATCACCGGCAGCATCCAATCGCCCGCGTCATCGTCGGCAGGCATGAATACGTGATACACCGGATAGGGTTCCGCCTGCGGATCGCTTTTGACGGCGCGCGGGACGAGAGGGCTCGTTGCTTCCGGTGGTGTAGCGATGCCCGTAGTCTCGGGTGGCTCCGTGGCAGGGGCATCGTCAAGTGGCGCATCCATGATGACTACCTTTACCCTCAGCTCGTCGTCATCGGCCGGTTGCTCCATGATGGTCGCGGTGATGCTGAGCGGCTCGACTGCGGCCTCAACATCCGGCTCGGGTGTGTCGCCGGTCGCCGCAGATGACTTAGCCGCCACCTCTTCCATCACGTAAGCGAATGGCGTCATGATGGTCGGCGCAGTCTGAACCGTAGCGGCTTTGCACACCTGCTGCATCGTCAGCGCCAGTGTGGCCACGTGTGTTGGGCTGTCCTCGGCGGCCAGTTGTTCGGGCGACATCTCTAAAACATAAGCGCCGACATTATCCCCCAGAGCGGAGTTCACGGCCTGGAAAAATTCGGCGAAATGGTCTTCGGCAGGCAGGTCATCCCCGTCGAAGCGAATAGTCAAGGCGAAGCGCACTCCATAGCCGGTCGCTATTCTCTTCAGGGCGTCCAGTTGTCTGAGCCGTGACCGCAACTCGTAGGCTTCCACCTGGCTGTTATATTGTAGCGAGGCCGCTATCCAGCCGGCTCCGGCAGTAGCAGCAGCTTCAACTTCGTCGCGGCTGTAACCCGAGATAGCCACGCTGATGCTGCGGTTCTTTGGCTCGTCCGGGGTGGCCGGTGAGACCACAAACGGGGAAGCGGTCAGCGTCAAGCTGCGGGACCCGTCGGCCACCTGGGCATTGATAACCAGTTGATAGGCCCCGTTGGCGTTGAGCTTCGGGCGCACCGGGAAGAACGCGGCAGCATGGGGAGCTACCGCCATCTTGCGCTTCTCATACGCGACACCGACACCGTCGCGGTTGACCACCTTCAGATGCACGATCATCTCTGTTATCTGCTCGATACGGTTGGATATCCGGCAGAAGAATTCGGCCTTCGCAGGCTTTTCGAAAACACCGAGGAGTGCGCCTCTGGGATTGACTGAGGGCTCATGCGGGCCGGCCAGCAGCGATGGGTTGCTGATCTGGAGACTACTACCAAATCCTACGGGGACGAGCACCGTTAACTTGCCGACGCCGGATGCCGGTAACTTCTCCATCGCCGGCACGATTGCCGTGATGACCGATTTGTTCGGCACAATCGGCACAATCAGGTGAGAGTAAACGCGGGTGTAGCGAGGGTCAAAGATGAGCAGGGTTGCATAGGGTAGTGTCGGGTCAGATTCGCCGAGGCTATAGCGGAGTGAGAAGTGGTGTGGCACTGAGATGTCCATGCGGTTGAGGTTGGCCCACCAGCCGGCCTCGTCATCGCCGCCCTGCAAAGTTAGCGCACCGGCTATTCCTGTGGAGCCCGGCCTCCAGCCCGACTGCTCGTCTGGGCCGAAGCTCGACCACCCGCGCGGCGAATTTGTCCCCAGCATTTGCGGATTCGGCACGAGGTTGGGAGGCGGCGGGGGGATTGGGGGCTCTTGCTGCTTGTCGTTCTCATCCTGCCTGGAGGTCTTTGCCGGCGACTGTGGTGGCGTCTCACTGAGCGGGTCAGCGAATTGGATGGAATCGAGCACACCTTGGGCCTCGTCACTGATAGCTTCAAGCCGGGCCCGTGCGTAGGCGAATCGCTTGCCGGGAACCTCGTCATTTGCGTGGTAGGATACGGAGAATTCGGTCCAATTGTCTGCGGGGGGGAGTTGAGTGGTGGCGGCATCCAGCACTGCGCCGAGCTGGTCAACGATCTCGACACCGGCGGCCAATCCGTTGCCATGGTAGTATCCGGTCAAGGTCACCGATCCGCCGGAGCGGAGTACCGGACCACTGTGTGAGACGAGGCGGTCGCCGCTCAGAGCACTATTCCCAATCGCCGCCGACCGGCGGCCGTCATGGTTCTGCTGTCCTCTGAACTCCCAGGGCCCGTACACATCCCAGCCCTCGGTATCGTGCTGATCGGAGCGTTCAAAGGACCCGTTTGTCGGCACGGGCACAGCCCAGCTCGGCACCGCACACAGGATTCCGACAAACCACATAGCCGAGATCAGTTTCATGGCATTTGCTCCAGCGGAGGCTTCGATAGATAGCGGATAGGCGATACTAGTGACGGCGTTGGGACACGCCTAGCCTCGGGTTGATTGGCGTTCAGTGGTGTCCGCTACAGATTGGACAGTTGTCACAAGCAGATTGTTCTGCTGGATGATGGTGCGGAGGGGTTCTCCGGCAGCCATCCTGCCATCCGGGTCCATCATCTCACAGATTACCGTGGCGGGATAGAGGCCGGCGAGACGTGCCAGACTCACCGCGCCCTCGGTATGCCCCATGCGTCCCCTGAGGCCGGCTTCATTTTCGCACAGGAGCTGCAGGTGGCCCGGACGCGCGAAATCCTCTATGCGCGCCTCGGGGTCGGTCAGTGCCTTCGCAGTGGCGGCCAGGTCAAAGGCGGAAGCGCCAGTGGTCGTCCCGATCCTGTAATCCACCGGCTCCGCGAAATGGGGCCAGTTGCCTGAGCAGTTGACGGGCTTGATCAGCGGGACCTCGAGTTCGGCCAGGCGCCGGGCAGTGAGCCCCACCGCAATGAGTCCCCGGGCCAGCAGAGACATGCGGTTAAACTTTTCGCCAGTGGCGGTTTGTGCTGCCAGGATCATGTCGGCCTCGCCCTCGCGGTCCGGATGGTCGAGCAGCACCACCGGCTCGCCGGAGGCAAAGGCTTCCACAACAGCGTCAATCGGGTCAGTTGTCACAGCGTATTCGATATTGTCCATATACAGGATTCGTCCTCGTATTTGTCCAGGCCGTCTCTGGGCAGAGTTACTCTGGAAGCGGAGCGACATTTTGCTTGCGGGCGAGATGTACTCCGGCGAGCGTAATGGCAATGCCCGCCACCTGCAAGAGGGTCGGCTGCTCCTTGAGAATGAGATATGCGGCTACGACCGCGACCAGCGGTACGAAGTATTGATACAGCATCGTCTGGGAGGCGCCAACGCACTGCACGCCTCGGTACCAGACAATGAAGGCATAGACACCCGCCAGCAGCGAGTATTGAAGGACACACAACCATGGTACTAGGCCCATCGTGAGCAGGGGCACTGCCAGCATCTGCTTGAAGCCTATCGGGATTATTATAACTGAACCGATAATGTGGATGTAAGCCACGATTTTCATTGGCGAGTATTTCGCTAGAAGCGGTCGGGAGAATACCGCATATGATCCCCATAGGATCGCAGCCGCTACCATTATGAGGTCACCAGTAAGGTGCGTCTCCGGCACCGTCGCCGATCCGCCGCTTCCAAAGATTACCAGCACGACCCCCAGAAAGCCGACTAACACGCCGAACATGCGGCCCCTGTCGAAGCGCTCGATGTGTAGCAGGAGTGACAGTAGGAACACCCATATTGGGGCAGTGCTGATAAGGAGGCTAGCCTCGGCGGCTGAAGTCAACTGGATTCCCTTGGCGAACACGAACTGGTAGATTCCCACCGTCACGATGGCAAAGGTGATGAGGTACTTCCAGTCTTCGCGGGCAATGCGGCGATCCTTCTCCCCGAACAGCATTACCGCGCCAAGAGCGAGGACCATAATAATGTAGCGAGCGGACAGAACAGCAGGCACTGTGAAGCCCACGGCATCGCTATAGAGGATCTTGAGGCAAATGAAGTTGAAGCCCCAGATGAGCGGCACCGTGCCGAGCCACATGTATGTGGCGAGCTCCGACTTTATCGGCGGCGGATCGGAGGGCAGGTATGCTTCGAGGCTGTCTTCTTCGGCAACTGACGGCATGGCATCTGGTTGACCGGCTGAATTCATTTCATCTATCCTGAGGTGAGGCACGGGCTGTCCGCAAATCCCGACCCATGCGCCCCAAACGTACAAGTATATCCGCACCACAGCGCAGCGTCAATCCGCGCCGGCGCGGTGGCGAGTTTGAGTTGTCGGCTGGCGGGTCCTGATTTGCAGTCAATCGGCGCAGGCAAATGACCACGCGCCACGCATTTGTTCTTTATTGTTCTTCAGGACGAGCTTCCAGTTTGGTAGTGCACAACCGCGAACAGCCCCGAGCGGGAAGCTTGGACTACAGGTGAATTGTCAGGAAACTTGGACTACAGGTGCGGGTTTCCCGCGAAGTCTGCGCTACGTGCCGACAATCCCAACTCGCACGCTCGCAGGCACCCCGGACGCCAAAAGGTATCGCCGCATGGAGGAATGCGCAGCCTCCACGGGAAATAGCTAATAACACCAACTCAGCCACTGGAGTGAGACAATGGCCAAGATACGGACGAAAGCCCCTTCATGCAGCCATTTCTACCCATGGCCGATGGTCATGGTCAGTTGCATCTCGGCCGAGGGCAAGCCCAACATCATTACGCTCGGGGCCTCCTCGGTCTGCTCATCCGCCCCGCCTACGGTGGGTATCGCGGTCAAGCCTGAGCGCTATTCATATGGCCTGATCGTCGCCAGTGGCGATTTCGGGGTCAATATTCCAGGGCCGGAACTCGTCGAGGCTACCGATTTCTGCGGTACCCATTCCGGTCGCGAGATGGACAAGTTTGCCGGCGCAGGACTGACAGTGCAGGCGTCCGCCCTGATCGCTTCCCCTCTGATTGCTGAATGCCCGGTCAGCATCGAATGTCGCCTGGTGAGGACCGTGGACCTCGGCTCGCACCACTGGCTCATCGGCGAGATGGTAGCGAGCCACGTTGACGAAGCGCTACTTGATGAGAACGGGACTTTCCACCCCTTAGCGGACCAGGCGCTGTTCTGCTTTGGCGGGGATTACCGGCGAGTAGGAGACCGGATCGCGAAGTGGTTCCATACACGCTCCAAGGGGAATCCAGCCGACTAGCCTTGAGTGCTATCAGTGGTCGGCTTGGGCTTGTCCGTAGTGGGTGTAGTTGTGGCCGGTTCGGCGGGTTTCTTGGGCTTAGTGGGTTTCTTTTCAGCGTCAGACGCGCCAGGCTTTCCAGTGTCGGGTTTGGTTTCGCGTGCCGGCCCGGTCTTCGGTGGTTGAGGCTGATCGCCGGTGGTGGTCACTCCGTCGGCATTTCTTTCAGTCTCAGCGTCGCCCTGATCGCCAGAGCGCTCTGTTCTCGTGCTCTCTTCAGAGGCTGGCGAGGTTGACGAGGGCATTTCCAGGCGGGCCAGCGTGACCGTGACCTGTGCAGAGGCGGCGCCCACTGCCGATATGCCCGGCGGGATTTGCAGAGCCACCGTGTAGGACCGCTTTCCCCGCAAACCGCTCACGTCCACAACAGCCGTCTGCACGAACTTCACATTGGCCAGAGCCTCGCCCGAACCTGCCGTCAGCGTCACTGTCGCCGGCTGAGACTGCACATCGTTGACCTGCCAGCCAGCCGGGATGTTGGTGATCCTCGGTCGAATCGGCACCGTCTTGGTGTCCACGCGGACGATCGGCACCGTGATAACCACCTTCGCGGGATTGATCGTCACATTGTCCACCAACAGATCATTTTCGTCTCTCGCTTGCACCGGGACGGCTGTTGTCATCTTCGAGTTGAAGCCTGAGATGTCCACGACGGCCGTGACTTTTGCGACCCGATGGACATTCGAGGCGGCCCCGGACACCTTCACCTCATTTTGCTCTACCTGCGGTGCCCTCGCGGCAAAGCCTTCGGCAGCCCTCCCGCGTGTATGTGCCTGTACCGCGCGCGAGCGGGTAATGAAGGTATCGAGTTCGACGATAGCACGCTGGCGACTCAGCGAGAGCAACTCCAGCCCGTCGCGCAGTTGCTGCGCTTTCAGCGGCACGCTCTGCACTCCTACCTTCGCCAGGGAAACATCCGCGTACACTTTCACATAGTCGGGGCCAGATCGCTCAAATGCCGAACGACGGCCTCGCATGGTGAGTTCAATATCTTGGGGCTCGATACGCATGACTGTCATGCCCTCGGGGGCCGGTGATGCTATCACACGCACGTCGAACCGGCGCTCCTGTATCGGGTCAATCTGCATGCGCACCGCAGCCCATATCACCAGTGCGCCGATGATGGAGAGTATCTTCAGGGCCAAGTTGTGGCGGATGATGTCCGGCATTACATATTACCTCGCTGTGATGAGCCGACAGTGCGACCATCCAAAGCAAGTGTTGCTCTCATGGCAACTTTCATCGCTTCCAGAACATGAGTTTCGGTGTTTCAGCCGGCTGTTCGAACAGGCCCATCAACCGCTCCGTAAGCTGGGTGCGGTCCAGACGCCGGTTCAAGGCTCCGTCCACGGCCAGAGACAGGACGCCCGTCTCCTCAGACACCACGACGCAGACGGCATCGGTCTTCTCCGAGATTCCGAGCGCCGCCCGGTGGCGCATCCCGGCACTGGCCGACAACCCCAGACTCTCGGAATACGGAAGTACACACGCGGCTGCAATCAGCGTACTGCCTCGTATCACCACTGCCCCGTCGTGGAGAGGCGACCGGAGGTGGAAGATCGAGGCCAGCAACTCGGCCGACACCCTGGCATTGAGCGTCTTGCCGGTGCGTGTAATATCCATGAGGCCCGTCTCTCGCTCGAAGACGATGAGCGCCCCGGTGTGGCTTTCGGAGAAGCCCGCCACGGCTTCGATGACCTCGCTTATGGCAAGCTGGCGGCCCTCCGTGCCCAGGCCCATGTTCGAGAAGGCCTGTCCCAGGAAACCTGCTCGCCCAAGGCGCTCCAGCGCCATGCGCAGCTCCGGCTGAAAGATCACGACCAGCGCAATGATACCTGGCACCAGGAGGCGGCTCATCAGCCAGTTGAAGGTCGGGAGCCACGTCGTGATGGAGACGATGACGATTACCGCGGCGACGCCCTTGAGCAGCGATACGGCGCCACTGCGGCGCATCAGCACCAGCAAATGGTAGAGGATGAATGTCACCAGAACAATGTCAATGACATCCACTACGGTGATGCTCAGAAATGTCCGCCACAATGATTCTAAGAGTGTCATTGGCCGATCACGTTGCGTCAGTAGTCTCTATAGGTCGGCTGAACTTACGTCCTGGAGCAGCAGCTTCACGGCACTGTACCGATCGCCACCGCGTCGTACGCATTCATGCTGGCGCAGGTGAGCAAGGTGACAATGGTGCTGGCGATGATTACGCCGACTACCATACAGCCGACAGCGCGCCAGAAGTTCATCCCGAAAACGGCCGCCACCGTCGCGCCGGTCCATGCGCCTGTGAACGGCAATGGAATGGCTACAAACAAAGTGACGGCCCACACGCCATACTTGTTTACTAGCTCTTCCTTGCTGCGGGCCTTCTTCAGCATGTGGCCCAGTACCCGCCCGAGCAGCGGCGCCTCCGCCAGCCGCTCCGCCGCCCAATTGAAAAACAGAATCACCGGCACGACGGAGACAACGTTCGCCGACATCGCCAGTGCCAGCACCTTCCACAATGGCAGATGAGCCATTGCCAGGCCATAAGGTATGCCGCCCCGCACTTCACTGATTGGCAGCGCTGACAGTATCATCACCACGACCTCGGGCGCAAAAAGTTGCGACAGCGTCTGTGAAAGGTGTTCAGCCAAGCGATGTCAACCTTTCGCGGTTCTGGACCCGCAGCCACGGCTCGCTATGAAGCTCCACCCACCCAAGGAGTACGAGAGACCAGGCAACGCCCATGTACGCCCTGAGCACTGCTGCTAGGGCGCTACGGGCCGGAACTTCTGGATGCGATGGTTGTAGGAATCTGCCACGTACACATGTCCATCTACATCCACAGCCACACCGCCACTCCCCCGGAACTGCCCAAGGCCAGAGCCTTCAGAACCCCACTTCGTGATGAAGGTGCCGGTGCCGGTGGACTTCTGTATGCGATGGTTCCAGTCTAATACGTACACATTTCCGTCTGCGTCCACAGCCACACCACCTGGCGCCTGAAATTGCCCATCGCCAGAGCCATCGGAGCCCCATTTGGCGATGAATGTGCCGGTGCTGGTGAACTTCTGGATGCGATCGTTGTGCGTATCTGTCACGTACACATTTCCGGTTGCATCCACAGCCACACCGTGGGGCCCCCACTGGAACTGCCCATCGCCGAAGCCATACGAACCCCATTTGGTGACGAATGTGCCAGTGCCAGTGAACTTCTGGACGCGATTGTTGCGTCTGTCCGTCGCGTACACATTCCCGGCTGCGTCCAAAGCCACATGGGTGGGGCTATCGTCGAATTGTCCATCGCCTGAGCCCTCAGAGCCCCACTTGGTGATGAAGTCACCTGTGCTCGTGAACTTCTGGATACGGTGGTTGCCGCCATCGGCCACGCACACACCTCCGGCTGCATCCACAGCTATACCCCAGGGGTAGAGCTGCCCGTCGCCGGAGCCCGCGGAGCCCCACTTGGTGATGAAGGTACCGCTGCCGGTGAACTTCTGGATACGACAGTTGCCGGTGTCTGCTACGTACACATTTCCGGCTGCGTCCACAGCCACACCCTCGGGATAGGAGAACTGCCCATCGCCAGAGCCCTCAGAGCCCCACATGGTAACGAATTGGTAGCCGCCCTCGATGGGGCCGCCGTCACATTCGCCGATGGGCCAGTTATCGAGGCCGACAACACACCGCAGCAGCTTGATCGCGTCGCCGACATCGGTGCTGCCGTTCTCATTAGCGTCTGCACATGGGTCGTCGGGGTCCAGGCCGACGACAATGCGCAGAATGCGAATCGCGTCGCCGATGGAGGGCTGGCCGTCATCGTCGAGGTCGCCGAGAAGTCGGCCCTGAGCAGGGGAGACGGCTTGGGGAGAACGTGCGGAACTGCCAACTGTCAGCGTTGCGTTCTTGCTCCCGCCGCTGCCAGAACACCCGAGCAGACTGAGTGTCAGGGCGATAGCTAGCAGAACTGTGAGCTCCCGGTAAGTCCTAAGCAAGGACATTGTACGCGTTCCCTTTTCGATGTATAGAATTGCGCTTAGCAGATTCTCCCGTGCTAGCAAGCGTCCCCAACTCGCCGCTGAGAGCCGATCCTGACTTGGTGTCAGAGTTGAGCGGATCGGCTTCCATGAGACCTTCCCGCCACGGTCTCCACATTATATGCGAAAGCTGCAAGTGTGTGTAGGTTTCTTTTCTTCGCAACACCCCGCAGGCGACCATGATCAGCCTATCCGGGTGCCTCGGTTTTTTCGCCGAAGACCTCAGCTTCGAAGCGCTCGATGGTCACATCGCCTTGCCAGGCATCCTCGGGCAGGCCCGCCTTGAGGCAGGTGTGGCAGAGGAATTCCTCACAGCTCCAGCCCCACTCGACAGCCACCTGCGGGAGGAGAAGTCCTCGGTATGGCCCCGCGCTGACTATCAGGCCATCGCGTCCGACCTGGATTTCCTTGATGTCATTGACCTGCATAATGGGCGACATCACCGATATTTCAATGGTGAGGTCGTCCAGCTCGTCAGCGCGGACGGGGGGGAACCTGGGGTCCTCAAGTGCCGCCGCGACAGCCATCACATTGACCGTCTCGATGAGCGGCAAGTGCCCCTCGATGTGCCCGATGCAGCCCCGTAGTTGGCCCTGCTTCTTGAGCGTGACGAAGGCTCCCTGGACTTTTTTGAGGTCGGTGTCATCGGTTTGTGTATCTGCCGCCAGTGCGCCTGTCACTGCCGCCTCGATGGCCTGCCTCGCCACGGACAGCAATCTCGCTTTCTGCTCCCCGCTTAGCATCATCGCACCTCGTAGTTTTGCTGTCGGCCCAATGGCGGCATTCTAGCATGTTTCGCCTATGGCGGGCAAATAAGGAGGAACCACAGACTCGTGCGAGGAAGAATACCTTTGAAGCGAATTGCTGCAGAGAAGCGGAGGTGACGGTTGGTGCGACAAGAAGCGCTCACACCACCAGATCATGTAACGCCCTTGTGGGCATTCATCTGGCTGGTGGCTACCTTCGTCATGGGGATCACGGCGACTGTCGGGGTATATCATTATGAACTGGTGCCGATCGAGGCTACGGCGCGTCTGACGAGTATCATACTCGTCGGCGAAGCGCTCTGGTATTGCCTGGTGCTGATGCTACCCGCCGACCGCGTTGTGCCCCCCGGACGCACCCTACTCAGTGTGCCTCTGGCCATGGGAGTGCGCACGCTGATGGCGATGGCAGCGGCACAGATCGCTGTCGCGGACTCCGACCAGACCTTCGATCAGTTGTGGCGGGCGTTCCACTCCGGCCTCTGGCTCTCGGCCGTCATACAGGTATTTTTCGTCGGGGCGTATCTGTGGCTGGTACGCGCCGCGCTAGAGGTTCCTCGCGAGGGCCTTGCGGAGTCGCAGAGCAGTCCTGCGCAAGTGGACTACGCGACGGAGTTTCGCATTCCCACGCCGCCGCCTGACGAGGAGACGGCTCAGCGCCAGAACCAGTTGCTGAGTGCGCTGATGGAGGCTCCTGATGCGCCCGTCGAGGAGATAAGGGAAGCGGCAGAAGATGTTGTAAGCGAGACGACGCCGGAGCCGACGGCGGCGCAGAGTGAGCAAGAAGATGCGGTAGTGGAGCAGCAGCCCGCAACGACGGTCGAGAAGCCGGTTGAGGAGAGCGTGTCGGAGCAACCTGCGCCGGAACCCAAGACGCCTGAGGAGCCGTTGCCCGAGGAGCAGGCCGAGCCCTCCACAGGAAGCGGGCCCGTGAAAGAACCTGCTACAGATTCGGCTGCGGTGGAAGTAGCTGAACCAGAGCTGGAACAGCCTGAGTCGCGGCGTGCCCAGTTGGCGATGGATCTGCGCGAGGGTGTACCGGCCACAGAGGGGGCCACGCTCAAACCCGAGGATAATGATGCCACGGACACACTGCCGCCAGTCACTCCCCCGCCGAGCGCTGAAGCCCCTGAGGCGGTCGCAGAGGAGCCGTCTCCGCCTGAGGCTACTGAACCGGCAGGAGCGCCGCTGCCGTCTGAAGCTGAGATCCCTGCATCTGCCGCTGTCGGTATGGCTATGCCGGAGCAGCAGGCAGCGATACGCCAGGCAATGACACAAATCAGTATCGAGACACCTGTCGAGATTTCCCGGTCCGCAGACGGACGCATCTATGCCTTGTGCGGGGCGACAGCTACGGACGAACTCCTGAAGGTGCTCGACACTCTGTTCGGCGCACTTCTCGCGACCGCCGACGTACTGGATGCGGGCACTCCGGAGAGCTTCATACTGATGGCAGATGCGGGAGCCCTCGTCGCGGTTTCTTCGCCGGACTGCGGCAGCCAGGTACTCATCGCCGCCGAGGCAAGGACAAAGGTTGGGCAGTTGAGCATGCTGTCGCGGCGCGCGCGAGCAGCGGCTGCTACTCTGGACCTGGGCAACGAGTGCAGCCTCGCAGCGACGACACTGGCCGCACTCTCTCCTGTAGAACGGACTTCGGAGCCGCTTGCCATCACCGGCATACAACAGCTCATGACCTTCAGCGGCGCCGGCCGCGATGTCATCGTCGCAGCGCCACCTGCCGACGCGCCACTCATCGCCGCCACCGCCGAGGCCGTGTATGAAGCCGCGATGTCTCTCGGCGAGGCCCTGGGAATGGGGCCGGTGGATCGCATTTTCATCGAGTGCGCTACCAGTGGCCTGGTCATCGGCCCATACATTTCGGATAGTGAACTGCTGTTTGCCATCAGGGCCGAGGCCACTGCCAAGATGGGCGGGGCTAATATAGCTCTCGGCAATCTCCGCGACGCCATGCGAGGCGAGGCCTGATGTATGATGTGGAACGCGGCTCTGATGTCGGACGTCGCTGTGCGCTGGCCGCAACGCTTCTGACCGCCCTCTGGGTAGTCCTGCTCGCCGGTATCCTTAACAGCTCCACAGGCATGGCGCGGATTCCCGTACCGCCGGCGGTACATATCGGTCTCGC
Source organism: uncultured Armatimonadia bacterium (assembly GCA_964498775.1). GTDB lineage: Bacteria > Armatimonadota > Zipacnadia > Zipacnadales > UBA11051 > UBA11051. The sequence continues at coordinate 31,215 of CAZCJS010000004.1, forward strand.
AGTCGCCTATCTCCTCGTCGCCTGCATCTCCACAGGAGCACAATTACTGCGAGCGGCTGTCGTCTTTGCGGCCATGCTCATTACGCAAGGATTCATGACGCTGTCGGCGGGCCTGATCTACATCGCCATGGCCGGCAACGGCATCAGCACCGGGGAGGCCTGGCTGTATGCTCTCAGCGACTACTTACCCGGTTTGCTCCTGCAAGCGGTCGTCGTCTTTCTGAGCGGGCCTGTCATTGCCTCATGGTGGGGCGGCCCGGACGCAGAAGTCCGTCGTCGCCGCATCGCGCAACTCCCCGCTGTCCACTTCATTGAGGGCCCCCAGGATGCGCTGGACACCATCTGCGCCTCACCAGACATCGCCGGTGTCCTTCTCTGTGACGGCGGACACACCCTGGGCGGGGGCATCTGGCGTCGCGATCCGAAGGCCGCCTGCGACCGCATCCGCATCCTCGCCAAAGCCACCGACAAGGCCACCGATCTTTTCGTCCTCGGGGGTGCGGCAGTGGCCGTTTCCGTACGCAAAGAGCGCCTCGTAGCGGTCGCGCTCCCTGATGCAGACATCAGCTATCTCGGTGCTGCCGTGACGCATAGACTTCATCGCGTGGCCCGCAAGCTAGCCACGCTGGCGCCGCCGGCGCCTGGTGAAAATGACGAGGAGACATCCAGAGGCCAGGAGTGAGACATGAAAGTGAGCCGCGACATAATCATCGCGCCGTCGTTGCTGAGTTCAGACTTCTCCCACCTCGCCGAGGAAGTCGAAGCGCTCGATGCCGCGGGCTGTGAGTACGTTCATTTCGACTGCATGGACGGGCATTTCACCGACCAGGTCACGTACGGGCCGATGGTGGCAAAGGCGCTTCGGCCCTACACGGAGCGTATCTTCGACTGCCACCTGATGTTCACCAATCCGGAGAAGCACCTGGAGTACTTCGCCGAAGCCGGTGCCGACAATATCCTCTTCCATTACGAGGTCACCGCTGAGCCGGAGGTGTTGCTGGAGCGGATCCATGCTCTGGGCTGCCGGGCCGGTCTCGTGCTGAATCCGGACACGCCGGTGTCCGTCGTCGAGCCGCTGCTGGGCCTCTGCGAGGCTGTCATGCTCATGGGCGTGTATGTCGGCTATTCTGGACAGAGCTACATACCCGAGACGACGCAGCGGATTGCCGAACTGCGGGCTCTCATTGACGCCGGCGGTCATGAGACGCTGATCGAACATGACGGGGGGCTGAACGAAGATACCGCGGAGGAGATAGTCCGTGCGGGCACCGACATCTTCGTGTCGGGCTCGTTCCTGTTCGCTCACCGCGAGGGCTACGGCGCGGCGGTGAGATACCTGCGCGAGCTCGCGGCACGGGTTAGATAGAGCCGCATGCTTCGTTGCTGTTCGCGTTTATCGCACCCGAGATATAATTACTAGCTCGTCAGTGGAGGACTGCCCATGCGGATCGGGTATCTTTGTCGCTACTCAGAAGAGGAAATCGAGTTCGCCAAGTCGGCGGGGTTTGGCAGCATCCAGTTACTGATATGGCCTGGCGACCCGCTTGACCCGACAGTCACTGATGATGCGGATATCCTGAAGGCGAAAGAGCAGTACGAGGCGGCGGGCATCGAGGTGTCGGCGCTGGGATGCTACAGGAACGTTCTGGACCCCGACGAGGCCGAGGCGAAGAAGAACCAGGATTACTTCCGCCTGCTTTTTGACGTGGCTGAGAAGATGGATGTTAACTGCATCGGGACCTTCGCCGGTCGCAATCCCGAACTCGATATCCCCGATAACATTCCGCTTTTCAAGCAAGTGTGGACGCCACTGGCTGCTGAAGCCGAGGCCCGGGGCCTGAAGATCGGCTTCGAGAATTGCCCGATGTTTCATTACTTCCCTTTCCGGGGGGTGAATATCGCTTATACGCCGCGTGCATGGGAGCCGATGTTTGAGGCCGTCCCCTCTGCTGCGCTCGGGCTCGAGTACGATCCTTCGCACCTGGTCTGTCTGTTGATGGACTACGTGCAGGTCATCTACGACTGGGCCGATAGAATTCACCACGTCCACGCCAAGGATGCCGAAGTGATCTGGCGGAGTGTGCGAAAATACGGTATCCTTGAGCCGGGGGCCGTCCGCCATCGCACACCGGGGATGGGTATCGTGAAGTGGAATGAGGTCATCTCGGCGCTGGTAGAGGTGGGCTATGAGGGCAACCTGGACATCGAGGGCCGGCATGACCCGGTGTACCGAGGCTCGCGGGAGAACGAAGGCTTGGTCATCAGCCTGGAGCATCTGCAGCAATACGTAAAGCCGGAGTGGATGCACTGAACCGGATTAGCCATTGCTGACCATTCAGAGAGGCGTGAACTGACATGGACAAGTGGGAGTACACCGAGGCTATGGAGATGGATGAGATCATCGAGCTCGGGCAGCGCGGCTGGGAGGCTGTGGCGCAAACATCTGGCGGGACAGTGCTGCTCAAGCGGCCGGCAGCGTCTCTGCGCGACGAGTTGACGGAGGCGAGCGTCAAGGCATTCTTCGCCGCCGGCGAGCATGAGATGGGAGAACCCGCTGGCGGTAGCAAGCTGCTCAATCCAGACCTGGCCTATATCGTGCGCAATCTCGGCCACACTGACATGCTCGTCATTTCCGACATGGGGTTCCCAATGCCGGAGTTGCAGTACAACCTCGATTTGGCACTCAAGCCCGGCGTGCCGACGGTGCCTGAGGTTCTCGATGCCATCTCGACGGACTTCTCATTCGACCGCATCATCATTGCCGCCGAGGCGCACGAGGCTGTGCCCGAGCGCGTGGCGGAGTTAGAGGAGGCATTCGGTGTGCCGATCGAGGATGTCGAGAGTCACGTGGCCTTCAAGCACATGGTAGAGACGTGCAAGGCAGGAGTTCGGAGCGGTGACTCGACACCATTTGGCAATGTCATTGTAGTGTGCGGATAGACTGAGAACAGACAGCCGGCGTCATCACGACAAGGAGAGACAATCATGCCCACCAAGAGCGCGACAAACAGCCTGCCCAACGTCATCTTCATACTCACCGACGACCAGGGGCCATGGGCGGCAGGTTGCTACGGCAACGACGAGATTCGCACGCCGAACATAGACCGGCTTGCCGACACGGGTGTGCGTTTCAGCAAGTTCTTCGTCGCCTGTCCGGTGTGCTCACCGAGCCGAGCTACGTATCTCACCGGCCGCATCAACTCTCAACACGGCATCCACGACTGGATACCCCGCGACGAGAACTCGCGCGACTGGATCGGGAGCGAAGTCGCCTACACCGACGTCATGGTGCGACACGGGTATACGTGCGGCATCTCGGGCAAATGGCACATGGGTGACGCACTTCATCCCCAGCACGGCTTCGATTTCTGGTACACCCACCAGTTTGGCGGCGGGCCCTACCACGGCGCGCCGATGGTCCGAAACGGCGAACTCATAGAAGAGCCCGGATATATCACCGATGTCATCACCGACGAGGCACTCGGGTACATAGATCGGCATCACCAGGACGACAACCCGTTTTATCTCAGCGTTCATTACACCGCTCCACACAGCCCGTGGGAAGGACATCCGCAGGATATCGTGGATTCATATGACGACTGCCCGTTCGCGAGCTGTCCACAGGAAGAAAAGCATCCCTGGGCGATTAGCCTCACCGACACCTGCCTGGGCAACCGCGAGATGCTCAAGGGCTACTTCGCCGCAGTCACCGCTATGGACAACAACGTCGGGCGCATCATTGACCGCGTCGAGCAACTCGGCCTGCGCGAGGATACGCTCATCGTCTTCTGCTCCGACAACGGCTTTTCATGCGGGCAGCACGGCCTTTGGGGCAAGGGCAACGGTACCGCACCCCGCAATATGTATGAGAACTCAATTACCGTGCCCTTTGTGGTCTCGCAACCGGGGCGTCTGCCGCAGAGTCACGTGAGCGAGGGGATGATGAGCGCCTATGACTTCATGCCGACATTGCTTGATTACCTCGGCATGGGCGACGATGTTCCCTACGATGAACAGAATCTCCCTGGCACGAGCTTCGTGCCCAGCTGGCTGGGTGATGACTCGGCAAGCCCGGAAATTGTGGTCGTCTATGACGAGTACGGCCCGGTGCGGATGATTCGGACGCAGCAGCATAAGTATGTCGAGCGCTATCCCGACGGGCCGAATGAACTGTACGACCTGGGCAATGACCCCGATGAGCGAGAGAACCGCATTGATGATCCGGCTATTGCCGCCACCGTCAGTGAGCTGAAGGCCGCCATGGAGGACTGGTTTGCCAAGTATGTGACAGAGGAGCATGACGGCCTCAAGCAGACCCACACTGCGGAGGGTCGCCCCGTCGGCGTCCATCCGCGCGACCTCGAGGCTTGAGACTGCGAGTAGATATCTTCTGGAGGAAAACATCATGGAGCTCGGACTGTCCACCTACAGCATACGCGACTACCTGCGCGACGGCAGGATTCCACTGGTGGAATTCGCTGCCTTCGCCGCCGATGAGGGCTTTCGCGCCCTGGAATACAATAACCTGTTCATTGATGATTGGAGCGATGAGTTCATGGGGGAGGTCCGCGCCTCGGTGGACGCAGCCGGATGCACCGTGGTCTGTCTCGCGCATGAAGGGTCGTTCTGCTCCGATGACCCCAAGGAGCGTCAGGGATACATCAAGACACTGCTGTCGCACATGGAGGCAGCCAGCATCCTCGGAGCATCTTCCGTGCGGGTGAATCTCGGGCGCTGTGAGGACCCGGAGAACGATTTCACCGACGGGGTGGAGTACTCGATAGCGGGCCTCAAGGCCGTGCTTCCCGAAGCGAAGAGGCGCAACCTGAAACTAACGCTGGAGAACCACGGCGGCCCGAGTAGAAGCGCAGATGCTATCCTGCGTATCATATTGGGAACAGATACCGAATGGGTGGGCACCTGTCCGGATTTGGGCAATGACTTAGTGGGCGCGGACAAGTACACCGAACTCGGCAAGCTGTTGCCATTCGCCATGCACGTTCATGCCAAGTCGTACGACTTCGGAGCGGACGGCGAGGAGACCTCGATTGACTACGCGCGCGTGATACGGATGCTGGGCGATGTGAGCTACGAAGGTGTGCTGGCCGTCGAGTATGAGGGTCACGATGAGCAGATCGAGGGCGTCCGGCGTACGCGAGAGTTGCTGCGCAGATACGTGTAGAAGCGCTGCCGGCATTGCAGGAGGACTTGATGACCAGTAGAGAGATAATTCAACGTGTCGTGGATTTCTCCGGTCCGGAGCGTATCGGGATGAACTTTTCCGACTATCGAGGGGAGCCACGCCTGAATGACTTTATCAATATCGGCCCGGCGCCCGATCCCGACTTCGATGACCGGCGCCACGAGCGCGACGGGAAGCCGTACTGGTACGATATGTGGGGCAATCTGTGGTCAAAGGCCAACCCGGCACACTCCGGCGAGGTCGTCGAGGGCGCCATCAGGGACTGGTCGGAGTTCGCCGATTTCCAGCTCCCACCGCTTGATGACCAGTCCCGCTACGAAGGCGCAAAGAAGAAGCGGGCGGAGCATCCGGAGATGTACTGCTGCGGCGGGCTTCCCGGTTGCGGCTTCAACATCACGCGCAAGCTCCGTCGCCTTGACAATTTCCTCGCCGACTGTGCGCTTTATCCGGATCATGTGCGCGAGTTGAACCGCCGCGTCAACGACCTGATGGTGCGCATGGCCGAACTGTATGCCGAGGCGGGCGCAGATGGCATTGTGTACTGCGAAGACTGGGGTACTCAGGACCGCCTTATGATCCATCCGGAGATGTGGAAGGACCTCTTCCTGTTCACCTTCGAGAAGCTCTTCGGGCGCTGTCAGGAGCTTGGTCTCGACGTCTGGATGCACAGTTGTGGCTGTGTGGAGGACATCATTGACCCGCTCATCGGGGCGGGCGTGGCGGCACTTCAGTTCGATCAGCAATCTGTTTATGGCGGCGTCGAGGGTCTCAATGAGAGATACGGCGGTCGCGTTGTCTTTCATCTCCCGGTGGACATCCAGACTATCCTGCTCACCCGCGACAAGGACATAATCCAGACTGAGGCGCGGAAGGCGCGCCGCCTGCTCGGCGGACACAACGGGGGTTTCGTCGCCAAGAACTACACAGATCACCGGGCATTGGGCATTAGCGAAGACGAGCAGCAGTGGGCCTATGAAGCCTGGTGCGAGGTCATGTACTACGAATAGGGCCAACCGTAACTGTAACTGAGTGGAGGAGACCATCTGTGCCCAAACATGACCCCATCGAGCCAATCCCTGCCTCCGGCACTCCCCAACAGCTAGGGCAAGCCTTCGGCGGGGTCAATTCCCAGGCGATATCTCTCCACTTAGCGGCTTTCCTGGAGACTTGCACAGCCAACGGCCTCGACGAAGCTGCTGTCATCGCGGCATCGCAGAGTGGCTTGCGCATCATCCGCGACCTGGCCCCATGGTGGGAGCAGGAGCTGGATGCGCTTGCGGAGGCCGCCGGCGTCTCCCCCGCGCTATACAAGGCATTCTCCATCGGCAAGTACCGCAACCTATTCTTCGGGGAGCCGGAGTGTACGTCATACGCCGCGACCGGCAGTTACATAGCGTTTCCGGCCGGGACTTGTTTTCACAAGAGCCGCGACAACGTCAGCCGCCTGCAGTGCGCTTTTGTCCGTCGCGTCGAGGACCGCGCGCACAATCCCTATGCCTGGTGCGGCACCTCAGACACCTCCGATGCCACCACCATGATGTTCGTGAATGAACACGGGCTGGCCGGCTCTGCCGACACCGGCGGCAAGGACCTGAGCTTCTATGGTGAAGGTCTCATGAACACCTTCAGTCTCCGCTACATCGCCGAGACCTGCCGCGACTGCAACGAAGCTCTGGCGACGCTCGAATGCTGGACCGAGAAGCGCTACTCCGCCGGCGGCAGTATCAAGACCAACTACATGTTCTCTGATGCCGGTGGCAACATCCTCCGCGTCGTCCAGTCCAAGGATAGCGTCGAGCCGCAGATGACGACAGAGGACATCGTGATGAATTGCCACCGGAAGCGTCTAGAAAGCGACCTGCTCCGAGCCGCCGGCCATCTCGATGCCTTTGCGCTGAGCGAGGCCTCGCGCATCAAGTCGGTGTCCATGCCCAGCACGATTTCGTCACTTTCAGTTGACTGCCGGCCTGAACAGCCAGAACTGCTCACCTGCGCGTGGTTCGCCCTGGGGCAACCGACCCGTGCCCCCTACGTGCCGGTATTCGTGGCTTCACGCAACGTGCCACGGGCTCTGCTTGATGGAAGCATCTACCGCCGCTCACTGGCGAGCCGGGCTCGGCTGCGGGAGATTCGCGCCCTGGAGAGCCACTTTAAGCAACGGGCAGATGAATGCCTCGAGGATGCGAGGGAGCTCATCGAGTGCGGTCAAGCTAAGGCGATTTCCAAGCTGACCGAACGCGTCACCGCCGATTGTGTGCGCGAAGTTCTCGACAAAATGCCGGGCGACGTCTAAACTATGGAGGGACGCAGAACCCGGCAGACAGCCGCCCATGTTCCATGACCGCTGACAGCTTCGACCGATAGAGGAGTGCGATAGATGGACCTGCGCAAGTTAGCCCGCTACGCCAGACGCATCGAGCATATCATGGAGGGCACCCTCGAGTGGGAGATGAGTCACGGCATAGATGCGCTCGTCGCCAACGAGGACTGGGAGCTGATGTCGGTGATGATGCTCACCGCCGCCGAGATTCCCGCGCATCGGATGGCCGAGCGGCTGGTTGAGAATGGACAATACCTACATCTGGTCCTCCCCGGTTGCTTCCGGCGTCAGATCCGCAAGCCGGAGATACTCAGTTCCGGTAGCATGAGGCGCCGAGCATTTCGCGATGTTGACGCCATTGATATGGAGGACGAAGCCGGTATCCCCGACCACATTCGCGAGACGGCCGAGGAGATCTCGGAGGCGTCCGAGCGGACATACCAGACGGCGCTGCAGCGGGAGTTGCAGGAGGACCGAGACGGGATTCGCGACTTCATCGTGACATCTCTGGGCGACAAGCTGCTTGTCTCAACAGATGCGGTCAACGCTATGGTTCTAATCTCGTGCTGTGCCGTGTGGGAGGATACGCGTCGCATAGCCGCTCTGAAGGTCGCCAACAGCCGTCCCACGGTGCAGAAGCTGGTAGCGGCCGGGCGCGCCAACGAGCTCGTTCAAATCAGCCACGCCAGCGACATGGAGGCCGTGGCTCACAACATCGCCGCCGCACTCACCGACCTCATTCCCCAGCTCATAGAGGACAATAACGCGGTCGTCCTCAAATTCATCGCGGAGAACCATCCGGAAGCCGATGCGCGAAACTCTGCCCGCGAAGCGCTTCCTCCTCAACAGGCCGAGGAGTAGCAACGGCCAACCGTCTGCATGGCGGGACACGCCGACGACGGCCAACGCATGAAGCCGGCAGGTATATGGAACTGTGGCCGAAGGATGAAGCTGCCATCGAACTGCGCATGACTTGAGGGCGTCATGCCGGCCGGCAGGGAAAGGCCCGCCACCTCATTGCCCACGGGCCCTGTCTTCACGCGGCTATCTAGCCATCCGCACGGGTGTTACCTCTGCACGCTTACCGCCCTCACGACGGTTGCCCGAGTGCCATCCTCGCTCCTGGCTGTCACGGTGGCGAGGTATATTCCCGATGGCACGGATGCGCCAGTCGTGCCGCGCAGGTTCCACGTGGCGGTATTGATGCCTGCAGAAGCGCTGCCGCAGAGGATAGTGCGGACGCAACGGCCCGCGATATTGCGCACATCCACCATCACTTCTGCGTCAGCAGACAGGCTGTAAACCACGCTCACCATTTGCGGATTCGCCTGTGTTGCGTGGGCACTGAGTATCATCGCCGAACTGGCGGCGCTCGGACGGGCAATTGCGTAAGTGACGTCTGATTGGTTCTCCCCGTCCCACGCGCGGATGAAGTACTCGTAGCTCGTGGCTGCGGTCACCTCCGCGTCCACATAGGCATATGCGCTCTCATCGGTGGCTTCTACCTTGGTCAGCGCCTCCAGAGTACCACCTGGAACCGCCCGCCGCCATAGCCAGTACTCGCGAACATCAGTGGCTCCCTGGCCGTCGTCAGCCGAGGCATCCCATGACAGCTGGACTTGACTGCCTACCCATGCGGCCGCCATGTTCTGCGGCATTCCGGGCGCGATATTGTCGCTCGCCATCACTTCATCGTACACCGGAGTGGATTGCTTGTTGCCGTCGTAAGCGCGGACCGCGTATTGGAGCACATGGCCGTTACTGCAGCCGGTGTCGGTGTAGCTGTAGCTAGTCGAGCCATCCGCGTCGAGAGTCACAACATGCACGAAAGTACCTCCGACATGGCGCCGGCGGAATACGAAGTAGGAGTTGACATTGTCCGCTCCATCACCGTCGTCGGGGGATCTATCCCATTCCAGGACCACGGCATTGCCCTGGTCGTCGGGTCGGTCGTGGCAGGCCAAGTTGGTTATGTCCCCGGGCGCCGCCGCGGAGTTGTCAACGGTCTTGCGCGATTTATATGTGGCTTCTGAGGCCCCAGCTGCATTCACTGCCCTAATGGCATACGTGTACATCGTTGCGGGTTGCAGACCGCTATCGGCGAACTCGTAAGCACTGCTGCCATCACCGGAGAATGATCCGATAGGCATCATCGCCGCAGAGCTCACTCCCGCCCCCTGCTGCATACGGAACAGGTCGTAGCGAACCGGGTGCAAAGAGCCGACGGTATCGTCCGGGGACGCCGGCCAAACCAGGTCCAGCGCCGTCCCGTGGTCATCCGGGTGGTCGTCAACGCAGAGATACGACACCGGTCGAGGCGCCTCATGGGGAAGCGGATTGACCTGCTGGAGGTAGGAATCCGTTGCCGTGATGCTCGGGTCTTCAGTGCTGGTAACGGTGACACCGATCGTGTAGTTATGAACGTCATCGGTGAGGTTATCGGTCAACGTCCAGGTCGGATTCTG
>CAZCJS010000005.1:0-36818 GCA_964498775.1 uncultured Armatimonadia bacterium
TGGAAGTAGTAGTCACTGCCGGTTGCACCATGGAATGTTGTGCCTGAGCCGGTGTCGTTATCCGCGTCAATCATGAGGTCAACGAAGTTGCCCGCATCATTGGCTACCAGGGGATCGTATGTCTCCATGTTGAAGAATGTCAGTCCGGAGCCGGGGTCCCAGAGGTTGCGAGTATAGTGGATGTCGTAGTCATCCGATATACTAGGCTCGTTTGGGTCCGAACCCACCGTCGTCTGTGGACTCGACCACGCGGCATCAGTCAGGTCGCCATCCACCGAAATCAAGGCAGCACTGACGAACGTCGTTGAGAACAGTGCTATGACCAATACTATGAGCCAAGTTCTTACCCTAAGCATTGCAGAGCCTCTCCCACACCGTATCTGCCGTATCTTCTTTCTGTCCTCAGGCTTGCACATATCATATATTAGGACAGTAAAGAGAGCATAGCATAGCGCACACAACGAGTCAATACTCTGGCTCCAGTTTTCTTGCCATTTCGCAGTATTCTTACCTACATGTTACACGGCGTCCTGCGGGTACTGGAGTGCCTCGGCGAGTTGTGCCAGGAAGCGAGCCCCGTCCGCTCCATCAACCGAACGGTGATCAATAGTCAGTGATGCCCACATTGTATTTCTGATAACGATGTCCCCGTTCTCGACTATCGGTCGGGGCATAATCGAGCCGACGGCGAGGATGCCTGTCTGTGGCGGTGAAATGATGGCATCGAAGACATCAATGCCGGTGGGGCCGATATTTGAGACGGTGAAGCCGGCACCCATCTGCAGCGTCGCGCGCAGTCGGCCGCGGCGGGCAAGGTCTATCAACTCCGCCGTTTCAGCGGCGATCTCCGCGAGAGACTTGGTATCGGCATTCAGTACGGTCGGCAGCATCACACCGTCTTCAGTATCCACCGCGAAGCCGATATTGATATTCGCAAGCAGCTTGAGGCCGGCTTCATCCCACCAGGCGTTGAGACGCGGGAAATCTCGCAGCGTGCCGGCCGCCACCTTGATGAGGATATCATTGTAGGTCGGTATCGAGTCACCGCCGGCCTCTTTGAGTTTGCCGCGCAACTCCATCAGCGCATCCATGACGACCAGCTTCTGGACGCGGAACTGCGGCGCCTCATTGACGCTCCGCAGCGTCCGGTCACCGATGGCCTTGCGGGTCGCGGTATGCTCGACAAGTTCGTATTCCTGCTCGTCAGGGCGCTTCTTTTTGCTCATGGCGTTTCTCATCCTTTCATGCCGCTCGCCGAACTGGCAAGTTTAGATGCTGGAATCTGATTACATATCAGTTTTGCGGATGGCGCGGCCATGGTTATCGGCTGTGGTCTTACCATCCTTAACGGCAAATTTGCCGTTAACGATGACGTGCGGGATGCCTTCGGGGTACTGGTGCGGTTCGCTGAAGGTGGCCGTATCCTGGACCGTCGCCGGATCGAAAACGACAACATCGGCGATGAGACCCTCTTCGAGCAGACCGCGATCAGTGAGGTGGAAGTGCTCCGCGGCCAGGCCGGTCATCTTGTGGACGGCTTCGGGCAGGGTGACGACCTGCTGCTCGCGGCAGTACTTCGCCAACATGCGAGGGAAGGTGCCGTAACTGCGCGGGTGCGTGAAGACCGACTTGTCGGCCTCCTGGTGGCTGTCAGAGCCGACACAGACTAGCGGATGGGCGAGGATGCGCTTGATGTTGTCTTCGGACATGGCGAGGCCGATGGCGGAGATTTTGCCCATCTTCTCCACGCGGATGCCGACTTCTACGAGATCACATTCCCACTGCTCGGCGAGTTGGGCCGGGGTCTTGTTCTCGACTTCGGGTTGCGGCTCGCCCATCGAGCAGAAGAGAATGGTCTCGGGTCCGCCCCGCTCGTCCCACATCTTGGCGGTCTCCTCATAGATGATCTCTTTGACATCGGGGTCGTAGAGATTGTCCCAGCTTCCACGCTCCTGCTTTATCTGGTAAACGACGCGGGGTAGAGCATTAGTCGAGCCGCCGGCCCACGCGCAGTAGGTGTAGCGGTCGGCGCGGAGAATCACGCCCCGGTCAAGCGCGCCCTCCATTAGCTCAAATACTGCGTCAAGCTTGTTCCAGTTGGGCGGATCCATAGTCTTGAGGTGTGAAATCTCGATGCGGATATCGGCATGTTGAGCCAGCTCGATAATCTCGGCGATGGCCTGGAGCAGATGCTTGCCCTCGGAACGGATGTGGGAAGCGTAGAGGCCATCCATCTCACCGGCCGGCTGGGCGAACGCAAAGAGCTCGTCATTGATAGCGTAGTGGCTCATGTAGCCGGCAGTAACGCCGAATGCTCCTTCCTCCATGCCCCTGACGACGAGCTTCTGGAGATCTTTAAGTTGCCAGGGGTCCAGGAACTGAGCCTGGTCATCCCCAAATAGCTCGCGCCGGAGTGTATTGTGGCCGATGAGCATCATATAGTTCTGCTTCATGCCATGCCGGTCAACCTTGTCAAAGTGCTCGGCGACGGGCCAGCCGGACTTACCACAATTGCCACCGACGACGGTGGTCAGGCCCTGGCGGACGAGATTGTCCTCGTGGAAAATGCCCTTGTCTATGTTGACATGCACGTGAGTGTGAGCGTCAATAAAGCCAGGGGCGACAACCATATTCGTGGCATCTATGACCTGGGCGGCGGTGGCGTTCTCGAGTTCACCGATGGCCTCGATCTTCCCGTATTTGACGCCTACATTGGCCTGATAGCCCTGTTGGCCGGTGCCGTCAATGACCGTACCGTTACTGATGAGAATGTCGAAATCCATGCTGAAGACCTCCGGTGGGACCTGTAGTAGCGAGTTCGCTATGTAATGGACGTGGGGTTTCTGTCCATCTTTGCGGGAACTACTTCTCCATGGCTGCCATGGGCACCTTGCAGTGCGCGGGTCTATTGTGCCGTGGCACGTAAGGGGATGCGGATGCGGGATGCGGAAAGACACATGAGCAAGGCGATACCTGCCGCGCCGACGAAGACCCACTCGTGACCGTAGGCCATCCAGATGAAGCCGCCGAGAGCCGGCACTGACATGCCCATGACGTGGTCGAGAGTGACGCCCATGCTCACTGAGGCGGGGATGTGGTCGGGGTCGGTAGCTATCTTGGACATATACGTCGAGCGGGCCATTCCGACTGCGAAGAGTAACTGGTCGAGGATGTAGCAGATAAAGGTGAGCCACAGACCGTATGTACCCCAGTGGTATGCGAAGCCGTAAACCATGCAAACGCAGATGATTACGAGAGCATCAACCATGAGCACGGCGCGCTCGCCGAAGCGGTCAATCAGATTGCCGATTGTGGGTATGAAGGCAATGCTACAGAGGGCCGAGACAATCCACAGCTTGGCGAAGGTAGCCGGTGGCTGACCGAAGATACGCACCAGTACCCAGGGCGCGAAGGTGATGAATATCTGCTTGCGGGCGCCGAACAGCGCCGAGAGCACATAGTATAGCCAGTAGCGGCGGCGGATGATGAGACGCGAACGTTTTGTCTGCAGTCCGACATCGCGGATGCGCATGAACAGCACCGCGGCGATAAGCCCGAAGAGTGCGCCGCAAGGAAAGACGAGCCAGTATGCCGGCATGGGCTGCCCGGTCAGGGTAAGTTGGTGCGAAGGCACCTTCAAGACATCGGTGATTAGCCAGACCGCGCCGGCCCCGAGTATCGCCCCGAAGGCGCCGAAGGTACGCACCTGGCCGAGCTTCCGGCCGCGGCGGGTCTCGTCACCAAGGCTCATGCCCACCGACTCGCGCACCGGCATAATCAGATGATTCCCGACGCTCCATATAAACATGAAGCCGATCATCAGCGGCCAGCCGATAGCGGTCTGCTCAATGAAGCCGACGCTGCCGAGGCCGAGCAGCCCGATGCCTGTACAGAAGAGGGCGATACCTCCGACACGGGTCTCGGGCAGGAAGGCCAGCAGACCGGCAAAGAGAGTCACGAGCAGTCCGGGCAGCTCGCGGGGGAACTCGAGGAGTCCACGCGTGCCGGCGGAAATGTCATACGTGTCGGCAAGGAAGTTGTTGAAGGTGGTGTGGAAGACGCCGCCCTGCGCGCCGGTAAAAGCCAGGGCCAGGAGGAATACAAGCACCTGCGGGTTGACGGACTTGAGGCGACGGCGTATCTGGGTGATGTTCATGGGGAGACTTTCGGGGCCCGAGTCTAAACCTACCTTATCCGGCGCATTATAGTGGCCCCGCCGGCGGCAGTCAATCAGCTTGCATCAGAACCCGCCGGGTACCTGTGAGTACGATAAAGGAGATTGCATAGAGGTATAAGGAACCACCGTGCAGAATCACACAGGATACGCAAGGGGCTTTCAGCACCGCTCTGCATCGTGCGGATTGTGACTTGGAAAAGGAGGCAGGGCCGATGACTTCACGAGAACGGGTACTGATGGCGCTGAGGCATGAGGAGGCGGATCGGGTGCCGATTCATGACGCACCCTGGGCTTCGACCGTACAACGCTGGCACAAGGAGGGCCTTCCCGAGGACCCTCCGCCGGCTGAGTATTTCGACTTCGAGATCGTGACCTTCGGCGCTGACACGACGCCCCGTTTCCCGGTGAAAGTAATCGAGGAGACGGAGGATTATATCGTCAACACTACCGCCTATGGCGGATTGCGGCGGGACCGCAAGGACTATGCCAGTACCCCTGAGATTATTGACTACCCCTGCAAGAGCCGGGATAATTGGGAGAAGCTCAAGGACCGCCTCGCGCCGGATGCGAGTCGCGTTGACTGGGATGGCGGGTGGCTTTCAGGATCGGCGGAGGACGAACGGAGCGACGAATCGCTGCTGGAGACGGGCCGCACCGAGCACCGTCGCGGCCTTCCGGGCAACAAAAAAGCTCGGCAGCAGGGCAAGTTCACCTGCTATGGGTGCGCGATCGGCTATGACAAGATCCAGAGTTACGTGGCGTCCGAACAGCTGCTCATGGCTATCGCCACCGACCAGAACTGGGTGCGCGATATGTATGAGACCGACGCGAAGCTGGCATTACAGATGTATGAGATAATGAGGGACGGCGGGTTCGAGTTCGATGCGGCCTGGGCCTTCTGTGACCTCGGATATCGCAACGGCCTGCTGTTCTCACCGCAGCACTATGAAGAGACCCTCCGGCCCACCTTCCAGCGCGTGTTCGACTATTTCCAGGCGGAGGGTCTGCCGATTATCCTACATAGCTGCGGCAACGTCGAGGAACTGATTCCCTACTTCATCGAGGACGGGCTGAACTGCCTGCAGCCGCTGGAGGTCAAGGCAGGAATGGACGTCGTAAAGCTGAAAGAGCAATTCGGCGACCGGATGGCGTTTATGGGTGGGATTGATGTGCGCGCGATGGCAGATCCTGATCCCTCATTAATCGAGGAGGAAATCCGGACGAAAATCACCGCTGCGAAGCAAGGCGGCGGCTACATCTATCACTCCGATCATTCCATCCCCGACAACGTCAGCTTCGACCAGTACACCCGCGTCCTGGAACTCGTCAGGAAATATGGCGCTTACTAGGCCGGCCCGCTGATGCGTCAGGGGCAGGTTCACGCTGCATCATGTGTCAAGGCACTTCGGACCAACAATCGTGAGGAGGTCAAATTGTGAGAGTACTTCAGCATCGTGGGATTATTGCACCAGGGCTGCTTGCGCTCGTGGCACTTGTTGCGGGATGTCATGGCACCAACGCGCCGTTACTCGATGGCGGCGTCCCGCTGCGTTCTGCCTATGTATTCGTGTGCGCCTGGGGACAGGAAGGCGCCCAGAACGGCAATTTCATGAGTGTGCAGGGCATCGCTGTGGCTGCCGACGGCTCCGTTTACACCGTCGATACGGAGTTGAACCGGATCCAGAAATTCGACAGCAATGGTAACTTCATCAGGAAGTGGGGCAGCACAGGCGACGGCGACGGGCAGTTTGGGTACACACAGGGAGTGGCTGTTGGCCCGGCCGGGAATGTCTATGTGACCGACGGCCCCAATGACCGTGTCCAGAAGTTCGACAGCAACGGTAACTTCCTGATGAAGTGGGGCACTCCGGGGGACAACCCGGGGCAGTTCACTTGGCCGCATGGCATTGAGGTAACCGACAGGGGTAATGTCTATGTCACGGACACATACAAGCACGCGGTCCAGGAGTTCGACACGAATGGGAACTTCGTGAGGATGTTCGGGGGCATAGCACCCGGGCCGGGGCAATTGAATGTCCCGCTGGACATCGTCGCCAAGTCGCTGGATGACGTGCAGATATTGCAGCTTGGTGAGAAGCACGTGCAGGTCTTCACCAAAGCCGGCATCTACAAGACCGAGTGGGGGGAGCACGATTTCGTCGGCGGCGACGGGCTCCTGGTGTCTCCGGAGGGGATTTGCAGCGACACTGAGCAGAATGTCTATGTGGTGGACGAGGGTGCTCAATGTGTGCAGAAGTTCGATCAAGACGGTAACTTCATCACAAGATGGGGCGATGATGGTAGCGGTGAAGGGGAATTCGACCGACCGGCAGATGTTGCTGTGGATACCAATGGCAATGTCTATGTCGCAGATACCGCAAACCATCGCGTTCAGAAGTTCCATCCCCTCGTCTTCTGAGGCACGATGAGGTCACCGCAATCCGGGATGTGTCCGCTGCTCCGGCTTGCAGTATTGGTTGCTGGTTGCCGGCGCAGCGGTATGCCCTGTGTAATGCTAACAGTCCAGTCTGAACCAGGGCAGGCAGGAGTCTGATAGCCTGAGATGGCCGCGAAAGGTGAGTTGAATGAGCAAGCAGTTTGCCGGTCACAGAATCTACTTTCCACAGTACCGCAGGGGCAAGGTGGGCCTGGAGCTGTTTGAGGGGACGATCCTGGAGCACGCCCGTAAGCTGGGCATCGAGATTCGTGCGGAATGTGGCGGGCAGGGAACGTGTGGAACTTGCGTGGTGCGCATCGAACGGGGCCAGGAGGCGCTCGAGCCCCCGACGCCGGCGGAGCAGCAGTTTAAGCTCGGTGGCTCGGAGCGGCTGGCCTGCCAGGCCAAAATCGTGCAGCCCGCTGATATCTATGTCTTCATTCGGGACGCCGGAAAATACTCTATCCTCAGCGAAACCGTTCAGCACGAAGTGGAACTGGAGCCACTTGTGCAGAACGTGAATGGTGAGGTGGTCTGGAGCGGTCCGGATGGAGAGCGCGTCCTCGGTCCGCATACCGGCCGCATGTACGGGCTAGCAATAGACGTGGGCACTACCACAGTCGTCGTACAGCTTTGCGATCTACAAACGGGAGAGCAACTCACTACCTTCGCCATCAAGAACCCGCAGGTCACCTACGGGGATGACGTGATCTCCCGAATAGACTACACAATGCGCAACGAGGGCGGCCTGCAAGAGCTTCAGACTACGGCCATTGAGGCAGTTAATGAGATAATCGAGGAAATCGTCGAGCAGGAGGGGCTGAGCCACGAGCAGATATACGAGACCGTCATCGTGGGCAATCCGACGATGCGTAACCTGTTCTTCGGCTTACCCGTAGAATCACTCGGCGTGATTCCCTTTGACGCGCCCGACAAGAGGGCGGTCAGTGTGAAGGCTTCGGCGCTGGGTCTGAAGACCAATCCTGAGGCCAACGTGTACGGGGCTGCGCTTATCGGCGGACACGCCGGCGCTGACTGCATCGCCAACATCATCGCCGCACGGATTCATGAGGCCGAAAAGCCAACCATGCTCATTGACATCGGTACCAACGGCGAGCTGGCAATCGGCACCGCTGCAGGCATTATGACTGCTTCGGTGGCCGCCGGCGGGGCCTATGAGGGCGCTACCGTTGCCAGTGGCGTAGGCGCATTGGATGGAGCAATATGCAATGTCCAGATCCGCGACGGCCAGATCTCTTACCAGACTATTAATGACAAGCCCCCGCTCGGTATCTGCGGCTCCGGCCTCATTGACCTGCTGGCCGAATTGCTCAACGATGGCATCATGACGAGCAAGGCCAAGCTAAACGGGGATTATTATCTCACTGAAACGATCAAATTCACCCAGGAGGATGTTTATCAACTGATCACCGCAAAGGCCGGACTGAGGACCGACCAGGACCTCCTGATCAGCTACTACGGCATCGAGCTTGCAGATGTGGACAGGCTGTATCTGTCAGGCGGCTTCGGCAACTACATTGACGAGAACAACGCCATCACCATTGGCCTGCTACCGGACGTGAGGGGCAAGGTCGTCAAGATCGGAAATGCGGCCCTTGCCGGCGCGGCGGAAATGCTGCTGTCTCGAAGGCGACGCCAGGAGTCCGAGGTCTGGGCCGCAAAGATTCGCCACACTAGGCCCAATGAGCTCGAGCCTGAATTCGCGTACATGGTTGCGGACAACATGTATTTCTGAAGCACCATGCTCGCGTCTTGTGCGCCGTCTGACGTGAACGGGCAGATACGAGAAAAAAATTCTTTGCAGGAAAATGCTATCTGTTGTGGAAATAGGTAATAGTATAGACTATTGCAGGGAGGTGCGGAACATGGCTACGGCCAGAGACATAATGAGCGGTCCGGTAGTGATGATTGACGGGATGGCGACCGTCGCGGAGGCCATCGAGATGATGGAAAGCGAGGGGGTGCGGGCGCTGATAGTGGACCGGCGAGGGCCTGAGGACGCCTATGGCATCGTCACCCAGCGCGACATCGCCTACATGGTCATCGCGGTGGAGACCGATCCGGCGGATGTGCTGGTACACGAGATCCAGTCCAAGCCGCTGGTGGTCGTCAACCCGGACCTCGACGTCAAGTACGTGGCACGGCTGATGTCGAATTTCGGCCTGTCGCGCGCGCCGGTCATTTTCGACGGCAAGGTCCAGGGCATCGTCTCAGTCAGCGACATTGTCAACGAGCTGAGCTGACGCCCGCCAGTCGCTACCCTAACAGCCAAAGCAGCATCGGCACCCCTGTAGAAGTAATAGCCGCACTCAGGAACCGGTAACAAGCAGAAGACGGCTCCCATCGTAAGATGGGAGCCGTTGCTGCGTCGGCTTGCGAGAGACACTCAGCAAATTCTGGGGAGCAGCTCGCCGGCGGGGAGTTCGAGGATGCGAGTCGTGCCGATGGGAGTATGGAGGCGAACAGTGGCCACCGGCTCGGCTGCGACCTCGCCGATGATGCAGGCATTCCGGCCAAGCGGATGGGCGCGCATCGCGGCCAGTACCTTTTCCGCGGCCTCAGGTGCGACCATGGCGACCAGCTTGCCCTCGTTGGCCACCGCGTAGGGAGAGAGGCCGAGAACCTCACAAGCACCGCCCACCTCCGGTCGGACCGGGATCGTCGCCGCCTCCAGAGTAATGCCGACGCCGGATGCGGCGACTATTTCATTGACCCCTGCGGCAAGCCCGCCTCTGGTCAGATCCCGGAGAGTGTGGACCGCCTCACCGCCGGCCTCCAGCATCGCGCCGACGAGTGTATGCAACGGCGCTGTGTCGCTCTCGACGGCGCTGGATATCTGCAGGTCCTCACGTGCCATCATCACCGCCACACCGTGGTCGCCGAGCGTGCCATTGACCAGCACCCTGTCGCCGGGCGTCGCGGCGGTAACGGAGGGGATATGGTCGCCACATTCGCCGATGCCGCTGGTATTGATGAAGATGGCGTCGGCCGCGCCCCTTCCGACGACCTTTGTGTCCCCGCAGGCTATGATGACATCGCAATCGCGCGCCGCCTGACCGATGGACTGCACAATGCGGCGGAGTGTGTCCAGCGGGAGGCCTTCCTCGATGATGAGGCCGAGGCTGAGATAGCGCGGCGTTGCCCCACGCATCGCCAGATCGTTGACCGTACCATGGACTGCAAGGCTGCCGATGTCGCCGCCGGGGAAGAAAAGCGGCTGGACGGTGAAAGAGTCGGTGGTGAAGGCGATGTCCGCTGCGGAGATGCTGAGAGTCGCGGCGTCCTCGAGGCCCTCCGCTGACTGGCCGCCGAGAGCCGGCAGGAGCTGCTCGGTGATGAACTGCTGCATCATCGCGCCGCCGCTGCCGTGGCCCAGTGCTACTTTCTGCGAGCTGTCAGAAATGTCCATGGACAACCGGCCTTTCGACGTGTGGCTCAGGTTTCCCGATACTTAAACATCGCCGCGCAGGAGCCCTCCGAAGAGACCATGCAGGGGCCAATCGGGGAGGCCGGCGTGCAGCGAGTTCCGAATGCCGGACACTCAGCCGGCAGTGCCTTCCCCTGCAGTACATCGCCGCAGATGCACGGCCCCGGGTCGTACGGGATGGGCGGCTCAAGCTCGTATCTGTTCCTTGCATCGAGATGGGAGTATTCGTCACGGAGGCGCAAGCCACTTGCCGGGATGGCGCCAAGGCCCCGCCATTCGGCATCGGTTGGGCCAAAGACGCCGGCGAGCTGCGACTGAGCCAGCGTGTTGCCCTCGTAATCTACGGCGCGGGTGTAGCAGTTTTGCACACAGGGGGCAGCGCCCTTGATCTGCTCGATGAGCGCGCGGACGGCTTCGAGGATGTCCGTCGGCCCGAAACCGCCGATGGCACAAGCAATGCCGTAGTCAGCAGCGAGAAATTCATAGGCGGCAACGCCGATAATGGTGCTGACATGGCCCGGACAGAGGAACGCGTCAATCTGCGCCTCGGGGTCCTCGACGAGGGCTTTCAGCGCAGGCGGGACGAGCTTGTGGGCGCAGTAGATGCTGAAGTTGTCCAGGTCGCGCCGAGCGGCCTCAGAAACGGTCACGGCGATGCTGGGAACGGTGGTCTCAAAGCCGATGCCGAGCAGGACCACCTGGCGGGCTGGGTTCTCGCGGGCCAGTTGCAGAGACTGCAGGGGCGAGTAGAGGACGCGGATGTCGGCTCCGGCGGCGCGCGCCTCGGCGAGACTCCCGCGCGGCCCCGGCACCCGCACCATATCCCCGAAGGTGGCGATGATGGCCCCCTGTGCGGCAATCTGGACGATGGCGTCGAGGTCGCCGTCAGCGGTGACGCAGACCGGACAGCCGGGCCCGGAGACAAAGCGCACCTGCTCCGGCAGAAGCTGCTTGAGCCCGTAGCGGGCGATGGCATGGGAATGCGTCCCGCAGACCTCCATTATCGTCATCGGGGGAGGCTTCGCGGCGGCGATGGTGGCGGCGAGTTCCCGGCAGCGCGCGATGGTGCTCACCAGGCCCCGCCTCCCAGTTCGGCCCAGATCTCGTCCAGCTCCTCGGCATCTTCCTTCTCTATGGTATTGATGGCGAAGCCGGCGTGTACGAGCACATAGTCGCCGACTTTCACCTCGCCGATGAGATCAAGCCGCGTGGCGACGAGTGTGTCACCTATCTTGACCTGAGCCTCGAGGTCATCTATCTCCACTATGCAACCGGCAATCGCAAGGCACATTTGATCTGGTCTCCTGTCGGTTGATGTTCAATCTTGGCCGCCAAATTAGGTCAGGTGGTGGTGGGCGATGACGGCCTGGCCGAGTGAGAGGCAGCCATCTCCCGGCGGCAGGTCGCGATGTAGAAGGACCTGCAAGTCGGCATCGCGGAGGGACGCAGCGAGGCCCTCGACGACAATGCGATTCGCGAAGGTACCGCCGGATAGCGCGACAGTTTTCAGGCCGGTGCGCTCGGATGCGGCGACGGCAGCCTGCGCAAGCATGCTCACGAAGCCGCTGTGGAAGGCGCCGGCGATCTCCTCCCTGGCGACGCCGGCGAGGCGGGACTCTACTACCTGGCGCAATAGTGGAGACGGATCGAGAATCGGATTGCTCTCTGTGCGCCCCTCACCCCTATCCCCTCTCCCGGCGGGAGAGGGGTATTCAAACGGCGGCGCCAGGGAATCTGCTATGCCCTCCAGCATAATGGCCGGCTGGCCCTCGTAGGTAGCCTCCTGGCAGATGTCGAGCAGAGATGAAACGGCATCAAAGAGCCTGCCTGCCGAGGAGGCGAGCGGCGCATTGAGGTCGCGCGTAATCATCTGCTCGAACACGGGCCACGATGATGACACCTCCGGCGGATAGAGCTTCTCGATTAGTCCGACGGCTTCGGCTCCGTATAGTTCATGCAGCCAAGCCATGGCAACGCGGTACGGCTGCTTGACGGCCATGTCGCCACCCGGCAGTGGGACATATCTGAGATGCCCGAGGCGCTCGTATTCGGCGTAGTTGCAAAGCAGGACCTCGCAGCCCCAGACGGTGCCGTCTTCGCCCAGGCCCGCGCCGTCACAGGCGAGGCCGATGACCGGCTCGGCAGCGCGGTTCTCGGCCATGCAGGCGACGATATGCGCGTGATGGTGCTGGCTCTGGATGAGCGGAATCTTTAGCTCCTCCGCCTCCCGCTTGCCGTAGCGTGTGGACAGGTAGTCGGGATGGAGGTCGCAGGCGAGGGCTTGCGGCCGGGTCTGGAAGATATCCATCAGGTGCTTGGCCGCCTGGATGAAATACTCCAAAGCCATAGCGTCTTCGAGGTCGCCCAGGTGCTGGCTGATGAAGGCGTTATTGCCGGTGGTCAGGCAGACCGTGTTCTTCATATTGCCGCCGAGAGCGAGCACGGGTGTGAGTTGCTCGCCGAGCCGCACCGGAAAGGGCACATGGCCTCTGGCGCGTCGCAGTACAATCGGCCCTACGTAGCTGTCCCGTACTACAGAATCGTCACAGCCGACAAGAATGTCGCGGTCGTGGAACAGGAAGCCGTCGGCAATGTCCCCGAGCCGGTCGCGTGCCTCATCATTACCGATACACAGCGGCTCGTCGCTGATATTGCCACTGGTCATGACCAGGGCTGTGAAGGCACGCTCTCCGAGTCGCGGGCCCACAATGACGCCACGCTTCATCCGCATAATGAGATGGTGGACGGGTGTATAGGGTAGCATGATGCCATAGTCGCTGCTATCAGGCGCGACGGCGTGGGCGAGTTGTTCGGGCAGGCGCTTACGGGCCAGGACAATCGGCGTCTGCGGGCTTTGCAGTATCTTGCCGGCCTCCGCCGAGATGTGCGCTATCTGCTCGGCAGTCTCGAAGTCCGGCACCATTACCGCCAGCGGCTTTTCCTCGCGGTATTTGCGTTGGCGGAGGCGTGCGACGGCTTCCTGATTCGTTGCATCACAGGCCAGATGAAAGCCGCCGAGTCCCTTGATGGCGACGATCTTCCCGCCGGCAAGCAGTTCCTGCGCAGCCACGATTGCCTCATGGCCCTCGGTGCGCGCTCCGTCCGCCTCCAGCCAGAGCGTTGGGCCGCAGTTCGGACAGGCCACCGGCTGGGCATGATAGCGGCGGTCGGTGATGTCATGATACTCCGCGTCACAGTCCGGGCACATCGGGAATGGTGCCATCGAGGTGGCGGGGCGGTCGTAGGGCATGGAGCGGATGATGGTGTAGCGCGGGCCGCAGTTGGTGCAATTGATGAAGGGGTGCAGGTAGCGGCGGTCGGCGGGGTCGGCCAGCTCGCGCAGACAGTCGTCGCAGGTGGCAATGTCAGGTGAGACGAGTATGACGCCGGAGTCGCTGTGGGCGCTGGACGTGATGATGAAGCCGGAAAAGCCCTCGACGGGGCGGTCTTCGACATCCACGCGCTCGATCACGGAGATGGGCGGAGCCTCTGAACTGAGCCGCTCGGTGAAGAGACGACACGCCTCGGGTGCGCCCTCGATGTCTATTTCGACGCCGCCGGTGAAATTGCGTACCTGTCCGGCCAGGTGAAGGTCACTGGCAAGGCGATGGATGAACGGCCGGAAGCCGACGCCCTGGACGATGCCCTCGACGGTGATATTGAGATGGGCCGGTTGCGCAGCCTGGGGAGGCCGATCGCTTCGAGGCCCGGACGTGGCCGGCATTGGACAGACGCTTCCTTTTCGGCTCCGTGGCGCTGCCTGCGAGACTGAACTGCCGAAACAACGGGGCACTGTGGGCGCGGCCATACAACGGACTTCTAGCCGAACTCGCAGGATTCGAGGAGTATCGTGTTATGATCCCCGATCTCGACATAGGGCTTGCCACAGAGCTTACAGCACAGGTTGCCGTCTATCTCGACGGTGCGCTCACAGTTTTTACAGTGCCCAAGGATAGGCACGATCTGAATGTCCAGTCTGACGCCATCGAGGCCCTTGTCGGCTGCGACACGATCAAAGCAAGCCTGGACTACTTCCGGAGTTACCGAGGCACGGTCACCGAGCTTCAGTCTGGCGCTCAGTACACGCTTGCCGTCATGCGCTGCTGCATCCTCCTTGATGGCGCTGATGATGACGTCTATGAGTCTATATTGTTCGGGCACAAGCGCTCCTCCAGATGCGACCGGGGATCAGAGAGATGGACATTGCGGCCCACACGCCACCTTGATATTAGCGGCGCACTGTTGGCTTGTCAACATTGCGACGACGGTCATTGTCCGAGTCGCAGGCGGCCCCAGGTACTCGGATCATAGGAGTACGGGAACTCGTCGCCACAGGCATAGGTCTGGCGGCCGCGAACAAGATCGGTGATCAGATACGTAAAGCCGATGGTCTGGCCGGGCTCGGGGGCAAAGCCGTTGAGTATCGCCGCCGGCAGCAGCGCTTCGAGGCTGTAGGAGGTCTCATCCTGATGGATGGCGATGGTTATGTCCTCGGGCCGCGCCAGTGTTGGCTGGTCAGAGGCCCGGCGGATCTCCATCTGTCGGCCGACCGGGTCATCCCGCCCACGACCGCCGCCTTTGGGTAGGAGGATGAAGTAGTGGCAGAAGCGGGTGGCGCGATGCCCACTCAGTCCGCCGCGTGTATCAAGCCATACCTGGAGACTGTCGGCGCTGTGGGGGCGCTGCCGGCTCACGGCAACCGCTCGCTCACGCTCAGTGAATGTAGCCAAGTATATCCCGCTGTCATTGTAGGCGATCTTCATCTCGGCGAACGGCTCAATGCCGTCGAGCGTACACAGGGGGGGCAGTGGCGCGATCGCCTGCCAGTCACGCAGGTCACCGTCCACAGTGATGCCCTCAATGCGGGGACAATCTACCACCGGCTTGAAGATAAGCCGCGAGGGGAAGTCCACGGTCACCGGCCCTCCTCTGTGTCGAGATATGCGTACCAGGCCTGCTGGAGCATATTGTTGAATGCGCCGCCGGTCACGTCCTTCTTGTGATGCAGCATAATCCGCACGCGGTCATAATCGCGGGCCTTGCTATAAACGCGCACGCGTGGCCGCCGACCATATATCAGTACGTCCTTCAGGTCATCCCATACCGGCAGGGCCAGCACAGCGGCAAGGTCCTCCTCATCGAAGAGACCCTTCGGAGTATAGATAACGAGACCCAGGGTCCATTCCGAGTCGGTCTTGACGTAAGCCCAGACGTCACTGCGGTCGGCGGCATGAAATATGATGCGATCCGGATGAGCGAAGTCAGGCTCTGCGGCCCCGGGCATCCGCTCCATCAGGCTGATAAGCGCCTCCAGCGTGGGCACAGGCCAACTGGGACGATCGCCGTCAGGGGTTGTAATCTGTTCGGTGTGCCATTTATGCCCGTCAGCCTCCCATGGTGTCAACTCGTGCTTGATGGGAGCCGCCGAGGCGGCTTCCTCGACCGGCTCCTCTGCGAATGCGGACAACTGCTCGCGCGGGACACGTGTGGCTTCCTGCAAAGCCTTCCGTAAATAGGGGGCTGTGACGGAGCGCTTGCGACTGGCTACATCATCCGGTCTGCCGTGAGCAACTACACGCCCACCGTTTGCGCCGCCTCCGGGACCGAGGTCAATGACGTAATCCGCCGCTTTTATGACATCCATGTTATGCTCGATGACCAGCACGGTGTTGCCACGATCCACGAGCGAGTTGATAACGCCGAGCAGCTTCTGGATATCGGCCGCATGGAGGCCGGTAGTCGGCTCATCGAGCAGATAAAGTGTCTGCCCGCGGCCGGGGCGGCCGAGCTCCGCCGCCAGCTTGACCCGTTGGGCCTCGCCGCCGGAAAGTGTCGGCGCGGCCTGGCCCAGAGGCACATAACCCAGGCCGACATCGCGCAGGACCCGCAGCCGCCGGACAATCTTCGGGAACGCCGCGAATACCTCCAGCGCCTCCTCGACAGTCATCTCCAGCACATCGCCGATACTGTGGCCCTGGTATTGCACCTCGAGGGTCTGTGGGTCATAGCGTTTTCCCCCGCATTGCTCACAGGCAACCCACACATCGGGTAGAAAGTGCATCTGGACATGCACGCTGCCCATGCCCTCGCACGTCTCACAGCGGCCGCCGGGGCGGTTGAAGCTGAACCGTCCGGGAGTATAGCCACGCATGCGGGCCGGCGGCAACTTTGCAAACAGCTTCCGAACCTCATCAAAGACACCGACGTATGTGGCCGGGTTGGAGCGCGGCGTACGGCCAATCGGCGTCTGGTCCACGTTGACGACCTTGCTTATGGATTCAGCGCCGGTAATATCGCGATGCAGCCCCGGAGTTGCCTGAGACGAATCCGGCTGCAGGCGGAACATCAACTCGGGGTAGAGGATGTCGCTGATCAGTGTGCTTTTGCCGGATCCGGAGGGGCCGGTGATGACTGTGAGCACACTCAGCGGGATACTGACATCAATGTCCTTGAGGTTGTTCTGGCGTGCACCGAGGATCGTCAGCCAACCCGCCTGCGCGTTTCTATCCGGCAGGTCACGTCGCGGCTCGGGGATGGGGATGCTGAGCTTGCCGGCGAGAAGTCGGCCGGTGAGCGAGCGTTTCGAGCGGGCGAGACCGGCCTGACTTCCGCTGGCGACAATCTCGCCGCCATGACGCCCCGCCTGTGGCCCGAAGTCTATCAGGTAGTCGGCTGCCCGCAGTGTCTGCGGGTCGTGCTCGACGATGATGACGGTATTGCCCTCGTCGCGGAGAGATTTGAGGGCCTTGAGCATTCGCTCATTGTCACGCGGATGGATGCCGACGGTCGGCTCGTCAAGCACGTAGAGAACGCCCGTCAGGTCGGCGCCAAGCTGGGCGGCAAGTTTCACGCGCTGGGCCTCCCCACCGGACAGCGTCGGCGCGTTGCGATCCAGTGTGAGGTATTCAAGCCCGACATCCACCAGGAATCTCACGCGCTTGCGGATCTCCCGCACGATGTCTTCGGCACGGGGCTTCTCGATGGGATTGAGCTGCAACTCGTCGAAGAATTGCCGCGCCCGCTGTAGCGGCCAGGCGCAAATCTCGCCGATGGTGTGCTCGCGGAAGCGTACAGCGGCCGCCTCGGAGCGGACACGAACGCCGCCGCAGACCGGGCAGGGCAAGTCCCGCAGTAGCTGGCCAAAGTTGTGGCGGAACTGGCGGCTCCCGGTGCGGCCCTCCTCGATAGCCGGAACGAGGCCCTCATAGTGGAACTGCAGTCCGCTGCGCACCGGAATCGACTCATCGGCTCCGTAGATGATGAGATGGCGTTGGCGATCGGAGAGCGCCTGCCAGGGGGAGTCCAGACTGAAGTCGGCGAAGTCAGCCAGTGCCCCGACAAACTCCGCCAGCAAGGTCCCCTCCTGCAACAGGCCCCAGATCTTGACCGCACCTTGGCGCAGCGATTTGCTTCCATCAGGCACCAGTATGTCCGGGTCAATGCCCGGCTGAGTGCCCAGCCCCTCGCACATCTCGCACCAGCCATCGGGGTGATTGAATGAGAAGCTGCGAGGGGTAATCGGTTCGTAGCTTTCCCCGCACTCGTGACAGGCGAAGAGCTGGGAGAAGGTGGCGGACGCACGTCGTCCCTGTACGGTGTCTTCCTCATCCGTGACGAGGATGACATCCTCGCCCGATATTGCGAACGCCGCCTCGATTGCTTCGGCCAAACGCGAGCGGCTGCGGGGCGCGATGGTGATGCGGTCCACGACGATCTCGACGTGATGTCTACGCCGGGAATCTATGGATTGCTCATAGGGCAGTGGGTGCATCTGACCATCGAGGCGGAAGCGTCGCCAGCCGTCGCGTTCGGCACGCTCAAGCTGGGAGTCGTAATCCTCGTTTGCCGCCGGGTGCAAAGGCGCGCATAGTATTACCCGCCGGCCCGAAAACTCGGCTAGTATCCGGTCAACTGTCTGCTCGACAGTCTGCGCACCGACCCGGGCTCCACACGATGGGCAGTGCGGCTCTCCGACCCTCGCCATCAGCACGCGCAGGTAATCGTATATCTCGGTGACTGTACCCACCGTCGAGCGGGGAGTATGCCCGCGATTGGCATGGTCAATGCTGATGGCGGGCGACAGTCCCCCGACCCGGTCCACCTTCGGTTTCTCCATCTGTCTGACGAACTGGCGTGCATACGATGAGAGCGATGACACGTAGCGGCGCTGACCTTCGGCGTAGATGGTGTCAACCGCGAGCGAGGTCTTCCCCGAGCCGGAGACACCGGAGAAGGCGGTCAAGCGATGCCGCGGAATGCTCGCGCGTACGCTCTTAAGATTGTGCTGGCGCGCACCGGTCACAGTTATGTCATCGGTCTGATATGACGGCCGCCGATGGACACTGGGGATTTCCAGTTGCATATGGCCATTGAACATCTCCCTGAGCATCGCGGCGGTATGCGACCGCTTGCGCGTGGCGATCTGTCTGGGAGTGCCGCGGGCGATGAGGCGGCCACCGGCGGCACCACCTTCGGGGCCCAGGTCCAGAACGTAGTCAGCGGTACGGATGACTTGTGGATGATGCTCGACCACGATGACGGTGTTGCCCTCATCCACAAAGCGGTGTAATACCTCGAGAAGCTGCCGCACGTCTTCGAAGTGCATGCCGGTGGTCGGCTCATCAAGTATGTAGAGGGTATTACCCGACTTGGGGCGAGCCAGTTGCTTGGCGAGTTTGACGCGCTGGGCCTCACCGCCCGACAGTGTGGTAGCCGGTTGTCCGAGCTTCAGGTAGCCCAGCCCGACGTCAGCCAGCGTCTGCAGCACTAGCCTGATCTTCGGCTGGTTATGGAAATGCTCCAGCGCCTCGCTCACCGACATCTCCAGCACCTGGGCGATGTGCTTTCCCCGGTAGCGGATGTCGAGTGTCTCGCGGTCAAAGCGCTGGCCCTGGCACTGCTCACATTCGACCCAGACATCGGCCATGAAATCAGCTTCGAGCTTCACATAGCCGTGGCCCTGACAGGCAGCGCAACTGCCTGCCTTGACGTTGAAGCTGAAGCGGCCGGGCCGGTATCCGCGCTGGCGACTCTCAGGTATCTGTGCGTAGAGCACGCGGATAAGGTCGAGTACCTTCGTGTAGGTGGCGGCAGTGCTACGGGGCGTGCGCCCGATCGGGTCCTGGTCAATCATGATGACCTTGTCAATACCGTCGGTGCCTTCGAGCGCGTCATAAGCGCCCTCGGCCAATTGCGCGTTGTGCATTCGATTAGCCAGCGCCGGGTAGAGAGTATCCGACACCAGTGAGCTCTTGCCGGAGCCCGAGACTCCCGTAACACAGATGAACCGGCCGAGGGGGAAGGGCACGTCAATGCCGGCGAGATTATTATGCCGCGCGCCTTTGACGGTGAGATATTCCCCGTTGCCGCGGCGGGGTCTGGTGCGGACAGGAATCTCGCGTCGGCCACTGAGATACCGGCCCGTGAGAGATGCTGCATTGCCCGCAATCTGCTTCGGCGTACCGGCGGCGATGATGCGACCGCCCTCAGTCCCGGCGCCCGGGCCGAAGTCAATAATCCGGTCCGCCGCCAACATCGTCTGCTCATCATGCTCGACCACCACTACCGTATTGTCCAGATCGCGGAGTTGCTTGAGCGTATCCAGCAGTTTACCCTGATCGCGATGGTGCAAGCCAATGCTCGGCTCGTCGAGTACGTAGATGCAATCCACCAGCCCGCTGCCAACCTGGGTCGCCAACCGCACGCGCTGGGCTTCGCCGCCCGCCAGTGTCGGGGCCTGGCGGTCCAAGGCAAGGTAGTGGAGGCCGACTTTGACCAGGAAATCCAGCCGCCCGGTAATTTCCTTGAGCGCGTCCTCGGCGATGAGTGACTGTGCACCGGTCAATTCCAGCCCCTTGAAGAACTCGTGCGCTTCACCGACCGTCATGGCGGTGACTTCGGCGATGTTGTAGTCGCCGATGGTGAACGCCAACGCCTCAGGGTTCAGCCGCAAGCCGCTGCAGACGGGACAGGTGCTGATGCGCATCGCCTGTTCGAACCGCTGCCGAGCGAACCGCGAGCTGAAACCCCGGTAGCGCGCCATCAGCAGCGCGATGACGCCCTCCCACTCGTCAGCATGACGCCATTCCCAGCCATGGCGCTGGTGCTTGAAGTAGAACTCTATCTTCTCCCCCTCGGAGCCGTAGAAGAGATGGTGTTGCTGTTTTTCGGTCAAATCACGGAGAGGTGTCTGCAGCGTAAAGCCGTAGTGCTCGGCCATGCCCTGATACCAGTGCCGCCGCTTGGCTTCTTTCAGCGAGGGCAGCAGCTCGATTGCGCCTTCATCGAGGGAGCGTTCCGGGTGCGTCAGCAGCAGTTCGGGCATCAGCCGGCGCTCGCTGCCGAGACCGTTGCAGTTGCGACACATCCCGCGCGGGCTGTTGAATGAGAAGGTGGCATGTGTCGGCTCCTGAATACTCCGCCCACAGCGGCCACAAGAGAAACCCGCCGACAGTAGCAACTCCTCGCCATCTTCAGGGACGATGATGACTGCGCCATCGCCGACCTTGAGCGCATCTTCGACAGCTTCAGCGAGGCGCGTTCGGGCGTCCGCAGTCACCTCGACGCGGTCAATGACTATCTCGATGTCATGGCGACGGTAGCGGTCGAGGGCGGCCACTTCCGAGATGCGCGCGAGTTCCCCATCCACACGAGCGTGCACATAGCCGCGCCGGTTCATATCCTCAAGCAGGTCCCGGAACTCGCCCTTGCGCCCGGCGACGACGGGAGCCATTATCGTGACCATCGAGCCGGTGGGCGACTCAAGGATGCGAGCGACGATGCTTTGCCGGCTCTGACTGCCGATCGGAGCGCCACAGTCCGGGCAGTGCGGTTCGCCGATGGCGGCATAAAGAACGCGCAGGTAGTCATAGACCTCCGTTAGCGTGGCGACAGTGGAGCGGGGGTTGTTGCTGCGCGCGCCCTGGTCAATGGCAATCGCGGGGGGCAGGCCGTCGAGTAGCTTCACATCGGGTCGCCTTAGCTGCGCGAGGAATTGCCGCGCATACGTCGAAAGCGACTCGACATAGCGCCGCTGACCCTCGACGAAGAGCGTGTCAAAGGCGAGCGAAGACTTCCCCGAGCCGCTGACGCCGGTGAAGACAATGAGACAGTTTTTGGGCAGGTCGAGGTCAACACCGCGCAGATTGTGCTGCGCAGCGCCCCGGACCCGGATCGTGTCACTCTTCACGGGTGAGTAGTTCCTGAGACGTGGTGTGTACTGGACTGCCGCATGAGCTGGTATGGTGTGGGATCACATTGCGCGGAGTCGCTATCGAACATCGGTTCAATAGTAGCCTGCACTGCGAGTCGTGTCAATAGCTCAAACGCCAGCGGGTGCGCCTGCCACATCATTCGCTGATCGTATCCAGGACACGCCGAGGATTCGTCACGGTGAGCTGCTCCCAGAGCTCCTCACCGGCCACCTTCAGCACAGTGCTGCGAGCCGGCGAAAGCATCGGCGGCCGGTGGGTAGTGTCATGCCCATCGGAGGCGATGACATCAATTACACCCTCTCGCAGCCACCTGATACAGAGGTTACGGATACGGCGGCCCTGTTTGCCCGCCAGGCTGCCAGCGTTGATTTGCACCCAGTAGCCGCGGTCATGTAATGTGGCTAGCAGCTTCGGGTCGCTCTGGCAAGCCATGCTTCGCTCCGGATGCGCAAGCATTATCCTGTAACCGGCTATCTCCAGGTCGAAGAACTGCTGCTGCATCGAGCCCAGATGGCCGGTGAAGGGGAGTTCTATGAGCAGGAAACGCCCGTTGTCTCCGAGCGGGATAAGCTGGCCGTTCTCCGCAAATGCCTCGATGTCGGAGGTGGCGGCCAACTCGCAGCCGATAAGCAACTCCAGCTCGATGCCTTCATCCTCCAGCTGCCCCCGCAGATCTCTAGCCAGGTTCCGAATCGTCCCACTGGGTGGATCATAGGAGGCCGTACCCTTGTGAGGCGTCGCCACAACAGTCGTGATGCCATCCGCAACAGCCAGCCGCGCCATTGTCAGCGACTCGATTATGTTGTCCGAGCCGTCGTCAATGCCCGGCAGGATATGGCAATGCAGGTCAATCATTCTCCGCCTCCGCCTGTGATTATACCACGCCGAAGCTCATCGACCAAAGACGAGCGGCAAGAGCATGACGGACGGATGCGTACGGCCGTGCCGCACAATTAGACATCCATGAAGAGACCGTCGGCAAACGGTCTGTATGCAATTGACTCGCATCATGGCAGTTGCTATACTCAGACATCCGCCGATTGGGCGGCGCATGTTTGTGTGTTTGGACACCGGCAATGATGAAGACTATCGAGAGAAACGAAATTAGGCTACAAGTGACAAGCCGGCTTCTGCGGCAGAGATGGCTCACATGGGGTCTGCTGCCGCTGTTGGTATGCCTGGTGCTCACACTGGCCGTTGACGCGGTACATGCGTCGGACTTCACAATGAAGGAACGTCAGTTGGAACTGAATTTCCAGGCGGTCTTCGCCATTGCCGCGATGCTCTTTCTGGTCGCCTTCACCATTGACGGACACTGGACAAATGCGCAGCGAATGGCGGGCCGCATCGCGCATCTGGTCATCAAGGACGGCCGGCGCACAAAGCCCGATACACTATCGGAGTATGCGCCGGTTGTTTTCAGCAGTGTTGCGAGTTCCAGTCTGGGCCTCACTATCGTCGGCGTGGCGATGGCCTTCAGCGCGGTAGTGGCGGCTGCCGGCGGCCTCGGCATCTACTACTCCCTGCTGGTCCTGGCATTAGCGGCTGCGTACCAGGTATTCGTGCTTTCGCGCCATCCGTACTACCTCGACATCATGTCCGCCGCCGCCAGAGGCCGGCTCGTACCCGAGAGCGACGAGCAGGAGTGACTTGCCCGCCACCACATGCGGCAAACCATCGGGTCCGCATGCCCTCATTTGCTCTGATCGAAAGGGTTTCTCATGAGGTATAAGAAACCAGCCGGGACCAACGACGTGACGCCCGAGGAGGCGCCGCGCTGGCATGAGCTGGAGCAGGCCTTTGTTGAACTCTGCGAGCGTCACAATTTTGGCGAGCTGCGCACACCCATCTTCGAGGACACTGACCTCTTCATCCGCTCAGTCGGCGAAGGCACGGACATCGTTTCCAAGGAGATGTACACATTCGAGGACCGGGGCGGCCGCAGCCTCACACTCCGCGCGGAGGGCACTGCGCCTGCCGTTCGTGCCTACCTCGAGAACCACCTGATGCAACAGGATCGCGAGCGCGTCGTCAAGCTGTACTATATCGCCCCGATCTTCCGCTACGACCGCCCCCAGGCAGGCAGATACCGCCAGCACACCCAGCTCGGCCTCGAGATTATCGGCTCACCCAACGCGGCCGCGGATGCCGAGGTCATCCAGCTAGCAACCGAGTTCTATGAAGCTGTCGGCCTCACGGGGGTCGAGTTGAGGCTCAACTCCGTCGGCTGTCCCGAGTGTGCGCCGGCTTACATCCGCGCGCTCAAGGAGTTCGCCGCCGACAAGCTCGACCGGATGTGCGAAGACTGTGTGCGTCGCTATGACGAGAACCCCTTGCGTATGGTGGACTGCAAGAACGAGGTCTGTCAGGCGGCCATGAAAGATGCGCCAGTCATGCTGGACCTGCTCTGTGAGGAATGTACCGAGCATTTCACCGAGGTGCGCGGCTACCTCGACCTGATGGGCATCGCCTACGAGCTTGATCCTCATATCGTGCGAGGGTTTGACTACTATACGCGGACGGCATTTGAGTTCGTTGTGGCAGGCATTGGCGCACAGAGCTCGATCGGCGGTGGCGGGCGGTATGACGGCCTCGTCGAGCAGATGGGCGGCTCTGCGACACCCGGCGTGGGCGTCGGCATCGGTGCCGAGCGCGTCTTGCTGGTTCGCCGGCAGCTTGCTGCGGACGACGGTGAATCCGCGCGAGACGGCTGCTTCATCGTGACGCTCGGAGATCGGCCCTGGGCAGCAGGCCTAGAACTTGCGGCGCAACTGCGTGAGTTGGGCCTGCGCGTTGATCTTGACTATCGGCGACGCTCGATGAAGGCCCAGTTGCGTCATGCCGATAAAGAGCGCTTCGCCTGGGCTGTCATCATCGGAGAAGACGAACTGGCAACAGGCCTGTTCACAGTCAAAGACCTCGAGAGCGGCGAACAGGAAGAGATGCCACGCGCTCAGTTACCTGTGCGTCTCCAGCCACCCTCGGGATAGCAACAACCGAGGTGGCATACATGCCATGCCACAATAAGCGCCGGGGGGAAATCAGATGAGAACCGTGCGGTGCCCGAAGTGCAAACAGCCGACTACCCTCAACGCGGAGGGCAACTGCATCCTGTGCGGGTTCTGTGTGCAGAAGGTCCAGCGGATGACACTGCGGCTGTACGTGATCATGGCCGCAGTTTCCGCAGCAACCGTGATCTATGGCATCATCGTGTTCGCGATGGAACAGAGCGGGCCGCCTGCAGGAGGCGCCCCTGAAGGCATCGTCTACGGTTTCATCGGCCTGGCGGCAATAATCGGCTTTTTTACCATCTTCGGAGTCGCGCCGCTTTTGCGCGACAAGCCCGGCTCAGCGGCGGTATTCACTACTCTGCTGTTGCAGGCCGCGCTGGCCGAGAGTATCGCCATTATGGGCCTGGTGCTCTATTTTGTGCTCGCCAGCATCCAGTGGTTTGTCATCTTCTTGGCGGTGAGCTGGTTTGTCTTTACCATCATCGGCATCAAGCTCGGCGATAACGTGGCCGAATATGAACGCCGCCTCGTTGCGGAGCTGGACCCGGATGGTTAGTACTCCCAACGCTCGAACAGGCCCGATACGCCCAGCCCGTTAGCATCCATCCAACTCTGCCGGCCAATCGCCCCAGGCTTTACGGGAGTTTGATCCGACCTCGGAGGTTAGCGTATGTCCACTCCATCTACGTTCATCAAGAGAACACACCACTGCGGGGAGCTCCGCGCCGAGCATATCGGGGAGCAGGTCGCACTCAACGGCTGGGTTCATCGCCGGCGCGATCACGGCGGTCTCATCTTCGTGGACCTTCGTGACCGCTCAGGCATTGTCCAGGTTGTCTTTGACCCCGAGATCGCCAATTTTGCCTGGCAGACGGCGCATGGTGTGCGGGGCGAATATGTCCTGGCAGTCAGGGGTGAGGTGCGGCGCCGGCCCGAAGGTACCGAAAACCCCAACCTCCCCACTGGAGAAGTGGACATAGTCGCCGCCGAGGTGGAAGTCCTCAACGAAGCCGAGACGCCACCGATAGCCGTGGCCGAAGCGGGCGAAGTTGACGACATGGTGCGGATGAAGTATCGCTACATAGACCTGCGCACCGAGCGAATGCAGGCGAATCTACATCTCCGTCACCGTGCCGCCCAGGCGGTCCGCAACTTCCTCAGCGACGAGGGCTTCTGGGAGGTTGAGACACCGGTGCTATTTCGCCCGACGCCGGAGGGGGCTCGTGACTACCTCGTTCCCAGCCGCGTGAGTCCGGGGCATTTCTATGCCCTGCCGCAGTCGCCGCAGATCATGAAGCAACTGCTCATGGTTTCCGGCGTGGAAAAATACTTCCAGTTGGCGCGCTGCTACCGTGACGAGGACCTCCGCGCGGATCGCCAACCCGAGCATACCCAGATTGACATCGAGATGTCCTTCATTGATCGGGAAGACATCTATGACCTCGCCGAGCGCCTCTTCCGCCACATGTTCAGTACCACCATCGGCGTTGACCTGCCCGATCCGTTTCCGCGCATGACCCACGCCGAGGCCATCGCCAGATATGGCACTGATAAGCCCGACCTGCGCTTCGGCATGGAGTTTGTGGACCTCAGCGAGATTGCTGCCGGCGTCGAGTTCCGGGTCTTCTCCGGCACGGTGGCGAAGGGCGGGCAGGTGAAGGGCATCTGCGTCAAGGGCTGTGGCGACCATCCGCGCGCACAGCTTGACAACCTCACTGAGTTCGCCCAGCAGCACAAAGCCCAGGGCTTGGCGTGGTTCCGGGTCACCACAGAAGGCATTGACTCGCCGATTGCCAAGTTCTTCACTGACGAGGATATCAGCAGGATACTGGCCGCCTTCGAGGCCGAGCCGGGAGACCTGCTGCTGATGGTTGCCGATGAGCCGGCCATCGTCGCCGAGAGTCTCGACTGGGTGCGCCGTGAGATGGCCCGCCGCCAGGACCTCATCCCCGAGGGCACTTTTGCGCCGCTGTGGGTCTCGGATTTCCCGCTCTTCATCTGGGATGCCGACAACAACCGCTGGGATGCCGAGCACCATCCCTTCTGCATGCCCCATCCGGAGGACTGGGATTACCTTGACAGCGCTCCGGGCAAGGTGCGCGCACTGGCTTACGATGTCGTCATCAACGGTGTCGAGATGGGTAGCGGCAGCATCAGGATCCACCGGCGCGACATCCAGCAGAAGGTCTTTAGCGCCATGGGTATAGACGAACAGGCCGCCGAGGAACGCTTCGGCTTCCTGCTCAAGGCGTTCGAGTATGGCACGCCGCCGCACGGGGGTATCGCGCCCGGCTTCGACAGACTCGTGATGCTCATGGCCGGTGAGGACAACATCCGCGAGGTTATCGCCTTCCCGAAGACGCAGAAGGCCCAGTGCCTGATGTCCGGCGCACCGGGAACCGTCGCGCCGGAGGCCCTCCGCGACCTCCACATCAAGCTCAACATGCCGCCGCAGGAGTGATGACGGCAGAATGTTGACGAGTAGTAATCGGGCGCGGTCTGCCTCGGCAGGCCGCGTTTTTTATGGTGCACCCGGGCGACAGAATAATTGCTGAGATTCATTGTATAGGGGCTTGACAACAGACTTGGCACAAACTAACATGGCAGTAAGTTAGAGGTCTCTAACTGTCCCAGCAAACACAAATGGCGCACCGAGGACTGCAGCCCCAGCGCGCCAGAGGAGGAATGGATGCCCATTCCCCACCGCCTTCAGAGTATCCGTTACCTCCTCAGCTGTCAACAACACATGAAGCTAACGCTTCAATCATGAGGAGGATCAACGATGTTCTGCTCTAAGCGTGTAACAGGCTTCACCCTCATTGAATTGCTGGTGGTGATCGCGATCATCGCGATCCTGGCAGCGATTCTCTTCCCCGTCTTCGCTCGCGCCCGCGAGAAGGCCCGCCAGACATCCTGTCTCAGCAACATGAAGCAACTCGGCCTGGCGATGCTCATGTACATGGACGACTACGACGAGCAATTCTGCGACGTGACTTGCAGCGGCGGTAGCAACTACAAATGGCTTGATCCCATTGATCCCTACATCAAGAATGACCAGATACTCTTCTGTGCATCCCTGCGCGGCGAGAGCACTAGCGGCAACCCGAAGACAGACTATGTGCTCAACGGGTGCTTCGCCCAGGGCGCGGCGCTGGCCATGTTTGACTATCCCTCGTATCAGATCATGGTCGCCGAGCGCGCGGCGGACAAACCGTACGAGGGCTACAAGCCCTGGCCCAATAACGGTGTGAGTTGGGACGATCTCACCACCTACATGCACGGTACACCCACACCTCACAACCACTTCGACCACCTCGCCAAGGACACGCGGCACAACGGGGGCGCCAACTACACATTCGCGGATGGACACGCCAAGTGGCTGCGATGGGACGCGACTTTTGAGGAAGGTATCGGCCTGCCGGGCCTTCACAATCCCGGACGTATCATCCCCTGAGCGCGTACGCTGCACACGCATCCCACAGGATCCGGCTGTGATTGCCCGATGTCGCTTCCTGCGCCGGACCTGTGGGCAAGATTTCGCCACCAAAGAAAAGAGGATACGGACATGTCGATAGTACGAACAGTAGTACTGCTTACCTTATTACTGACCCTGACAGCATTGACTACCGCGAACGCGGAGGGAGAAAACGCGTGGCGGGACTTCTACGATCAGGCACCTGTCATCCGCATCGTAGAGCCGATGGCAAACCTAGTCGGCTCGGTCGTGGATGGGCGGAACATGCTCACGATCCGCCTGACCGACGTGGCGCTCTACTATGGGCACGTCTGTCCGGCTTTCGCATCAGGATACATGATCACGAGCACGGCCCTGGCGGCACTCTATCCTGATAGCGTACCCGTAAGGGGGCAGATCCGCGTGGCGGCGTCGGCTCCCAACGGCATCTTCGACCTGGCCTCGTACATCACCGGAGCCCGGGCTTTCTACGGGCGACACAAAATCAATGGCCACGACCTGGTTCTGGACCCCTCTCTCAACTCTGAGAATCCGGCGGAGTTCGTCATCGTTTTCCAGCGTAAGGACACTGGCCAGGCGGTGAGAGTGGCCTTCGACAAGACGCAGCTCATCAGCGCCGAGCAGCAGAAAGCGTTCGCGTCATTCCAGAAAGCCGTGCTCGAGGGGACGGCCTCGGACCAGCAGAAGCAAGCGACGTGGGCACAGATCCAAGCCATCGTCAAGACAGTGCTTGTGGACACTCCTGAGGGCCTATTCAAGGTCGCTCCACTTGAAGGCTACGTCTTCCCGGAGGCGCCTGCGCACGAACACTGAGCCCGCCGGCTGTGAAGGAACCGCGCCCAGGTGCGGCACCAAACATAGCACCCCGCAGGTGATGTAACACAGCCCTCCGCTAGCTGCGGAGGGCTGTTATGTTCACATGGCTTGCGCGATTCAGCCAGGCTCAGTCGCCCGTGCCCGTCGGCATGTCCTTCATCATCTCCCCGAGGTCCTGAACCTTGGTCCCCTTCGGCAACTCAAACTCATCGTCGCTGATCTTGTTGATGCGCGTGTAGTCATACTTGATCGTCGCATCCCCCATCGTGGTCTGTCGAACCAGCCCCCACTCCTTGTCCACCCACAGCTTCGGCAGTTTGTCGCCCATGTACGGTACCTCGACGCGCCAGCATTCCACACCGTCAATTGTCTCCGACTTGAGGTTCTCTGGACTGTCCCCCAGATCATCAACGCCGACAGTCGGGTCCATACCACCTGCTCCGAACGGTACCTCATCGTCATCGCCCAGCGGCATCTTCATCGCCGTCTTCTCTTTGGCGTTGTAGATGTAGTGCACCCGCTTGTCGAGCAGGTAGATCAACGCCGAGCCGTCCTCGCCCGCTTCGGTCCACATCCGCACCACCTCGCCGTCCTTCATCTTGACCAGTTGCTTCTGCTTGTGTCCCTCCACCTCGATCGTCAGTTCGTAGCTGGTTACCGAAGCCCGTTTCTTCCCGAGCGCAGAGAGCTTCCCGGTCGGCTCCGCTGCGGTATCCTCTTCGTCTGCACTGCTCTCGTCCTTCGCCTTCTCCTTGGCAGCCTTCTCACCCGCTTTTTCAATGGCCTCCCCCGCCACCTTGCCGGCTTTCTCCGCCGCACCGCGAACGAGCCTGCCACATCCCGCCACCGATACCAATAGAGCAACAATCATGATCGCGACGCCTAGTGCCTTCATATACCTGTACACGCAATAGCTCCTTTCCCTAACTAAATACCTTGACTACCTACGTTTTCCATCTCAATTCAGTATCCATTCCCTTCTGCCAGCGCCATTTCCTCTCTGCCGATGTGGAAATTCTG
Source organism: uncultured Armatimonadia bacterium (assembly GCA_964498775.1). Taxonomy (GTDB): domain Bacteria; phylum Armatimonadota; class Zipacnadia; order Zipacnadales; family UBA11051; genus UBA11051. Next base: position 29,598 of record CAZCJS010000005.1, read on the forward strand.
ACAGGGGTTTCGGCGCAAGCCGACGAAATAGGACCGCACAAGGCAGACTATTCCGACGGAGGCGACGCCATGAGTAGAACGCCCGTGTTCATCGGCCTCGATTGTGAGGACACCTTCAATCCGCAGTCCGATGACGCGCTGCTGGAGTTGTGCCGCATCCACAGTGATGTCGGCGTACCGCTGAACCTCTTCACCGCCGGGCAGAAGGCGCGCTATCTCCGTCTCAACGCCCGCCATGATGTTATTGCGGCCATGCGCGAGCATGACATCTGCTACCACGGCAATTTCTGGTTCGAATATCCCGAGCCGGCGGCCGTGTACGGGGTGAAATATGACTGGGATACGGCCCTCGCCAAAGCACTGAGTATCGAGATACCGGGGCTGAATGAAGTGGCGGAGGTGACCGGCCAGTTTCCGACGGCGTTCGTCTCCCACGAGTGCAACCACAGCCCGGCGACGACTCACGCCATGCGTCTGGGCGGCGTACGGGCGGTCAATGGCGGCTTCGGAGATGACATGCCGCACAACGCGTGGGTCATGGACATGCTCTTTGCAGGCCGGGCCAAGCGCACTGTCGGCTATCAGGGTAACTTCGCGATGGCCTATGACCCGCTGCATCCGGAGCGCCGCAAGCCCGCCGTGGACCCCGACGAAGAGCTGCGTGATTTCCAGGAGGCCTTCGACCGACAGCTCGAGAAGGGCCATGACCATGTCAGTATCGTCGGGCATCCGTCATGCTGGGTCTGCGCCGAGTACTGGGGACTCTACGACTGCGACCTGCCGTTCCGAATCGGCGGCGACTTCGGCGCGGTCGGGCCCTTCCCCCAGGACCGCCAGTGGCGACCTGCCATCATGCGCATTCCGGCGGATGTTGAGGCACACTACCAATGGACCCGCCGCGCCGCACAGTGGCTTGCCTCACGAAATGACGTGGAAGTGCTGAGCATGAAGCAGTACTACGACCGCCACGCCGAGCCGGAAGGCCAGTGGCTGACCATCGCCCAAATGCAGGACATGGCCCGCCGCCTGCTGGAGAGCTTCGCTGCGTTGGCCGCCGGCGATACCACGCTTTCCGTCGCCGATGCGCTCTTCCTCCTCGCGACGCTGGGCGAGCACGTTATGCTGTACAACAGGCTGCCCGAGAGGCTCCAGGTCCGCCGCACACTGGGCCCTGTCGAGGCGGTCCCTGAGGTCAATGCACCGCTCACCTTCAGGCGCGCCGATTATCTCATTGGCGCCCGTGCCGTCTATGCCTACACGATGGCACATTCACGCATACCTCCTACGACCCGCGCCCATGGCATCAACGCCGGCCCCGCGCAGGTACTGATGGCTCTGGCGCAGGCCTTTGCGCAAGATGACCTGCCCGAGCAGGTCACCGTCGAGCCGCTGCCCGGCCTGCCTGCGTCTGCGGATTTTGCCCTATTCAGGAATGCGACCGCATCGTCAATTGCCACGCCGGCGTTCTACGACGACAGCGCCATGAACCTGCAGTGCAAGCAGCAATCATGGACCTACCGGCCACTGCAGGCGAATGTATAGGGCCGGCTCCATTACAACCGAAAGGAAATCTGCCATGAATACATTTCACATCGCGAAGATGCAAGTACCTGACTTCTGGCCCGCCAACGAGGAGGGTATCAAGCAGCACATCGCTGCGGTCCCGCCCGACCGTCTCGTGAGGTATGGCACCTCAGCCGGTGGGCGTGATCTGCACCTGATCAGGTACCCCAATCCGGGCAAGCCGCGCTTATGGGTCATCGGCGGGACACACGGTCATGAGCCGGGCGGGCCCGCTACCTGTTTCAATCTCCTCCACATACTCAGGCACGGTGAAGACCTGCGCCGGAAGCAGTGGCCTGACATCGTCGGCCTCGTCGGCGACCTGGATATCACCGTAGTGCCGCTGCTGAACCCCGACGGTCGCGCCCGCTGCCCTGACAGCCTCGTCGGCTGGTCAACCGGCGGGCTCGACGGCATGGCTCAATCGTGGCGCAAAGAGGACCGCAGCGTCCCCACCATCGAAGAAGCCGTCCCCAACGGGCTCGATCCCGATGAGATGATCTTTCTCGGCGGACGCTTTAACGATGACGGCTTCCTGGCGAACCGCCCCGTCAGCGTCGAAAAGACCCTCTTCGTCGAGTTCCAGCAACTGCTCGACTATATGGCGCAGAATGACCCGCCCGAGTGTTACCTTGACCTCCACGCCTGCGGCTCGAACTTCTTCTGCATGAACGGAGGCTTCACCGAACCGTACCGCGAGAAGCTGCGGACTATCAACCGAGCCACCGCGGAGGCCGTCAAGTCGCTGGGGCATCAGTACAATGACAACATATATGGTGACCCGAAGCCGCCCGGTCCGGGCATTGTCGGCAATGTGCGGATGTTGTACGTCCGCTGGGGGACGCTTGCCTTCCCCTACGAGGGCCGCCAGGGCTTCCTCGACATCCTCCCCTGGTGTGACGAGAGCGACATCCTCGACGACTACCTCCTCGCGATCCGTGAGACGATGCGCCTGGGCGTCGCGGAAGGCTACATTTCGGCAGAGTAGGTGATCCCACATGACAACACAATTCAAGGCGCAGGTGGACATACCGCCATTCTGGCCGATTGATGAGGCCGGCATTGCGCAGCAATTCGCGACCCAGCAGGCGGGAGAGCTCGTCAAGTACGGGACCTCGGTCGGCGGCCGCGACCTCTGCCTGCTCCGCTACCCCAACCCCGGCGCTCCTGCGCTCTGGGTAGTCGGCTGCGTACACGGCCATGAAGCCGGCACCACGGCGGCGTGCTTCAACCTGCTCAATATCCTGGCCGAGGGCGTTGACCTGAAGGGGAAGCCCTGGCCCGACATTGCCGAACTGGCTGCACAACTCGACCTCACCGTCGTCCCCGTCGCCAATCCGGATGCCCGCGCGCGTTGTGCCGACTGCTTCGTCGGCTGGCCGGCGGAGGCGATCGTCCCGCTGGGGCAGTCCCTTGACAGGAACGGAAAGACTATTCCGGTCGAAGCAGGCTATCCACCCGGCGGGCTGAATCTGGACGACGTACTGTTTCTCGGCGGACTCTACAATGAGCAGGGCCTCAACTTCACCCGCCAGCCGGACATGGACACGATCCAGGTAACCGAAGTGCGGCAGTTGCTCGCGGCGATGGAAGCCGCTCCGCCGCAGTGCTGTGTGGACCTGCATGCTTGCAGCATCAACGTGTTGATGATGGTACGCAACCTGCCGGAGTCCTATCGCGAGAAGGTCCGCCGCATTCGGGATGCTGCTGCGGAGGCAATCAAGGCCCTTGGCCACCAGTTCACCGACGAGATACCTGGTGACCGTGAACCCGTAGATACCGGCTTCATATCATACCTGCGGGTGGTGCATCAGCGTTTCGGTGCCCTGGCGTTCGTCTATGAGGGCCGCCAGGGGTACATCAACCGTCTGCCACACTGCGACGCGGCCGACATAGTGGACGATTACCTGATCCTCCTCCGCGAGACCATGCGCCTCGGCGTCGCGGAGGGCTATCTTCCCTGAAGCAAACTTCCTTCGGATAACTTGTCCTCTACGAATGGAGAAAACCGAGCCCTGACTGAGGGCTCGGTTTCATCATGGTGCGTTATTGGTTTTGTAGTATTCAGCGTGCGAGGCTACTACTCGTCCTTCTCTTCCGCGTCCTGTGTCGTGTCACTGACGAATAGTTCGGTGAGGCTGTCCGTCATGGTATCTTGCACCGCTGCCTCGGGTGATGCTTCTTCATCCGGTTGGGTATCGGCCTCTACTGCGGTTTCCTCTGGCTGCTCTTCTTCTGCAGCTTCTGCAGCTTGCTGAGTGGCGATGGCTTCTGCGGCGCGGGCTTCTGCGGCGAGCGCCTCTGCCTCTGCTTTGGCAGCAGCTTCGGCCTTGGCAGCGGCTTCAGCCTCGGCGGCTTCGGCAGCTTCCTGCTCGGCTTTGGCGTAGGCGTCCTCGATGGAGCGGCCGGTCATCGCTTCGACAGTTATCCCACGTTCAGCGGCGATGTCTGCGGGGTCGTATATCTGCTTCAGCGCCTTGAAGGTAGCCTGGGCACGGTTGAACACATTGCCACTCCCCAGGGATTTGGTGAGGATATCGCGAATTCCGCTTACTTCGAGTATCTGTCGTGTGGCACCACCGGCGATAACACCTGTCCCGCGAGATGCCGGCCGCAGCAGTATCACTGCACCGCCGACTTTCCCCTCTATTTGGTGTGGGATGGTGTAGCCGTCCAGCGGGATGCGGATCATGTTCTCCCGGGCGCGTGCGATAGCCTTCTCGATGGCCGGGGGTATCTCCCGCGCTTTGCCGACGCCGAGGCCGACACGGCCCTTGCCGTCGCCTACTGCGGCACAAACACGTACTGACGATACGCGCCCACCCTTGACCGTCTTGCGCGTCCGGTCAATCCGCACCACACGCTCTTCAAGCCCGTCGCCTTCTTCTTCTCTCGGCTTACCGCGCCTTCTACGTCCGCTACCAGCTTGCGCATTTCTCATACTTCTAATTGTCCCTCTCGTTTGCAGATCACTTGCGGATGACACTACCATACCATCTCCGCGCCCGGTGCAAGTTTCTGCAGCGCGGTCCTCAGTGCTCTACACCTTATACACATCCACAAAACATGTGGCCCCCTGTGCATCCAGGAAGCCAGCGGACTATTAGAATAGCACATCGCCTCCAGGACTGTCAACGCCTGCACGTACCCTTCTGCCCCGCCCGCACCAGTGACAGGAGAGGGATACCACTAATATATAATCCAAAGAGCACGGCAGTGTCTATTCTGATTCAGTTGTGCAGAAACTCCAGGGCCCGCTCACCGATCCCCTCTACTGCAGTTTCGCTCTCAGCCATCGCCAGATCTCTTTCGTCTGTCCGAGAACCTTCGGGGATGGCCGTGTTTTACTTCCGGGCGGAGCAAAGCGATTGCGGCCCACACTACCGGGACCACAATAGTGCATAGCCTGCAGCAGCGTCAACGGCTGCGCACTCATCTCAACTCGCCGGCTGAGCAGCGATATTCTTCCTGAATGTCTGCCTGCCAATCATTATTGCAGGACTGTCAGCACCGTCTGTTGAATATACTGATAAGTTGCGCAGCGTCCGGCACCGACCGCAGGCATTCGCCGGGCCAGTGTTACGCAGAACGCGACGCGGAGGTGCGCGAAAGGTGCTGACGTGCACACTGCATTTTAGCCTCTGCGGGACACTTACTGCTGTCGGAGGCGTCATCACCCTCATCTTCGGTGCATTCTTCGGTTGCGTAGTCGCCCAGGCGGTGGCTACCAGTATCAAATGGGATGAAGGTGGGTAGTGGCTCGACGAGGGCCGACTCGTCTCACCCACGGCAATCAGACAGGCGCACTTTGCACGCTTGACAATCGCCTCCTGCAACTGCTATCTTTGTAGTGACGATCGCTGATGGCATCTGGCACTCTCATGGTCTGTGTGCCAGCAGGTATCAGCGGTTCGAGGAGGTCGCATCTGATGTTGCACAGCCCGGTTCCGCCGCTATCGGCAAGACAGCGAGAGGTTTTGTTAGCCGTCGTCCAGGAGAATATCGCTACCAAGGCGCCAGTGGGGTCGAAACACCTCAAGAGCAAGTACGACTTTGACGTGAGCAGCGCCACCATTCGCAATGAGATGGCATACCTCGAAGAGGCCGGTTACCTGCACCAGCCACACACATCTGCCGGCCGCCTCCCGACGCCTGAAGCCTATCGGCTCTATGTCAAGCACATTCGCAACCAAGCCTTGCCACAGCACGAGAAAGCATCCCGTATCTATGACAGGGAGTGCCGCCGTCTCGAGGGACGACCGCGGATGCTTATGCGCACTACCTCACGGAGTGTGGCCGCACTCACTGGCTATCCGAGCGTGGTAATGAGTCCGTCCGACATCGTCGAGCGCTTCGCAGACATACAGGTATCTCCCATCAGCAGCAACAACTTGTTGCTCTCCTACAAAACCGACACAGGCAAGGAGGTCCAGAAGCTCCTGCGCAGTCCCGACCCGCTCACGGCGGCGCAGATTGCCCAGCTCAGCCGCGCACTCCGCAAGCTCTATCGCGGCCGGGCCATCGGCGAGCTTGGCACTGTCACCGCCACTGACCTCGCCGCCGCCGTCGCCCACTGTAACCTCTCGGATAGCCTCTTGCAGGCATTGCGCCAAGTCGTTGAGGCTGAGGAAGACCGCGAGATATACGTAGATGGCACCAGCTACATCCTCGAGGAGCCGGAGTTCCAGCAGCCCAGCCATCTGCGCGAGCTCATTGAGACCCTTGGGCACCATGCCTTGCTCCGCGAAGCACTCCTGCCGGCCGCTGGACACTGGGAACTGACCGTGGCCATCGGAGAGGAGAACCATGTCAGGGGCATGGATCGCTGCACGCTCATCGCACGCTCCTACGCTGCAACCGGACTCCGCGCCGGCACTGTAGCTGTCCTCGGACCAATGTGCATGGACTACACTAACGCCATGTCGGTGGTTTCCTTTGTCGCATCCAGACTCGGCGAGGCCATGTCCAGCGAATGAGCGAGGGCTCCCTGAACCAACCCGCGCCCAGACCGTCAGAAAACTGACCGGCACATTTCATCCGACAGAAGTCCCCGCATCCGGACACCGGTTCACACACCAGCCACTCAATACCTGTACCCCGGAGGCTTCGTGCCGGCATTGCTGATGCTGCACACAACCTCCATGCAGCAAACTAGAACGACCATTTAACCGAGGAGATAGTTCCATATGACCGATGGTAAGCAAGACAAGCCGGTTCGTGTGAAGATAGCATTGAACTCGCCCGCCGAGGAGCAGGAGGATGAGCAAGCTGACCAGAATCCGGCCGACTTGACCCCTCCCGAGGACGCCTCGCATGACGAAACCGAGGCTTCTGCAGAGCCGCCAGTTGTCGAGGAGACCGACTGGAAAGCCAAGTATGAGGAGGAGCACGAAAATCACCTGCGCGCTTTGGCGGACTTGCAGAACTACCGCCGCCGCATTCAAGAGGACCGTGTTCAGCAATTGCAGTATGCCCATGAGGCTCTCCTGACCGACTTACTCCCCCTCAGCGACCAGTGCAACCACGCGCTCGCATCAATATCGGATGCCGACGATGTCCAGAGCGTTGCCCGGGGCGTCGAGATGATTCTCGGCCAGCTTGACGCATTCATGCAGCGTTATGGCATCCGCGAACTCAATCCTCACGGTGAGGAGTTTG
>CAZCJS010000006.1:0-21677 GCA_964498775.1 uncultured Armatimonadia bacterium
AAGGCCTGCTGCTTGGAGAACTCGACAATGTAGTGGAGGTTGGTCTCGTCATCGGTGGGATCGGGGTCGGTGGCATGATCCCACGTGCAAGTGGGCATGGCGTTACTTATGGTGGCCCCACCGGTGGGAGTGAAGCCCGAAATGGGCGGCTCGGGAGCATCGTTCTTGGTATTGACCCAGAAGGTCTGAACCGGACCCCAGTCGGAGTAGAGTTCAGGCGTACCGCTGTCCTTGACGCGGATGCGGTAGCGGTAGTGGGTATTGTCGGTAAGGTCACTGGTTGTCAAGGCAAGCGCGAGCTCGTTGTTGGCCGTATCAACGCTGACCGCCGGGTTAGTCGTGTCGTTGAGGTCGTCACGGTTGAAGATGAATGGCCCTTCGGAGAAGTTGCCGCCATCGCCGATTATCTGGACATGATAGCGGAGCGGGAAGGGCACGACGGTGAGGTAATGGACACCGTTGGGATCGCCGGGATGCCCGTCGCGGACCTCGCTGTGCCAGATAAGCGTGGGTTTGGCGCTATTGACTTCCGCGTCGGCGGACGGCGTGAAGGGCGCGATGGGTGGGTAGGGGGCCTGATTCTCGACGACCTCGAAGACCTGAACGACGGACCAGTTGGGCGAGGAAGTGCCCTGGGCGTCGGAGGTCATCACGCGCCAGTAGTAGGTGACGCCGACGGAGAGCGGGAGCTTGCCGTTGGGGACATCCACGGGATGCTCGAACCACATCGGGTCGGCATCGGTCATTGGTTCGCCGTCCGGCGTCAGGGCTGGTACCGGGATGTTGCTCTCATTGACTATCGGGCTGCTGAAGTCCTGGTTGTCGTCCACCTGGATGTGGTAGCGAAGGGTGTTGAAGGTGTCATTGGCGTCGGGGTCGGTGCCGTGCGACCACAGATACGTCGGCGCGGTGAAGGTAATCTGGATGCCGCCACTGGGCCAGAAGAAGCCGGTCGGCTCGGTGGGGGCCTGATTGCCGATGAGCTGGAAGTGAAGAGTAACGGTTGCGGGAGAGCGTGCTCCGTCGGTGTCAACCGTGCGGAGTCGCCAGTAATAGTCAACCGCTACGCCCTCAGGGTCGGGCAACTCGTTGGCATCCGGGAGGGTGAACTCAGTGACGCCCGGGGTCGCCTGGGTGTTACTGCTGAAGATGATGTTGGTCATCGTATCGTCTGTGGCCAACTCGATCTCGTAATAGAGCTCCGACGGGTCGTCGGCGCTGTTGGGATCGGCCGGGTCAGTAAGGTTGTCAGTGGCGGCATCCCAGCGGAAGATCGGGGTGCGGTCACTGATGATGGCAAAGACGGTGGGAGTGGCGGGCGGATACGGCGTGTCCGCCGGTGAGAAGCCGCCCGTAGATGGGTTGGGGGGCGCATTGGGCTCGATGACGGTGGCTGGCTGGCTCTTGACCAGCGTCTCGGTCAATGTCGGGTCATCGGCGAAATTGGTGGTCTCAACGTAGTCCTGGAAGGGGTGGCTGGGATTGGTGACGAGCGTGATGAAGTCCGATGTTTCGAGCCGGACCTGGACCTGTGCGCCGATGGGGGCATCGCTCTCGACATCAACCGAGAGCAGCCAGTACTCGTCGGCATCGGCCCTGACGGTGCGGCGTTCAATTTCCGAGACGTCGTCAAGCTGCAGGGTGGCCTGGGGCACTCCGCCGACCATCGCGAAGTTGGCCTCGGAAAGCAGATAGTCGCTGCCCGGGTCCACCAGACCGTTGGCGTTAACGTCCACATACAGGCGGAGGACTGTGAGGTCGGCCTGAGCATCAATCCAGCCGGCCCCGATAGTGGCATTGACCTTCATCTGGCGGAGTATGACTTCGTCGCGGGTGGCGTGCATGCGCATCTGCAGCAGCGGAACATCGAGTTGGCCCTGGCTGACGGAGTCGGGCGCTACGATGCCGGCGCCGAGCGGGTTATCCTCGTCGGGCACGGGGTTTGGTGTGACCACCAGGCCGTCGGGCAGTTCGATGACCAGCGATGTCTGCGAGACGAGCGGGAAGTAGTAGGCGCCGAAGTCCCATTTGGCGGTGCCACGTGTGCGCTCGCAGACGGCGCCGGGCGCTGCGGGTCTGATAAACGTGTAGTCGGTCAACTCCGCGCCAACACTGATCTGGGGGTTGATCTGGGCGTTTTCGAGTATGTCATAGACGACATACATTGTCCTGCTCTCGTCTGCGGGTATGCGGTAGCCGAGAGAGGTGAAGACGGCATAGTCGGGCACCTCGGCGGCAAGGTCGGGGTCGTAGTTACCGAAGGTCGCCGTGCCGATACGGCTGTCAGTGGTCCCGCCGGTGATCTGGAGGCCGGGAGTGCCATTGGTTTCGGCATACAGATAGGCCCTCTCGACCGCCCGATGAGGCTGACCCGCCACCTGCTCGGCGGTGCCGGATTCGAGTATCTTGACACGGTTGACGATGACCTCGCCGGTGGACATCTTCGAGTAGTCACCGCTGCCGGGGACGTGCTGGGGGTTGTCCAGTTTCATGGCGAGAATGCCCTTGAGGCGGTCGCCCTGGGTGAGGTCGGCGCCGTCGGGCCAGACATCCGGACCGCTGTCGGCGGCGGCCTGGGCGCTGACATCGGTGACGACAATCTCGCGCGGCTCGACGAAGACATCAGCGTTCATGTTCACGCCGGGGTCACTGATGTTGACCACGCGGGAGAAGCTGTCGGTCGGCGTCGTGGCGCGGATAACTACCGTGCCGAGCGGGCCGTTGTCTATGATGTCACCGTGGCTCCAACTCTTGGGCGACCAGCGCTGGCCAAAGTCCGGGTCGCTCGCGTCAATCAGCTTCGGCAGTTGCGAGAAGCTGCGGACGTCGTCGGCACCGGGGAAGGGGTCGGCAGCCATATTGCCTGCACTGGTGAGACTCTCGAGTTCGTTCCTGCCGTCAGCCTGCTCCAGGGTAACCGACAGAGCGCGCTCCTCAACCTGGAAGTTCATAACATAGCGCGGCGCGTAGCGGATCTGGCGGTTGTCAACGTGGTAGATGTAGAGGCCTTGAGGGGACGGGTCGCCGTAGTAATCGCCGCCAGTCTGGTGGCGGTTCTCGACGAGGTAGTACTCATCCCAGGAGGAGGCCGGGGTACCGTCAACTATGTAGTATGGGTTGGCCGGCAGCTTGAGGATTACCGGCTCGCGGAGAGTGCCCTCAACTTGAGGAATCTCGACATTAAGGCGGTCCGTTAGAACATTAATGGGCGTTGCCCATCCGGTTTGGATCTTGTGCCAGGCGTCTACGCGCACGCCGCCATAGGCCATGACGCTGTAGCTCCCCATTGCCCAGCACTCCTTGTGCCTGGGATCGGGCGGCGTGGTTGTCATGTAGTTGTTGTAGAAATCATTGTCGTAGAGGTCAACAAAGCCGAAGAGGCAGTGGCCGAACTCATGCGCGGCCAGTGTCAAGCCGGACGATTCCGGCAGCAGGACGTAACCAGCGCAGCGCGGGATCATGCGGAAGCCCTGGTTCTCGTGCTGGCCGCTGGAGCCGCTGGGGAAGATGTAGGCTATACTGTGGTAGCCGGATGGGTTGATGCCGTTATCAACAAGGGCCCTGTTGATATCGGTTACCATAGCGTTAGCATCGTGACCGGCGCCACCCGGCCTGAACCCGAAGCCCTGGTTCGGGGAGTCGTTGTAGTCGGAGTTGAATGGGTACCAGGTATCTCTGTGGTAAGTACTATTGTCCACGGTGCCACCGATGTCGTCAATGACTCCGGCGGCGTTCTCCAGATGCTCCAGCTGGTAAGGGCGGCCGGAGGTATGGTCGAAGCGGTGATCGTGGTGGTAGTACCAGAATGACTTGAGGCGGTTGCCGAGGCCGTAGTCCACAGTGGCGTCTTTGTACTCGCCGAAAAGGCTCTGCGCCGGAGTGTCAGGATGCGGCAGGGCCCACCCCTCATGCGTTATCCAGGCCTGGGTGTCTTGGGCACTGGTCACGTAAACGTCCTGTGGCTCGAAGGTGGTGTTCTGAAGCCGGTAAGAGCCGCCCCTGATGGTAGTGTAAACGTTCCTCCAGTCCCCACTAAAGAAGGCGTGGGCAAGGTCGGCGTCGTCGAGCGGATTTGCGGTGGCCCAGTTGGTGGGCACCGGACTCCCCCCGTCGGGCTGTCCACCTTCGCGGCCCCACCTATAGTAGCCATGCCCGGTGACCTCATCGTAGGCGGACACCACGAGGTAGAACTGCTGTCCTTCGGCATCTATGGCATCGAAGTCCACCCATGTGTAGAAGGGGCTTGAGGAGGAGGAGCGGCGGAACTGCCAACCGCTGTTGAGCCACTGGTGGCGGCGGGCATCGTAGGGATCGGTGTAGTGATAGGTGCTCAGAGATGCTCCGGCGGGGCCATAAATCCTGGTCCATCCAGGCTGGTCGCCTGAGGCGACGCCGTTGATGTCGCGCTGCCAGGCGTACAACTCCGGTACGCCGACGCTGACGTCTTCGGCGAACAGCAGGGTGAGGGCCGCCTCGTCGAGACTGGCGCGGACGATCCGCATGCCGTAGGTTGGGTGGCCCGGCTCGACGTAGAAGGGCCGGATGATCGGCGTGCCTGGCTGTTGAACGTACTGGTAGCTCTTGCCATAGGGATTCCGGTCGAGGACATGGTGGCTGCGTACCCAGCCGAAGACATCGCTGCGATCGCCCTCGATGGTGATATTGCCGTGGGAGTTATCGTAATAGTAGTTGGTCAGCGAGTTCTGATTGGCGCGGTTGAAAATGAGGTTCCACCAGTTGGTCTGCAACTGGAATTCGGTCCAGTCCTGATTTGAGGGCTCGGCCGAGTACCAGGTGGGCGTGGCCGGGAGGTCAGGGCTCGGGGGGCCGCTGTCCCAGGCGGGGTTGTGGAGGCCGTTGGGCGGGCACTGGCCGTTGGCATGTATGGACATGGGGCCGCCGGTGGAGTCAGCGTAAAAGTCGGGCGGGTAGTTGAGGGGCGTCCGATAGGTGAGCTCGTTACCCTCGACGGTGCCGCTGAAGTCCACGTCGAGGTTATTGTACATGGGGAAGGTGCGGATATTCTCAGGCGGCGCGCCCTCCATCAATTCGGTGTTTGACATCTCGTAGGCGCTGAAACAGCGGTCAGGCAGCCATATACGGTGTGATGTGCCGGCCTGGTCGGGGGACTGGTTGTGCCATGGGGGGAACTCGGCGGCGATGATGGCGACCCGGCGGGTCTCGGTAGCTCCGGCCATGGCCGCGACGAGGTCGGCACCCTGGCCGGGACTGAGCATCCCCACCGGCACGAGCACGAGGTGGTTGTTGGGAGCGAAGACATCGCCGAGCCACTTGTTGACGCGTTCGACGACCCCGAGGTCCGCGTATGCCTTGCGCAGATATGCCTGTCCGAGCCGGGAATCACGATGCACCAGTAGTGCCGAGCCGTTATATGATGCGTCCGGGCCGCCGGGTGTCTGTTGCCCGACGTGGTAGTAGTCGAGTATGGTGCCGTGGGGCAACTCCCATTCATTGATGATGCGGGAGTCGCTGGTGCGTTCACAGTACGCCGCCAGCTTGGCAGCACCTTCCGGGGTGAGATTATCCTCTTTGCTAAGGAAGTCAATGAATGCTTCGCGACTGTCCCCGAGGTGGACCTTGACGCCGGCATGGGCACTCACCCCCAGACCGACGAGCATGAGCACCGTGAAGGTGAGGATAAGCGCGATCTGCCGTCTGTGGTCGTGGTGGCTCATCAATCTGCCTCCTGGTCTGTGGCCGGCTCAACCGTTAGTATCCATTTGCGGGCGATGCCACGGACCGATCCGTGCTGTATATCATGTAGCCATGTGTGCGTATGTTCTGCTGCACGTCTGCCGTCATATACGGTCGGCGAGACTGGCCGCGCTAGCGGCTCACCTGCACCGGCACGATGGTGCGGGTCTGCTGTCCGCCGTCGGTTGTCGCGCAGATACTGATAAGGTACGTGCCATTGGGCACCTGCGTGCCACGCGAACTGCTGAGGTCCCAGAGTCGGGTGTTGACGCCGGCGGTTGCCGGTGTTGCTGCGGCGAGCGCCTTGACGGAGCGGCCGCTGATGTTCATGACGTTGATGGTCACATCGGCCGACTGTGAGAGCGAATACGCCACGGTGACCTGTCCGCCGCGCGTCATCGTCGCGGATGCCGACGATATGACGAGAGCGCCGCCAGTGCGCGGGCCGACTTCAAGCTTGAAGCGCCGGGGCGTATCGTGGGTTGCGCGGTAGGTGTATTGCTGTGCGGTGCGCACGTAGATGCGCTTGCCTGTCGCGGTGTCGGTGAGCATGACCTGCTTGTCGGGAGGGACCCGCGAGAGGTCCGGCAGCGCTATAGCTATGTCTATGTCGCCGATATTGGTGACGACTTCGAGGTTCCATGTTTGCGCGCTCTGGACGCCGGGGCGCAAGTCATAGCAGAACTTCTGCCCGTCGTCGTCGAGGATGTAGAGGTCCACATAGGCGCCGGTGGCGGGCGGATTGATGAACTTGCCGCCGTCAGGGAGCCTGTCCGCAGCCTGCACGACGCCCGCTGCGGCACACCTGTCCGCGCAACCTGCGCCGGTAGCCTGCAGCGGTATCAGGTAGTCATCATCAGCGAATGTGATCTGAGGCCCGCGAGCGGCGGCCGGTGCGGTCAGTGCATTGGTGCGCACGGTCCGGGCCCTGGTCGAGTGCATCCAGAAGCCCGCGCCGTTGGGCACTGTGTCCAATATGCCGATGCCCTGGACATCTGCGACGATGCGGTAGTCGTTAATGCCACGGTCGTAGATGAAGCCGTAGTCCTTGACATCGCCACCGGCGGCGACACCGATGTTGCGCCAGGGCAGTGGTGCCGGGTAGGGGTTGCCGACCGAGGTCCAGTTAGCGGTGAGCTCGAGATCGTAGCCGACGCTCGTTGGTATGGGGGTACCGGAGACTGGGTTAGTGATGCCGTCCTCGCCTTCCTCAACTTCCTCGGGGTAGACCCTGACCCAGTAACCGCGCCCGGCGGCAAGGTCGAGTATCTTGTTGGTCGGGTCATCCTGGCTGGTAATCCAGCGAGAGTTGGCGCCATCCCAGCGTGCGACCGGCGTAGTAGGTCCGAAGGCGACACGGTAATCAGTGGTCTCGGGAGATATGGGGACGGCCACGAAACTGAGCCCGGTTGGCAGAAATACTAGATATTCGGGCACACCGACGAAGTTTATATCGGTCTTCTGGGTGAGGAGATCAACGTTCTGCCGGGCGGGCTTAAACTGGTAGCCGGCAAGAGAAGGAGTGACGTCGTAATTGCCCTGCCGGAGTGCCTGGAAGACGTACTGACCGGAGATGCCGGTGAATACCTCTAGCTCTTCGCCGCTGTCAGTGTTGCGGGCGCGTACGCGGACGGCCTCCATGCGCTCGCCCGTGGAGGTCTGTATGAGGCCGCTGAGTGAATGGCTCTCGGGGACGGCCATGAATACCTGGCCGCCGCCGTCAAGTCCGGGGCCGATTTCTACATCACGGTTCTGCGGTACGAAGTCGTGGCCCTCGAGGACCGGTGTCACGCGGTATGTGCCCTCGGGCAGGTCCATGATGTAGAAGCGGCCATTAGCGCCGGTCACTTCTGACTTTTCGCCCGCGGTGATGAGAACTCCGGGCACACCCGTACCGGCTTCGTCAACGACTTGCCCTTCGATGTCGAATCCGGGCTGGCCGCGGAAGTTGATGCCGGCGGCATCCGGGGGCACGGTAATGGCGACCTGCGTCGGAGTGAAGTGCCAGCCCCGCAACTGCGCGTGTATTTCGTGGGTTCCATCGGCGAGGCCCGTGATGGTGTAGTTGCCGTCGAAGCCGGTTTTGCCCTCGATCTCACCGGCAATGACGCGAACATTGGGGATCGGCGTTTCGTCGGCCTGGAGGACGCGGCCACTGACTATTGAGGTCGGCTCGCCTGCGATGATGAAAGTCCACGGCGGACTGCTGGTGGGTGAGTTGCCTTGCCGGTCCTCGACATAGACGCTGACTCTGACGTTCTGCAGGTAGTCGAAGGGTTCAGACGGCGTGAACGTGACGGTGGTCGCAGCGGCCGTGCCCGTAGTCTCGATGCTGCCCTCGACGGGCGCACCAAGGACAGTGACATTGACCTGAAGAGTGGCGACATCCACGCCGGCACCGCTGTCTTCGACGAGGAAGCTGATCGTGGTGTTACGGGGCACTCCGGTGGCACCGTTGGCAGGCTGGAGGTTACTGATGACCGGAGGTTCCTTGTCGGTTGATTGCCGGGGCCCGGCGACGTCCGAGGGTGCGCTTTCGTTCGAGCCGTCGAAGGCCCTGATCATGTAATAGAAGTCTACTCTATCTGGCACCGTGGTGTCTCGGAAGGTGGACTCACCGGCGGCGGCCGTACCTACATAGGGTGGCGCAAAGACCGCGGGGTCATCAGAGCGGTAGATGTGATACTCCGTGACATCGTTGTAGCCGCCGCCATCATCAGGTGACAGCGTCCATGCGAGGTCAAGAGTGCCTCCGAGTGCCGGGTCGTTTACGGACAGTCCGCTGGGCGGCCGTGGCGGGATGTTGTCTCGGGAGGTCACCGGCCCTTCCTCGTTGGAGCGGTCCGATTCGGCGGCGGCGTCGAATGCCTTGACGATATAGTAGTATTCGGTGCCGTCAACCGGCGGTTCGCTGGAGGCTGGTGCGGTGTCCCTGGTGTGGTAGGCGGCCTGCCCGGTGGCCGGAACGGTCAGCAGCGGCTCGACGCCGTACTGGCCCCGTATCTCGGTTCGATAGACGCGATACTCGGTGACGTCACGGGCGCCGCCGACGTCATCGGGGCTGGCCGAGAACTCGAGGTCTATGGAGCCGCCGTTATCGTTGGGCGTATCCTGGACAAGCAGGTTCATGGGTGCGCCGGGCGGCTCGTCAACGACCGGGCCGTTGTAGCGCGTCGGTACGACGCCGGAGGCGGGCAGGCGCGCCCGGTCGAGGTCGTCAGATGCCACGAAGAAGTAGGTGTGTGGCGTGCCCTCGATTAGCTGTTGATCAGTGAGCTGGAATACGGCACCGTCGGTGTAATCGAGATCATTGGGATCGGCCGGGGCCATGTCAAATGGCTTGTCATCTATGAAGACCTGGACGTATTTGGGCGGATTCCCGGCAATGCCGGCGAATCTGTCGGTATCCGTGTACACGACTGTGTAGGTGAAATTAGTGGTGCGATCGCCGGTGTTGGGGTCGAGTCCCGGCGGGTTGCCCGGGGCTGAACCGTCATCTTCGGGGAGGAAGGTCAGCTTCGGCGGCGTGTTGGGCGCAACCGTCGGTCCCTCCACGGATACGTCATACCCGCCCGTTGTCTGATTGTATGGCCCGCTGAAGATTAGCAGTTGGTCAGGCGGGGTATCCGGGAATCGCGCCTTGCCGTCAGAGGCCTGCGCGTAGAAGATGTGGTCGCCTTCAGAGAGCTTGATAGGCTGGGTGCGGTAGATCGCGCCGTCCGTATAGACGTCATCCTCGGGCGGGTCAGGCACCAGGTCAAGGACTCTATCCGGAGCTTGAGGCGTTCCATCAATGCCGAGCCTGATTAGTGTCGGCGGGTCGTTTTCCTGATCCACGTAGGTGACGAAGAAGACGAAACTGGTTGCGGTGGTGCCGTCCGGTCCTCCGGTAACGCTCTTGGGGGTGAAGTGGAAGTTTATGAGCTGAGGCGCGGTGTTCTCGCGTACCTCCGGCCCCTCGAAGACGTCGCTGTCGGGATAGCGGACTGGCTCGCCCTCGACCTTCACGTTGGGGTCATCCGGATAGAGCCAACTACCCCAATCGTCCCAGAACTCGAAGTAGTAGTGGTGCACGCCGGATCCAAGCTCGACATTGGTTGCGGTATCGAAGACGAACTGGGCCCCATCGGCGTAGTCGTTGTCAGTGCTGTCTTCCTGGCGCATGGTACCGACGAACCACCTGGAAATGCGGAAGAGGTCACGGGCCGCAACGCCGTCGCCGAGCAGGTCTGAGCCGGCTGCCAGCGTAATGGCGCTACCGGTGTTGCCGGCAATGGCGTAAGTCTTGCCCTTGGCGGCGCCGGACTGCATCGCCAGCTCCATCCCGACGAGCTCGCCGTCGTTGTAGTGGTTGCCGGTGTACGTCTGGTATGCGAGTGAGATACTGGAGTTGACCTGAGTAACTGACGCCTGGCCGTAGCGGCTGCCGAAGAGGTCGAGGTGGATTTTGGCATGGAAGGGCCGATCTCCGCGCGTGGACTCCTGCAGTACCTCGCCGTCAACGTCGGCGTAATCAACGCGGAACGTGAAATTCTCGCCGGAGCGGCCTACTGTCGGGTTAACCGACTCTCCACTCAGAGTTGGGGGGCGATTGACGCGGAACCAGTAGTAGTCCTCCCCCGTATCGCTTTGGGGTACGCCATACTGTCCCTGATCGTAGATGTTCCCTGCGCCGGGCTGTGCATATACCTCCGGGCGGTTGGGGTAAATTGTCGTTCTGGTGCCGTCACTGGCAGCGAAGTAGTAGTTGTAGTCTCCCGGTCCGCCGCCGCCGGGGAATTGCGCGGGGGTTGCCTGGAACTGGAAGACGCACCCGTCGCGATAGACGCGATCCAGGGGGTTCATCTGCTCCATGGTGTAACCGGTGTACGGACCTTCGGCGTTGAGCCCGCGGTCATTGCGTCTGATGAAAACCCTGATGAAGTCGGGGGCGATGTCTTCGGACTGCCAGTAGTTGATGCGGAAGGTGAAGGTGGTCTGGTTGGTCCACTTACCGCCCCTGAACGGCGTGGCAGCGGTCTCGGGATGTATGTTGACGTAGTTGGGCCGGATGGTGTCATCGTTTGTGTAGCGCCAGGGAGGGACAGGCCCGCCGGCAGTGTCCAGAGGGAAGGGACTGGGCGCTGCGCCAGTCGGGTCGGGGGAGAATATCGCGTTGGGGCTGATGGTGCCGGTGGGGAAATAGGGATGGGCCGACAGCACCGGATCTACCTTAGGATAGCGGCCGGGGTTCTGGGAATCATAGGGATAGCCGGAACCGCCTGCAGCATAGTCGCTATCGAGGAATCGCGTGAACTCTCGGGTTGCCACGAAATCGTCCACATCCGTGCCGGGGTCACGTCCTGTTATGCCGCGCCAGCGCGGTTTGGTTCGCAAGTAGTCATTGTGCAAACCGTTGCCGGGCTGCCCAACCTGCATCCAGCCTTGATCCATGGCCGGACTGAAGTCGTCGGTAGCTATGAATTCGTATGTGTGGCCCCCGGCGCTGAGGGCAACATAGTTGTTGGAGTTCGGCCGTCCCCGCAGATAATTGAGGTAACGGTCCAGCTCGTCAGGTCCCGCCGGGTTGTATGGGAACAGGAAGATATTGTCAATGTAGCGTTTGTAGTCCGTGGGCAACAAATCGTAGAAGAACGTAACGCCGCGGCTCCAGTTTTCGTCCGTCGGGTCTTCCCTGTGCATGAAGCGGGGGCGAGTGCGATCTCCATCAATTATGAGAATCACTTCGCCGAGATGATACTGCCTCTCCTCGCCGACCCGGTCAAAGCCATGGTCGTCCCAGTTCGAGTACAGCCAGAAATCATCCCACCAGTCTCCTCGCACAAACCAGGGGTCGGATGGATTCTCAGGGTTATAGTCAACATAGGAGTAGCTGGCGCTAGGGTTATCTGTGCTTGATGGTGGTGGGGAAGTTGTTCGACAGACCAGCGGTGGCAAGCCGTAGCGATTACGGTAAACGACTCTGAATCTGAACCGTGAACTGCCGGTGCCGTCATCGGGGCTTATTCCTCCAGGAGACACGCTAAGCGGATCTACTCCTGTCGCATCTCCACTGTACCACTGCAGATAATCGGAGTTGTCGTGGTAAGTGTTGAACCCGGCAGTCCTAGCGGTTTCAGGATCAGAAAGGTCGCCATCTTCAACGTCTGCGAACACGACCCTGAACGTCACCTGGGAGTCGGTAAAGGGCGCATCTAAGCCTGAGGTTCTCAGGTTGCCTATTACGCCGCCGTGGGGGGCACCGCGGATGTCATACCCGGCGTATGGCCCAATCGTGTACACGCGGGCTTCCAGAGTGCTATCCCAGTTCCATGCGACGCCCTGATCGGTGCCGGGCTGGGCCCAGGAGGGCAGGCCAGGTGTCACGATTTCCTTGTAGATTGCTCCTGAGGCAGTCAGGGAGTAGATGTATTCGTCATCAGGGTCATACTCGACAACGACGCGGAGGTAGCGTTTGGAGTTGGCAGAGGCATATCTTGGCCATATGCCGATGGGGTCACCATCCGCATCAAGGTAACCGACCTCTATGTCGCCAGCTGATGCGCCACCTGTTATACCTGCTATCAAGATGAAGCAGAGGAAGAGTGCAACTCCGAGACGCCATTTTGGCTGGTTCACGTAACGCATCCTCCCGTATCAACAAGAGCGACAGTTTCGTAACGCTGCAACTGTTGCGGCAATCTCCGACCCCAAACGGCACTCGCCCACCCGTGTACGCAATCTGCAAATACGACATGCACCGGAGCAATACGCAGCCTCACACGCATACCCCGGTCCTCCCCACGCACTGGACACCTACAGACAGGCACCAACACAGTTGCTGAGAAAGAGCTACCGCGCCTCCCTCAGCGCGTCTCCCTGTCTGACATATTGGTACCGAGACATTGTAACCAATGGTCTGGTCAAAGTCAACTGCCGCACGGGCGCAGAGGCCCTGTGCCTGCTACTCGCGCTGCGCATCCACTCCTACCCCTTCCAGCCTCAACAGTGCGCGTTTTTGCTCCAACCCTCCGCCGAAGCCGGTGAGGCTTCCGTCAGTGCCGACAACGCGGTGACAGGGTATGAGCAATGGCATGGGATTGGCCGCCATCGCCTGGCCGACTGCACGAGCGGCCCCAGGGCGTCCGACGGCTTTGGCAAGGTCACCGTAGCTGCAGGTGTGCCCCCAAGGGATCTGCTGCGCATGACGCAATGCCTCAGCGGCAAACGGGGTGGCGTACCTGAGATCAGCGGGGACCGTGAAGGGCTGCCGACGACCGGCAAGATAGGCGCATATCTGCGAGTGCGCGCGAACCAGGAGGGGAGTCCATGCGAGGTGCAGTGCAGGAGAGTGCCGGAGTTGCTCCAGCACGTCGTCCAGAGAAGGCTTGGGCAGCACGAGTCGGGTGATGCCGCGGTCTGAAGAGACGATACCAGTCCATCCGGTCAGCATTCCACTTTGAGCGGCGCACTCCGGCAGCCATGCCACAACGTAATTGCGCTCAGCGTCATTGTGGTTCATCCGGTTTACGGTGGTCGCGGCGAGTTCTCTAAGGCTCATTTCGCCCGCCCCCCCCGGCGTGAGATCGGCAGGTTCAGGACCGACAGGAACAGATTCGCTCGGCAATATGCGTTGCGCACGGTGCTATCAGACTCGCATGAGCTACAAGGGTCGATTAGTGGGGAGTTGCGTGATGCTCTCCCCACAGTGGACATGGTTACTATATCCGATAGTAGCTCGGGATGCAAAAACAGCAGACCATCATCTAGCGTGGTCTGCTGTCAGAGCGAGACCATTATCTCAGGGCATCGGACTGCTAGTCGGTGGCAGCAGAGGGTACCCAGAAGGCGGCCTGGTCAATGGATTCCTCGCGTGCCCATTTGGCATGTCCGTCAACATAGCCCCAGTTGAGGCCGTCGTTGTGTCGCTGCGGGCGACCGATATCGAGGAAGCAGTTGGTGCTCTCGTCTTCGCTGGCGGCTTGAGCATCGCCGCCGACGGCGCCGCACAGATCGTTGCCCGGATCATTGACCCACCACTCCGTGCCCGGCGAGGTGTTGGTAGCGCCGAGACATTCGGGTGGGACGTCGCCGACAATTATCTTCATTGCGGAATCGTAAAACTCGCCTTCTGAGGTGCCATTGGCGCCGACTAGATAATTGTAGCCGTAGCCGACATACATGCCCTTGCGGTCCGGGCAGCGGAGGATCTGGCGGTTGCGAGTGTAGGGGTGGATGGCCTGGTGCCAGAAAATGCCGACATTGGCCGTCTTGCCGTAGGGAAACATCTCGTCATGGTCCTGACCGTACATCTTCAGCCCCAGGGTAATCTGTTTGACATTGTTGAGGCAGGAAGTCTGGCGAGCTTTTGCCCTGGCCCTGGCAAACACCGGCATCAGCATCGAGGCCAGGATGGAGATAATGGCAATAACCACCAGAAGTTCGATGAGCGTGAAACCTGTCCGCTTCAGTGTCATCTCTCGGCCCATTAGTACGTCACCTCCCGGCGCTGCACTACTGTACAACGCCAACTGTAGCTGCAACGTGCATGTGTATTCCAAAGATTGTGTTGATGGCGTTACATCATCCGCCGGCGACTGGGTACGTCCCAAGGTACAGCCCGCGCTGCGTTGTGCAACTCTCCACTCCTTAGTATTCCACATTCGGGGCCGCGCAAACCTGCTTTTGGAAATAAAACATGTGAGCAGGCAATTATGTTCCGCTTTTTTCGCGGGCCACAGGTGAGTGCAGTTGCTGTATTATCCCGATTATATCACAGATGAGCAAGCATGATCTTCGCATTTGGAGATGGACCCGCAACTCCAGCGGGTGACTCGGCGTCCCAACGCGTGTCCATTTTGTCGCTCCGATTCGGTGTGACGTCTTGCGCATCGCACAATATACACTTACCATAGGGCCGCCAGCAGAAGATGTCAAGCAGCCCTTCCGCGCCATTCGTGCAACTATTCAGAGGAGTGAGACAATGTCAGACCTCACCCAGCAGTTCAAGACCTTCGCCTCAGAAGCCGGTGCAGACCTTGTCGGCATCGCGAGCATGGACCGCTTTGCAGATTGGTCGGCGGAAACCAGTCCGGCTTCCATCTTCCCGGATGCCAAGGCCGTCATCACCGTCGCACGTCGCATTACCAGGGGAAGTCTCCGAGGCAGTGAAGAGGGCACCAACTTCAATACCTACTCATCCTTCGGCTACCACTGGCTGGACACGGAATTCGTCGCGCTCACCGTCTTCGAATGTGTCGAGTTCCTCGAGGACCGCCGCTGGGAAGCCGCGCCGCTGTTTCCGTTTCCTCCCGAGGCCTGGCCGCAGGGCGTTTCGGTGAGACGCGATGCGCCGGCGCCGAATATCTATCCCAACTTCGCTCACGTAGCGGTCGCATGTGGGCTCGGCGAGATTGGTATCAACGGAGATTTGCTGACACCGCAGTTCGGCCCTCGCCAGCGGCTGCAACTTATCCTCACCGATGCGCCGCTGAATCCTGATCCCATCTTCGAGGGCGCAATCTGCAGTCAGTGCATGGCTTGTGCAGACAGTTGCCCGCTGGGTGCTATCAGTGCCGACGAGTTTGATGAGCTGACCATCGCCGGCAAGACCATGCGCGTTGCCAGGATTGACTACGAGAAATGCCGCGTCTGCCAGAACGGTGCCTGCCCCAACCGCTACCACGCAAGCGGCAAGCCTGATCGGCTGGGCGCTGTCTGCAACCGCACCTGCGTGGATGCACTTGAGGCTCAGGGTGCCGTCAGCAACATCTTCGCGAACCGGTTCCGCAACCGCCCGCCCTGGGGGATTGACCGCACCGGCGAACTTGTCGAGATCCCGGTCAAGCCGATGGCTGGTCAAGCCGGCGAGGAGGGACAATGATGACCGCGCTGACCTCGGAGGCGGTAAAGGAATTCGGATACGCCGCCGGTCTCGACGGCGTCGGTATCGCCAATATCGAGCGTCTCAAGGACGCGCCCGAACAGATGCAGGTTGCCAACATCTTCCCCGAGTGCAAATCGGTCATCGTCACGATGCGCCGCATTCCGCGAGGCGTCTATCGCGGCATCGAGGAGGGCACGCACTGGAGTAACTACACTTTCTATGGTTATAACCGGCTCAACTCATTCTTCCGTCCTCTGGGGACCTACCGACTGGCTTGCTTCATCGAGGACCGCGGTTGGGAGGCGGTGCCGGTGTATCCGGGTGTGCCGGAGAGCCAGCCGACCCGCGACCCGGTTCGCGCAGGCCAGGTTGGCGCCGAAGTTTATCCGGCCATTCGTATCGCAGCCATTGCCGCCGGTCTCGGCGAGTGCGGATGGTCGAAGGTTTTCCTTACCAAGCGCTTCGGCCCTCGCCAGCGTCTCGGCATGATCCTGACCGATGCCGAGCTGGAGCCTGATCCGCTCGTCGAGCCCAACTCCATCTGCAACCTCTGCATGGATTGCGTGCGCGAATGTCACG
This sequence comes from uncultured Armatimonadia bacterium, assembly GCA_964498775.1. Classification (GTDB taxonomy): domain Bacteria; phylum Armatimonadota; class Zipacnadia; order Zipacnadales; family UBA11051; genus UBA11051. The sequence continues at coordinate 16,160 of CAZCJS010000006.1, forward strand.
GCCATGCCATCCCTCACATCCGCGAGGGCAAGACCGTCAGCATCCAGATTGAGGATAAGACCTACACCTGGGGTGATGTGGATATGGGCAAGTGTACTCTTACCCATCACGGCCTCAATAAGGAGGCCTCTCCCTTCCTGACGATGGACTGCCCCGGTTTGCGCCTCGACGTAGCCGCGCAGGAGACTTCCGAAGAGGAGGCTTACAAGCTCAGCTACACAATAGCCGGCGGCACCTGGCGCAAGACGGCCGAATTCCCCGCCGGCAATGTCGTGGACTACTACAAGACGATGCTCTCGACTACCGGCTACTACGCGGTGTGCGGCGCTTCCGGCTGCATTCGTGCCTGCATGATGAACCTGGAGAAAACCGGGCGCATCGAGTCTACCTTCGAACAGCCCTTCCGCAAACGTCCGCGGTGGCGCATAGACCATACCGGGAAGACCTGGGAGGAAGCGGCGGAGTAGCGCCGGTCGCCTGCAAGCTGTTACAAAAAGGCCGTCCTTGATACAAGGGCGGCCTCGCTTCTTTCTAACGTCGTGATACAAGTCAGTCAATCCGCCGCCAGTGGGTACCTTCGGGCGTGTCCTCGAGTGCGACGCCCATCTCGGCAAGCTGGTCGCGGATCTCGTCTGAGCGTGCCCAGTCTTTGGCTGCGCGGGCCTGTTCGCGTGACTTGATGAGCGCCTCTATGTCCGGTGCCAGCGCTTCCTTCTCATGGGCGATATAGCCCAGCACCGCATCCGCCCGCTCCAGGAACTCATTGACCTCCGCCACATTCGCCGCATCAAGCTCGCCCGCGACCAACGCCACATTCACAGTCCCCGTCAGGCTGAACACTGCCGCGGACGCGCCGGGGACACTCAGGTCATAATCCATTGCGGCCTCGAAGTCGTCGCGGGCTTCAGTCACTGCTTGCGAAATGTCGTTGTTGTGTTGTCCCTGCGCCGGCGACGCATTGAGCCGGTCCACGAAGTCCCAGAGACGTTGCAGGGCCTGCTTGCTCTCCTCGAGCGCGGCGACGGTGAAGTCAAGCTGGTGGCGATAATGGGCTGTGAGGAACTGGTGTCGGATCGCCATCGGGTCGTGGCCCTGCTCGAGGAGGTCGCGCAGGGTATAGAAATTGCCCAGGCTCTTGGACATCTTCTGACCTTCGACCACCAGGTGCGCCGGGTGCAGCCAGAAGCGGCAGAATGGTTCGCCGGTGGCCGCTTCGCTCTGGGCTATTTCATTCTCATGGTGCGGAAAGACCAGGTCCACGCCGCCGGTGTGGATATCGAGGGTATGGCCGAGGTAGCTCATGCCGAGCGCCGAGCACTCGATATGCCATCCGGGCCGGCCTGCACCCCAAGGGCTTTCCCACGACGGCTCGTCTGCCTTCGCCGCCTTCCACAGTGCGAAGTCCTGCACCTGCTCCCGCTCGTATTCATCGGCATCCATGCGGCTGAATCCGCAGGCCGATCGAGCCGTGACATCCGTCCCTGACAGCCGCCCGTAGTGCGGCCAACTCGATATGCTGAAATAGACACTCCCTTCGCGTTCGTAGGCGTGTCCTTTCTCCAGCAGCGTCGCTACCAGCTCGATCATCTCTGCGACATGCTCAGTGGCGCGCGGGTATTTCCACGCCGGCTGTACCCGCAGCGTCGCCAGGTCCTCCAAGAAGTACTCTTCATACTGCCGCGTGTACTCACCAAGGCTGATTCCTGCTGCTTGCGCCCCATTGATGGTCTTGTCATCCACATCGGTGATATTCATTACCTGATGGGTTTCATAGCCCCGGTAGCGCAGATACCGACACAGCACGTCGTTGAACACGAAGGTGCGCAAATTGCCGATGTGCGCGAAGTCATAGACAGTCGGCCCGCAGGAGTATATCTTCACAGGGTCTCCCTCGGGCACGTCAAATTGCTCTTTCCTGCGCGTCAGTGTGTTGTACAGATGCAACATGATACGCCTCCGCGATACTTGCGATCTGTGGCGGCTATCCTGCCGGCCCTTGCTTCTGCTGCTCCTCCGTCAGTTCCGTCCCATCCGTGCTCGACGTGTCGGCGCGATCCTCCGGCTTTAGCCCGATACCGGCCTCCAACTCCTCGGTTGCCTGTGAGGTGGCGTGTCGGAACTCCCGAACGCCTTCGCCGATCGCCCGCATGATCTCCTTGAGTTTGCTGCCGCCGAATAGCAGCAGAACGATTACGGCTATGGCGATAAGCTCTCCTGCACCGAGATTCATGATAACGCCTCCGCGGCCTCTTCCATGCCGGTTGTTAGCGCTTGTCATTCCCTTCCGGCTGCGCCAGGAAATACGCTCCCAAATTGAGAGTGACCGGCTCAACCAGCCACGAGTATAGCACAACCGCTCTCCCCCACCAAAACCGACGCATGAGCGGCACTATAGTTCGAGCTTTTCCATCGTCACCTCCGACAGCAGTCGCCTCACGGTATCAGCCGTCTCCAGCGCTGCGCCGAATGTACCGGCTACTGTCGCCGCTGCCGCAACGGACCAGCGCATCCTTTGCTCGAAGGGCTCTCTGCGTGCACTGGCAAAGGCAAAGCCGGCCACCATTGCGTCACCGCAGCCGACCGCGCTGAGCCACTCGACTTCCGGGCTGCGTGCCCGGTAGATGCCCTGCCGTGGGGTGATGAAGATCGCGCCACTCTCCCCCAGTGATACTATGACGATGCGCACGCCGTGCCGTTCAAGCAATTCGCGCCCGGCCGCGACTACACCCTCGGGAACCTTCAGGTCTCTGCCCATCAGCGTCTCAAGTTCCGTGAGGTTCGGTTTGACTACTTCCGGACCGGCCGCTACCGCCTGCGCCAGCAACTGGTCGCGCGCATCCAGGATTACCGGCACATGACTTTTCTTCGCCATCCGGATGAGGTCGGCGTAGAAGTGGAACGGCACGCCCCGTGGCGCGCTGCCGGAGATCACAGCCAGCTCTGCCTTCTCAAGCAATCGCCGCCACTGCCGCTCCAATTGCTCAATCTCAGTCGGCGTCACCAGCGGGCTTGTTTCATCCACCTGTGTCTGCTGCTTCGCCGCCCGGTCAACGATGTTGATGCACATCCGCGACTCTTCACCGATGGGCACCAAGACACTTACAATCTGCTGTTGCGCGAGGCGTGCGGCGATAAAGTCCTTCGACATTCCGCCGCCGAAGCCGACCAGGAAGACCTCTTCACCGAGTACCTGCAGCCCGCGCGCAACATTGACCCCTTTGCCCCCTGCGTCAGCACGGGCTCGGCTCGGCACATGGTAACCGCCGGCCTCGAAGTGCTCCACCTCATAGGTGCGGTCTATCCCCGCATTGGCGCACATCACCAGGATCATCGGGAGTCACCGTTAAGCCAAGAAATTGCGTATTCTCGCCAGCGCTTCTTCTATGTTCTCGAGGGAGTTAGCGTACGATATCCTGAGATACCCTTCCCCGTGCTGGCCGAACGCCGTGCCCGGTAGCAGCGCCACGCCGGCCTCATCGAGGAGCTTGCTGGACAATTCTTCACTGCCGTACCCCGTACCTGTAATATTGGGGAAAGCATAGAACGCACCGTGGGGACAGAGGCAGGAGATTCCGGGTATGTCATTGAGGCCCGCGACCATTGTGTTACGGCGCTTCCTGAAGACGTCTACCATCTCCCGCAGCGCCGCCATCGGCCCTTGGAGCGCCGCGATGCCCGCTTTTTGCACAAAGCTGTTGGTGCATGAGTTCGCATTGATCTGCATCTTCGTGAGCGCCTCGGCCAGCCGCCGGCTGCACGCCCCAAAGCCCAAGCGCCACCCGGTCATTGCGAAGCTCTTCGAGAAGCAGTCGGTAATCAGTGTCCGCTCGGCCATGCCGTCTATCGCCGCGATGCTATGCTGCTCGCCCTCATAGATGATGCTCTCATACGTTTCATCCGAGATGACCGCGAGGTCGCTGTTGATCGCGACTTCTGCGATCGCCTCGAGGTCTTCCTTCGTCAGCACACTGCCGGTGGGGTTGTGTGGCGAATTCAACACGATCAGTGAAGTTTTCGCCGTGATCTTGTCGAGTAGTTCCTCGACATCCAGGCGGAACTCATTCTTCTCGCGCAGGACTACGGGTACGGGCTTGGCGCCAACAAAGCCGGCAACCGACGCGTACGCGGGATAGCCCGGGTCCGGACAAATTACCTCGTCACCGGCGTCGGCCAGCGCGACAATGCCGTAAAACAGGATCGGCTTGCCGCCCGGCACGACAACTATCTGGTCGGGTGAGTAGTTGACGCCGCGTGTGCGCTTGATGTGCTCGGCGAGTGCCGCGCAGAAATCGGGGTCGCCCCCCGGCGGGGTGTAGTGTGTATGGCCGGTCCGGATTGCGTCACAGGCCGCGGCGCAGATGTGCTCTGGAGTGTCGAAGTCCGGCTCGCCGATTTGGAGGTGGATTACCTGTCGGCCCTCTCTCTCCAGCTCCCGCGCCCGCGCCAGGACCTCAAACGCTTGCTCTGTTTGCAATTGGTCAATTTTCGATGACAGCTTCATGCCCTGACAGCCCCTTCCTCGCAGGATTGGTCTTACCGCTGACCTGTAACGCACGCCGGGCCGCATTCGCATCCTGCAGCCCGGCGTTGGCATCATCATATTGTCTGCCCGCAAGTGACAATACTTGCCGGCTAGCTCATCATCTCGCTGATTCTTTCCAGGGCCTTCTCGATGTTCTCGACCGAGTTAGCGTAGGAGAAGCGCAGATGGCCGTCGCCGTACTCACCGAATGCGGTTCCTGCCAAGCACGCCACTCCGGCCTCTTCGAGGCACTTCTTCGCCAACTCGCGGCAGTCGTAGCCGGTCTCGACTATGCGTGGGAAGACGTAAAACGCGCCCTTGGGCAGCAGGCAGTCAAAACCGGGGATGCTGTTGAGCCCCTCGACGATCACATCGCGCCGCTGCTTGAAGGTGGCGACCATTTTCTGCGTCTCGTCCATGGGCCCTTGCAGCGCGGCGATCCCGGCTCTCTGCACAAACGAGGTCACACAGGAGTTGCAGTTGGTCTCAAACTTCGCAATCGCCGCTGCCAGCTCCGCATCGCATACGCCGTAGCCGAGACGCCAGCCGGTCATCGCGAAGGTCTTGGAGAAGCAGTCCAGAATAATCGTGCGGTTAGCCATCCCCTCCATTGCCGCGATGCTGTGGTGCTCGCCCTCGTAGAGAATCTGTTCGTAGGGCTCGTCCGACATCACCATGATGTCGTTTTTGATCGCCACTTCCGCCACCGCTGCCAGGTCATCTTTGGTCAGCACGCCGCTGGTCGGGTTCTGCGGCGAGTTGATGATAATCATTTTCGTCTTGTCGGTCACGAGGCCGACCAGATCATTGACATCCAGCCGGAAGTCGTTCTGCTGTAGCAGCGGCACCGGCACCGGCTTGCCGCCTACAAAGTTAATCATCGACTCATAGATCGGGAACCCGGGGTTCGGGTAGATGACCTCATCACCGGGATTGACCAGCGCCGTAATGCCCCAGTAGATGATCGGCTTCGCACCGGGCACGATCACCACATTC
>CAZCJS010000006.1:21722-36801 GCA_964498775.1 uncultured Armatimonadia bacterium
GTTGAGCGCTTCACAAGCGGCGTCTATGATATGCTGTGGCGTGTCGAAATCCGGCTCGCCGATCTCGAGATGAACGATGTCACGACCTTCGGCTTCGAGTTGTTTGGCACGTGCCAGCACCTCAAAAGCCGTTTCGCTTCCCAACCTGCTGAAACTCTCTGCAAATCGCATCCGTCCACTTCCTTTCCACGGGTTGCGCCACCCATCGAGCTTCCTTCGTATGAGATGCGGCCCCGTTGCGTCGGCCACTTCTTCTCCGACACCGCGTCACCGCTGTGCGAACCTGCAACCTCCGGCCCGTGCGTACCACTCAGCGCCGGCCCGATACTCCGGGTCCGGCGCCACTTTGCCCGCTATCATATATGGAATTGCGATATTGTTCAAGCTCTTCGCACCAACCCGCTCTGAGTTGTCCAGCTACGGCGAAGGTTCGTCCACCGTGTCTCGGCTCTTTCCTGCGAGCTCATCGAGCATCTCGTTGGCTGATTTCGCCAACTGCAGTCGAGCCTCGTTGGCTGCCACCTGCTGCAGCAGCACCTTGCCTTCGGCTATCTTACCCGTCTTGACCAGCGCGTAGCCCAGATGGTACTTGACGGCGACACTGTCCGGCCACTGGTCCCGCACCTTGGAGAGGAGTTCCAACCCTTTGTCGTACTTTCCAGCGCGTATCCACACCCAGGCCAGGGTGTCGGCATAGGCATGATTCCCCGGCTCCTGGCGCAGGGCCTGCGTCGCGAGCTCCTCAGCTCTGGTAAGCTGCTCGCCGCTGTCAGCGAGTGTAATGGCCAGATTATTGGCTGCCGGCGCAAAGCGAGGCTCCAACATCAGCGCCTCTTCGTACGCTAACATTGCATCCTCCGTATGCCCCGCGTACGAATAGACACTGCCTGCTACGAAGTGCACCAACGGGTTGTCCGCATTGATCCGCTGCGCGTCCTGCGCCACTCCGATGGCCTCATCAACCTTGTCGTTCTTGACCAGCGCCACCATGAGCGCCTGCTGGTACCGCCGCTGCTGGGGATCGAGTTGCGCCGCCTTGCGATAGGCGTTTTCTGCTTCCTCATTTTTCTTCAACATCAGCGCCGTATCGCCCAGAGCATAGAAGAGCGCGGCATACTTCGGATGCTGCTTCACCGCCACCTGCAGCAAGTCATAGCTTTCCTGGGCTTTCTCCTGTCCCAGCAGTGCTCGGGCAGCGGCCAGTTGGCCTTCCGCATATCCACGGGAGTGCTGATCAAGCAGCCGCTCAGCCAATTCCTGAGCAGCCGCGTAGTCCTTCTGCGAGAGCTTCACCACAGCCATCCCGATGACCGCACGCGGGTAATTCGGCTCAAGTTCCAGTGCTTTCCTGAGGGCCTCGATCGTCTCTTCGGGCTTCTGGTTCAGGGTGTATGCCTGGGCAAGCCGCTCATAGTTTTTGGCGCTCTTCTCCTTCGCGACGGCCTCCTTTACCAGCGTCAGCGTCTCCTCCTCACCGTACTGGATGACCATCTGCTCGAGATCGGGGCTGAGTGCCGAGATGCTTTCCTCTTTTCCGCAGCCCGTCATCATGGTCGCTACGATGAGCGCGATGGCTGCTGCGGCAAGGACGGCCACAATGCGTATTCTTAGATTCGCGCGGCACCGGGGATATGCCAAGGTATCTACTCCTCTTGATGAGGTCGGGCAGCCGACTCAGCGCCGCCATAATTCCGGTACGTTATCCTGGCCCGATACAGCTCACTGCCGCAAGCATCTGCGCGTGGCTTCGGCTTGTCGGCTGGACCCGATGCGGCGCTGTGATGAGTCGGATACCGCTCTTACCCCAAAAGATGATCTGCAATATGTAATCCAGCGTTCTGATTATACCACACGAGGCACACGCAACCGAAGGTTTGGGCCATTTTTCTCGTCACTGAATTTCCGCAGGCAGCCGGGCCACGCCCTCTTTGGTCTGCATAGGGCATGTTTCTGCTAAGTGGGAGATGCCAATGTGGCTCAGCAAGGGGAAGCTGCAGATAGAGCGGAGGGTGAGGTAGTTGCCAGGGGGTTGAGGCTGCGCGGCCTATGAGGTATAATAGTACTGGAATACATTATTGGCGGGGTGAGGCCGATGGCAAATATGCTCAAAATATCAGAGGCCGCATCGCTGGGACTCCACGCGACGGCGGTACTGGCTGCCTGCAAAGATCGCATCACCACGACGCCGGAGATCGCGGAGTGGCTCGACGTCTCCGAGGCGCATCTGGCGAAGGTGCTGCAGCGCCTCCACAAGGCACAGTTAGTGGAGTCGGTGCGCGGTCCGAAGGGCGGTTTCATGCTGAGTAAGCCTGCGGATGATATCAGCCTGCTCGAAGTCTATGAGGCTATTGAGGGCCGGCTGGTTGCAGACACCTGCCTGCTGGCGACGCCGCTATGCGACGAGAATGAATGTATTCTCGGTAACCTGCTGGAGAAGGTGTACGAGCAGGTAAATGGGTACCTGTCGGCGACGACGCTGGCGGATGTCGCCGGAATCCTGCAGAAGGCAATAGGTAACAGAATGTGAGCCAACAATGCAGGCCAGGAGTGCCTGTCAGCAACGGGTGCATGGGCCTGCTGACTAAATCAAGGAGGCGTTGACGATGGTGGTACAGCTCAAGGACGGCGTTTACTGGGTAGGCGTTATTGACTGGGAACTGACGCACTTCCACGGTCACGAGCTCTCGACGCATCGTGGCTCGACGTACAATTCCTACCTGATTTTGGATGACAAGAAGGTGCTTGTTGACGGCGTGTGGTCGCCTTTCGCGAAGCAACTGCTCGCGAATATCAGCGAGGTCATTGACCCGGCGGAGCTGGATATCGTGGTGGCCAACCATGCGGAGGTTGATCACGCGGGGGCGCTGCCCGAGGTAATGCGAGAAACGAAGGATGCGATGGTAGTGTGTTCACCGAAGGGGTTGGACAGCTTTCCCGGCAACTACCATGTGGACTGGCAGTTCCAGCCGGTGAAGACAGGTGAGAGCATTGACATTGGCGACAATGAGCTGATCTTCGTCGAGGCGCCAATGCTGCACTGGCCTGACAGCATGTTCACCTATCTCACGGGGCACAACATCCTGATGCCGAATGACGCCTTCGGGCAGCACTATGCCACGGCAGGGCGTTTCAATGATGAAGTGGATCAGGAGGAGCTATACGAGGAGGCCCTGAAGTACTACGTGAATATTCTGACACCGTTTTCCAACCTCGTCAGCAAGAAGATCGAGGAGGTAGTAGGGCTGAACCTGCCGGTGGATATGATTGCGCCGAGCCATGGGGTGATATGGCGGGAGGACCCGATGCAGATAGTGACCAAGTATCAGGAATGGGCGGCCCAGGAACCGGAGTGCAGAGCCGTTATCCTCTATGACACGATGTGGAATGCGACCGGACGGATGGCGGCGGCTATCGGCGACGGCTTTGCCGACGAGGGCGTTGACTACAAGTGCGTGCACATGGCTGTAGCGGACCGCAATGATGCGCTGGTGGATGTATTCAAGGCGCGCACAATTGTAGCCGGTTCGCCGACCTTCAACAACGGCATTCTCGCCGGCATGACGCCGATTCTGGAGGAGTTGAAGGGCCTGCGGATGAAGAACAAGCTGGGGGCGAGTTTCGGTTCGTACGGCTGGAGCGGCGGCGCGGCGAAAATACTTCAGGAGCGGCTGGCAGAGGCGAAGATTGAAGTCATCCGCGACGGTATCGAGGTAAAGTGGCAGCCAGGGGCGCAGGAGCTGCAGTCGTGCCGCGAGTTCGGCAGAGAGTTGGCCGCAGCGACGAAGCAGGCATGACCGCGCGTAACAGGGAGTGAGACAACCATGAGGCGACTGGCTTCGTTCGTAGGGCTCGTGTTTGCCGCGTGCTTGTGCATCGTCACGGGTTACGCACAGATGAAGGCGCCGGCGGAGGTGGATTTCAGTTATCCGCCGCCTCCTGTAGAGGGGCAGGCGGATACGTTCACTATCGTCAAGGAGAGCAAGGCCGCGGCCTGTCTGGTCATACCTGAGCAGGCAGCATCTGACGAAGTCCGTGCGGCGCGCAACATCCGCTTCTACATCGAGAAGGCTACCGGTGCGACGTTGCCGCTGCTCAAAGAAGGCGAAGGCGTGCCGGAGGGTTTCGGGCGCATCTACATCGGCGAGACGAGCGTCGGCAAGGCGACGCCGCTTGATTTTCCGCCGGTGCGCTATGGAAATGTCGAGATGCCCAATATCAACGCCTATCTCATCACGACACCTGACGCGCAGACGCTGGTGATCCGTGGCATGACAGCGAAGGCGACTTTGCTCGGCGCAGTGGGCTTGCTGCGACGGTACGTGGGAGTACGGCGATACTGGCCGGGAGAGCCGGGCGGGATCGGTGACGTAGTGCCGAAACGCAGCAGCCTGTCGCTTCCTGAAGTGGAGTGGCGCGACTGGCCGTATTTCGTCAGCCGCATAATGAGCGGGCTGGACAACCGGGGCCCCACAAATACGACGGAGCGGTTCGTCACCTTCAGCGACTTCTGGCGGATGAACTATGCACTTCCCTCCAACGAGAGCTACTACCGGCTGATGAGCGCCAAGGATCATCTCGATGAGCCCGAGCTCTTTCCGCTGATCAACGGGTCGCGCTTTATCCCCGGTGTTGATGAGCGCGGGCGTATCGCCCACGGCTGGCAGCCATGCGTGGCGAACCCCCGCGTGGCTGAATTGATGGTCGAGTATCTCCTGGAGACATTCCGGAGCGAACCGGAGCGGATCGGCATGAACCTGGCGGTGAATGACGGTTACGGTGACTGCACCTGTGAGGCCTGTAGGGCGATGGATGCGCCGGGCGCTGATCCGCTGAATCGCATCGGGCTGTGCGACCGGTATGTGAAGTTCGACAACATCGTCGCCGAGGCCGTAGCGGAGGAGTTCCCGGACCGTCTGCTGGCCTTCATCGCCTATGGCTCGATGCAGGAGCCGCCGACAACGGTCAAGCTCCACCCAATGCTAGTGCCGGTATTGTGCGTCTGGGGAAATGCCTTCGAGATGTGGGACAAGTGGCAGGCCACCGGTGCGAAGCATATGGGCATCTACCTGTACCATGACGACATCCGGTCGCTGATGCCGAAGCTTGATATCCACCAGTCGGCGAAACGGATCCGCTACATCGTCGGCACCAACCTGGCGCGGCACTTCTACCAGGAGTTCTACGGGATCTACCCGCTCAATGGCATGGTCGGGCATGTAGAGAATGAGCTCATCTGGGATCCGCGTCTCGACGAGAATGAGGTGCTCGCTGAGTTCTACGAGGGCTTCTTCGGTCCGGCGGCAAGTGCCATGAAGCTGTTCTATGACGAGCTCGAGGCCGGCTACGAGGAGTGGCTGGCTGAGTACGGTCTCCCGCACCCGTATGGGAAAGACATGTCATCAATTGTGGACACCAAGACCATCGAGCAGTTCAACGTGCTGCCGGTCGTCCGGGCGGAGAAGGCTTCGAGACATCTTGCCGAGGCGCTAGCCGCAGCGAAAGACGATGAGCTGGTGACCGAGCGGCTCCGTGTTGTGAAGATTCTCTACGACTTCGCGGTACCCGGGGCAAAGGCGTTCTGGGCGATGGATCGGCTGCGCAGCGGCGAGTTCACCTCCATGGAGGCCGCCGAGCAGGCGATAGTTGACGCCCGCGAGGCTGTGGACAATGTGCTCGCTCTCGCGGAGTACAAGTTTGAGGTGATGGAGCAGCCGCCAGCTACCGAATACGCCGCGCACACCAGCTCCGCGCAGTTCTACCATGACTTGGAACAGGGGGTGGTGCATCCGCGCATACTGAGCACGACGGCGGCAGCATTCCGTAACGTTTCCGCATATCTGATAGAGACTGTGGGCAGGGAGAAGACCGTGGCGTGGTGGACGGAGCAGGAGAAGACCGAGACGCGACCGGCGTTACGTGACCTGATGGCCGTCGCGCGGTTTCACGCCTCGGGCAAGGAGCTTGCGAACATGGTCGCTGATGCGAGCTTCGAGCAGCGCGGTGCGAAGGAATTCGCCGGTGCCGGCGATGATCTCCCCCCAGGGCATCAACTGCGCGACGGGGTAAACGTCTGGTGCGGAGCCGGTTCCCCGATGAGCTGCTCGCTGACTGATGAGGACGCGCACAGCGGCAAGTACTCCTTCGCATTCTGGGAGACGCAACACGCGGGAGTGTCGGAGGGCATCTCCGTGACGGGCGGCGAAAAGCTGCTGATGTCCGTCTGGGTCAAGCACAATGACAGCGACGCGGTGTACAAGGTGGATGCCCTGCCACGCGGCGATGCGATGCTGCCGCGATACACCGTCGCGGTTCCCGACAAGCCGGGGGAATGGCAGCAGGTCGAGATCCCCTTCAATGTTGCGCCCGGTACGCGCACCATCCGCATTTACGTCTTCGTGGATAGGCAAGCGCCAGACGCCCGCATCCTGGTGGACGACTTCTTCATCGGCAAGTACCCGGACTGAGCGCCAAGCCGGCACCTCACACACTGAAACGGTCGGGAGCGTTTATCAAGCCCCCGGCCGTTTTCTGTTGGGCGGCTGCAGTTCGGCGTCTTGCGACCTCAGTCGGCGCTGATAGTCCAGTCCGACAGCTTGGTGCGCATGCCCCATTTCGCGTGGCCGTCACAGTATGTTGCGTTGTACCCCTGGTTATGGACCTTCGATATGGAGCCGTCACCCGTACCCATGAAGTCGAACTGATCGTAGTCGGGTGCACCGTGATCCAGCTCGATCCAGTTGGTGTCAATGAAGGCGATGGTCGCCGCAGGGACCTTGATCTCAGCCAGAGCCGATGACGCACCGCCGGCCATAAGCTGTTGGCCGTCGGCCCCCGGATCGGGCAAGCCGTTATAGCCGTAGCTGTAGTCCATCGTGCCCCAGGGCTGCTCGAACGTGTACGAGTTCTTATGGCTCGGGCAGACGAAGATCTGCCGGTTCTTGATGTAAGGCTCGAGCAGGTTCGGGAACCAGGCGAGCCACTCGGTGCCGCCGGCGTCAGTGTAGTAGTTGTGCCCGAAAACGAACCTCTCATCATAGTCCTGAGCATACATGACCGCTGCGAGCCCGATCTGCTTCAGGTTGGACAGGCACGAACTCTGCCGCGCCTTCTCTCTGGCCTTTGCGAAGACCGGGAACAAAATCGCCGCCAGGATCGCGATGATGGCGATGACCACGAGCAGTTCAATGAGCGTAAAGCCGGTGCGTTTCATTATCGGTATTCTCCTTTCCTGTTTTACTGCTACCATACCACAGTTTACTCCTATTGCATTGGGCAAATCAATGGCCGTGGCATTCAGTATCATGATGGTGTTGCTGAGTTGCCATCGGCGTATAGACGGCTTCCATAATGCCGTTGCCATTGCCGTCCGCTGTGCGGAGGGTCGGCCGCACCCAGGCAGCAGCCAAAGCGAACCGCAACGTCACCCCGGCACCAGACCGCCGGCGCAAGAACCTGAAAAAAGCATTTCAATCCCAACGACAACAGGACATTTCCACTTTGCACAAAACAAGACATTTCTACTTTGCGTTGACAGCTCCATGACTATGCTAACTTGGCTCCCGGTCACGAACATATCTGCCTGAGTGAGCTTAGCCGGAGACTTACTCGCTGTGGGCGTCAATCATGCCTTCCGGTAACTGACCCCCGGGCGCCAGATTAGCTTGTGTTCCCCGCTGTGCTTGTGAAGCGGGAAGAAGACGTAGGTCGCTGTCTGCGTGGCCGCATCATACTCAAAGCCCGGCTCATCGCTGACGACAATCCTCGTACCCCGGTCAACCTTCTCGACGGCCTCCACGGTGTATCCCCTTGTGAAGCCGTCGCCATGGTCGAGGATGAGCACCGTCCCTGCCGGCGGGCCGACCTCGCTCCAGTCGGCATCAATGACGAATGCCCCGTGCGCATCGAAGCGTTCCACGGCCAGCAGCTTTGCTTTCTGCGGTGGCTGCGGCTGGAGGCTGAGTCTGCCATAGCTCAGCGTTCCTGTCGTGTAGGCCGCGATAACTTCGCCGTCTTTGATGCGTAACTGGCTGAGTGGCCCGTTCATCACGAACTCAGCTCCGCCATAGCTGCCGGTCAGACTCTCGCCATACAGCCCGATGATATCTGCAAAATCGTCGGTCGTGATGAGCAGCGCCGTACCCTCACCGCTAGTCTCCAGCACCTGCACAGATGATAGCTTTGGCTCTCCGGCGGCGGCCGGCTCGATGACGGAGATGAAAGTATTCGGAGCTTCCCCGGCCTCACGCCGGATCATCACGTATGGCCGCTTGTATTTGTCCAGCTCATCGTCTTCTTCATTGGCCGGTCGCACCTGTGGATTAGTGCCCGTGTTGAGCTCATCACCGGCTTGTGTCAGCAGGTGAACGCGGGGCGCATCCGGCAGCTCATCATAGGTGAAGGTGGCGGAGTTGATACCCGCCTCCGGCGCGGCGACCGCGTTGTCCCATAAGAACCCGTAGGCGTATCCCATATCTCTTGCGCGGGCTATGAAATTCTCCCCGGTCGGCGCCTCCCACTTGGCTCCGTCCGGCAGCATCGTCTCTACAGGCTCGGTCAGAATAGGCTTATCATCCGCGCCTGCGACGATCAACTTCTGGGCTCGGTCCGCACTGCCATGGATGAAGTAGTCATGTTGCGTCCCGCCTTGGACGACAAACGTATCCACCACGTAGGCAGTCGTCCCGTCAATGCCGATCATCACCAGTTGCCGCTCATAGCGGCTTACTCTATCTGGATAGACATTGGCATTTTCGGCCCGTACTACCTGCAGCTCCGGATTTGCCGCATCGAAGAAGAGCAGACTGCCGTCGGATGGCGGGTTGGCGCCCGCGTACTGGTTCTCGCAATCCACAACGACCGTATTGTGGCTCACAGTTGACACCTTCCACGGCGCGTACTTGGTGTGGGTATAGCCCACATCAGAGAACATCTCTTCAGCGCCTGCGAACACAATCATGCTCAGGCCGTCGTAGTGCGTGTGCCCGTATCCGCCGGACCAAGTCAGATGCACCTGCATCTGGTTATCGCCTTCCCCGCGCCCGAGTATCGCATGCCCCAGATGCGGGAGCAGAATCGGGGACGATGCCTCCAGGGGCTTGCTGCGGGTGTTTGGCCAGGTGTCATGGACGGGCACTAGGCGACCATTGGGCATCCTCATGTGCGCATACGCCGCATGGATCCGCGCCAGCACCGGAAGTCCCGACTTCAGGTCAAGGTCATCGTAGCGCACTCCCGTTACCGGATGCTTGTACCCGTCCGGGTCCGAGTACCCTCGGCTCACTTCGAATACCCGCGACATCCCCCCTATCACCTGCTGAAAGTACGATGGTGTGCCCTCTTTCCACACTCCGTCGGCATAGAAGCGCAGTGCCGCGAAGCGCTCGAGGCGGTCAATAACCTCGTGCATGTACTTGGGCTTCTGCAGCACGCGAGCGACGACGATCATCCCGCGCCATGCGACCGGACTCATATTATGCAGATCGTCCTTATTAGCCATCACCTGCTCGGTCGCGGGTATGAAGAACTCGTTCTCAATTCGCTGCTTCGCTCCGGGTATCTTTTCCAGCTCCCCGCTGTCATAGATCATGTCATAGGCAAGCACCAGGTCCATTGGGATGTCCATATATGCCCACCAGTGCCATCGCGCGGTGCGGAAGCCGCCTCGGAACTTCTCCGGCGGCACCTCACCGTCATACCATTCCTTCTGCCGGAACGGGAAGTCGAAGTGATACGCGTAATCGCCAAAGACCTCGGCAAAGCGGTTGAGGATCAGTGCACAGCTGCGGGCGTACTCCTGCTCGCCCGTCAGATGATAGACCGCCGCCATCTGCTCTGCCGCCCCCGACATATAGCCCCTGGCGTTGTAGTTCATGTAGGACTCGAAGTAGTAGCGGTATCCCTGTTGATCCTCCCAGTACGGGCACTCGACCACATTGCCCGCCGGTGTCGTCACCTGCTGAACCTTATCCATCGGGTACTTCTCACTCGGATATACATGCCCGCAGTATTTACACTTCACCTCCCGTGGCTTCTGCACATCCCACACCAACTGGTGCTCCTGGCGGCCGCCGCTGCAGTTGGGACAGCCCACGAAGTAGAGGCCGGCCTGGGTCGGCACTAGTCCCAGCATCTCCTCCTCGGACAGCTCCATGAGGTATTGGGCCCGCTGCTTGTAGCCTGCGGGGTCGGTTGACTTCAGCAGCGACGAGTGATCCATCACCGGGTGCTTAACCTGTCCCGTCGCCATCTCACCAACGAGCATAAACAACGCCACTAGCGCCGGTAACATCTTCAGCATATCCATAGCCGGCTCACCTCAGCTTTCCCTGCCAGCGGGGAAATCGCGGACATGGCTCAGTTCATCTTGTCCTGCCGTCATGCTTCTTCCGCCGCACACCGATGACCTGCCGAGAGCGGCTGGACTACCGCCGCCGACGGCTGTCGAAACACAAACAAAAGCAGGCCCCGGATCACGAGAGGCCTGCTCATAGCGTGTTTCTGCGTGTAAGTCCTTGTGCTACTGCCAGGTACTGCCGCCTAGTTCAGGTCCCACAGTTCGGTGCTCTGTGACCATCCGGCGGTCTTGCCCATCCATTTAGCATGACCGTCCATGAAGAAGAAGTTCGCTCCGTCGTTGTGGCGGGGATCAACATTGTAGGGCCATGCCGTCGAGCCGGAGAAGCTAACGCCGACGATCAGCGTATTGCCCTGGTTCTTGTCGGCCCCCCCGATGGTCTCAGATGGGTAATCAATCTCGGCCAGCGCCACACATGCAACGGGACTCGGCGAGCCATTGCCGGACGGGAACACGGTCTCATTCAGCCCGTAGCCGGTCTTGTGAGTCGCATGGCCCGGGTTCCATTCCGTCTTGCTCGGGCATACACGTAGCTGGCTGTTCTTCATGTACGGCTGCAGGTCATCATACCAAGCAATTCCGAACGGGTGCTGGTAGTAGGGGAGGCACTCGTCGTAGTCTTCAGCATACATCAGCACGGCCAGCGCAATCTGCTTGAGGTTGGACAGACAGGAGCTCTGCCGCGCCTTCTCCCGCGCCCTCGCGAAGACGGGGAAAAGTATCGCCGCCAGGATCGCGATGATTGCGATTACCACAAGTAGTTCAATAAGCGTGAATCCACTACCCGGTTTTCTCATTGCAGTTCCTCTGATTTCAGTTTACCGAACATGATGACATACTGTTTCACTATACCCGCGCAGCGGGCGAGTGACACTTCTTTCGCATCCAAATTCTCGCGACCGGGGATAGCTCAGATGGGGGGAGGTGGTGGCGGATAGGGATAGTCGCCGCCACATTGGCCAATCGGCCATGTCTGTAGCCCGACAACACATCGCAGAACGAGGATTGCATCACCGACATCGGTGCTACCATTCTTGTTGGCATCAGCACACGCGTCGTCGAAATCCAGACCCACAACGATACGCAGAATCAGAATTGCATCCGCGACCGAGGGCGAGCCATTGCCGTCGAGATCGCCCAGGTACGAAACCTGAGTTGGAGAAACAGCCGCCGATGAGAGGTGCGGCGACGACTCCTCGGTCACTGCTGCCGAGTTCAACTCCGGTTGCGATAAGGCCTGCTTTGCCGGCGGCTCCGTGCCACCGCAACCGGCGAGAAGTGGCATCATCCAGATTAGCGCGATGACCATCATGCTGCGAGCGAACATTGCGGCATCTCCTTTTGTGACGGATTGCTTCTGCACCCTCGATGCGCTGCCGGGTCCCAGTCTTTTTCTTTCCCCTGCAGGTTCGCCGTACGGGTTGGAGAACATACCGTCAGCCCGCACGGTGTCAGTCCTGCCATGACAGCACAGGGCCCAGTTGTAATAAGACGCTTGACGGACTGTTTTGGTTCCGCAGCAATTCGCTTATTGGAAATCGCGGGAGGCGAGTAATGGAGAAGTTGCGTGTCGGAGTAGTGGGTGTGGGTAAGATGGCCGAAATATGTCACTTGCCGATACTGGCGCAATTGCCGCAAATACAGCTGGTCGCATTCTGCGATACGAGTGAGGAGAATCTGGCCACTCGTGGTGATGACTACGGAGTGGAGAGGCGCTACAGCGACTACCACGACCTTTTCGACAACGAGCAGTTGGAGGCCGTGTGCATATTCGTCCCGCCGTTCGCTCACACCGACGCCGAGATCATCGCCGCCGAGAGCGGGATTCCCGTATTCGTCGAGAAACCGCCGGCTCTCAGCATGGAGAAGGCGCACGAGATCAACGCAGCGATCCAGAAGGCCGGCGTCATCAGCGCCGTCGGCTTCAACCGGCGCTACGCGAAAAGCAGTGAGGTCGCCAGAGAGCGGCTGGATGGGAAAGCGCCACTGCAGGCGCTTATCCATCGTCTCCATGGCAGCAGAGCCGCCGCCTACTGGTGGATGATCGAAAACCTCTCCGGCGGTGCCTTCGTCGAGAATACGATTCACGCCGTTGACCTGCTTCGCTACCTCGGCGCGGAGTACACATCGGTTTCGGCCAGAGAGGTGACGCGCCCGGACAAAACCGACGACCTCGACATCCCCCTCAGCATCTGCGTGACCTACACTCTGGCCGGCGGTGGGCTGGCCAACATCACCACTTGTACCGCCCTGCAAAAGGGTGGGCACTCCGGATTTATCGTCGTGGCGGATGGCTCCCTGTACGAATTCTCGGACGGCGGGTTACAGGTTGATGGTGAGCAGGTTGCCGAGGATGGGGAGAGGCGTGCGGACTATCGAGCGGAATTCGCCACCTTCTTCGACGCGGTAATCGCCGGAGAGCCGGAGCGTGTACGTGCGCCATACAGCGACGCAATTAAGTCACTTGCGGCGGCGCTTGGGGCCGTTGCATCAGCAAAGAACGGCGGCGTCGAGATAGACTTGACCAAACCGCCCTACGCGGTTGAGGAGGCATAATAATGGCTGATTTTCCACTCCCGAAACGACGCCTGGGACGCACGGAATTGAGGGTAACCCCCCTTGGCATGGGCGGTGCGCACCTGGGCAGGATCGGGCCCGGCTCGACGGAGTACAGTGACGAGCTAGCCGTGGCGGCTGTTCATCGCGGCCTGGAGCTGGGCATCAATGTCATTGACACCGCGCCGATGTACGGGGAGAGTCAGCGCCGCGTTGGCCTGGCCCTGGCCCAATGGCGCAGCAATGAGGTCAAGCGCGAGGACATCATCATCTCCACCAAGACCGGCCGGGGCCCGGACGGCGCCAAGGACTACTCGGCCGCAGCGACACGGCGCAGTGTCGAGCGCAGCTTGCAGCTTCTCCAGACCGACTACATAGACATCCTGCTCGTGCATGACCCTGACGACCTTGACCCGGTACTGCGCCCCGGGGGTGCGCTCGAAGCCCTCCTCGAGTGCAAGGATGAAGGTTTGATTCGGGCGATTGGTCTTGGTTGCCGGCCTCACGAGTTCCATCGTACCTGCATTGAAACCGGCCACTTCGACATGTCGCTGACTTTCTGCGATTACAACCTCCTTGACCAGAGCGCGGCCGCGGGTGTGCTGGCTCCGGCCGCCGCACACGATGTCGGCATCTACAACGGCACGGTGATCATGCTGGGGCTGCTGGGCGGCGAGGACCCACGCGACATTGCGCTCAGAAGGCCCGGCTTCGCGACTCCGGAGCGAGTGCAGCGGGCGACGGCTTTGTGGGAGTGGTGCCGCGCCCGCGAGCTGAGCCTCTATGCGCTCGCCCTGCAGTTCTCCATGCGCGAGCCACG
The DNA here is from genome assembly GCA_964498775.1 of uncultured Armatimonadia bacterium. Taxonomy (GTDB): domain Bacteria; phylum Armatimonadota; class Zipacnadia; order Zipacnadales; family UBA11051; genus UBA11051. The sequence continues at coordinate 35,453 of CAZCJS010000006.1, forward strand.
CATCGCCACGGCGCTGGTCGGCGTGAGGGAGCCGCAGCATCTTGAAGCTGCCGTCGCCGCCATCTCCGCAGAGATCCCCGCCGAGGTATGGGACGACCTGGAGGAGGAGTTCTTCGGGGCATGAAATGACCAGGGCTGTCTTAGCTCCTGCCCTCGAAGAACGCGATTGCCTTCTCTATTGCGTCGTACTGGCGTTGGGCGCGGGGGCGGACATAGTTGGTGCGGAACTGGAACAGGCGCGGCTGAAGTGACTCGGCGACCGGACACAGACCGGGCGCGTAGTTCTGCGGTGTGCCCTCGTAGAGTGGGCAATGGTTGGGGCAGCCCTTACCGTAGAAGCGCTCCTCACTGAAGGCGGGCTCCAGGTACACCGGCCGCCAGGAACCGTAGATAGGCTCCCCGCCGAACTCGACAACCTTGTCGCGGAACTGGTGCCAGGTAATTTCATCATTAGCCAGCAGCACCGTGTAGCACCAGTACGTATTCGTCAGTCCCTGCGGCACGCGTTGCGGAATCAGCCAGTCACAGTCTGCGATGATTTCCGCATATCCTGCCGCGACGGCTTGCCGCCAGCCTACCAGGTCATCAAGCCGCTCCAACTGCCCGAGAGCCGATGCGGCGGCAAGCTCGGGAAGCCGATAGTTCCACCCCAGCGCCAAGTGGCGGGCGAAGTTGGGGTCCTGCCGGACTTCTTTCGGCGGTGCGGTCGTCGGCGCAGATTCCGCCGCCAGCGAGGAATAGGCAAACGCCATTCCCCAGCGGACGCCCTTCGCATACTCGGCATTGTCAGTGATGACGATGCCTCCGTCGCCGCAAGTCATGTGCTTGGAGCCCTGGAAGCTGAAGCTCGCCATGTCGCCGATCGTCCCGACCAGCCGCCCCTTGTACTCCGCCAGGTAACACTCCGCACAGTCCTCGATGACCACCAAATCGTGCTCGCGGGCGATGGCCATTATCTGGTCCATATCCGGAGCCAGGCCGTATAGGGCAACAGGGATGATAGCCTTGGTGTATGGCGTGATATGCTCGCGAATCGAGGCCGCGTCGATCTGGAAGGTCTCCGGGTCAATATCGGCAAATACCGGCACCGCGTTCTGGTGGATGACCACATAGGCGGTAGCCGCGGCGGTAATCGGCGGCACGATGACTTCATCGCCGGGGCCGATCCCTGCGGCCATCAGGCATGAGTGCATGGTGCCGGTGCCGGAGTTGTGCGTGATGGCGTACTTGACGCCGAAACGCTCCGCAAACGTCTGCTCGAGGCGCATATTGATCCCGGGGCTGCTGGTATTATGCCAGCCATAATCCAGCACCTCTTTAACGTACTTGTACTCATTTTCGCGGGGGGC
>CAZCJS010000007.1:0-36328 GCA_964498775.1 uncultured Armatimonadia bacterium
GACGCGATTGGTCATCATTTCGATATGCACGGCGGCCGGGATCGCGGCGACAATACCGACATCGCCGGCGACTGGATGCACGTTCATCACAACACCTTCCAAGGCACGGCACGCTCCGTAGTGATCCGCGGAGTGCCCTCACAAGGGGCTCGGGTGCACCACAACTGGTTTGCCTTGCCCCCGGAGAAGGCCGTGAGCTCAGGCGGCAACACGCAAATGTACGAAAACGTCTATGGGCCGGACAAGACCAAACAGGAGACGCCAATCGAGTTCTGAATATTTGGAGAGGTTTGTGATGAGATGAGGGCGAGCCTAGTATTTGTGGGCGTCGTGACGATCTGGGTACTGTGGGCGTCGTCCGTGGCAGCAGACTATGCGGCGGACAATGAGACCTTCGGGTGTGAAGCGAACCCGACGGGGAACCCAATCGGTGGCGGCGAGGGCTACAACCCTATCTTCACCACGGGCGACTACACGGTCACGAGTCTGGATGAACTGCTGGCGGCGCTGAATGCAGCTCAGCCCGGTGAGATCGTGTTTGTGCCGGACGGCGTCGAGATAGAGCTCACCGGGCACCAGGATGTGAGCATTCCGCAGCAGGTGACATTGGCCGGGACGCGTGGGTTTAATGGCTCGGCCGGTGCCCGGCTGTTCACAACCTGGCGCAAGAGCCACACGATGTTCAGGAGTGGCGGGTACGGGGTTCGCGTGACCGGCCTGCGCATCGAGGGGCCCTATGGGGAACGCGAGACAGTAAGCGATCATAGCGGGGGGATTAGTATTCGCCATAGCAACTGTCAGGTGGACAATTGCGAAGTGTCGTGCTTCAGCTACTATGGTGTCGGGGGTGCTGAGGGAATCCTTGGACTGAGGGTGCATCACAACTACATTCATCATTGTCAGCGTTCGGGCTATGGGTACGGAGTTGCAGCGAGCGGGAATTTCTTCTATGTCATCGCGAACAGGTTCGACTCGTGCCGGCACCATATCGCGTCATCGGGTCAGCCCGGGAGCGGCTATGAGGCGGCATGGAACTTCTGCGGGCCCAATGCCAACAGCCACAACTTCGACATGCACGGGGGCAAAGACCGAGGCGACGGGACGAAGATCGCTGGCGACTACATCCACATTCACCACAACACCTTTCAGAGCAGTGTGCGGAGCATCAACATCCGAGGCATTCCGTCACAGGGCGCGGAAATACACCATAACTGGCTGGGCCCGGCCAAGGGAAATGTGACCTCCGGCGGAAATACCAAAGCCTGGCAGAATCTCTACGGGCCGGAAAAGACACTGGACTCAGACCCGATAGACTTAATCTGGAAGTAGCGCGGACGACGGTCACGATGGGTAAGCGGGAGCCATAGGCGCGAACGTGGGATGAGAATGGCGCGGTGCATGGTGCTGACGCTGGTGCTCGTCTGTAACGCGTTCGTGTTGGCGCAGGACGCTGAGGAGATGTATGGCTGTGAGGGCAACCCGATAGGCGGAGGCGAAGGCTACAGCCCCATCTACATGAAGGGCTACTTCACACTAGGAGCATGGCAATAGCCGTGTTCTTGGCAATGTGTATGTGCCGGAGAAAGTGATGCAGGAGAAGCCACTTGAGTTCGTGGACGGTAAGTTCGTGGAGTACTGATGTCGGGCCGGCGTAGGGAGTGAGCTTCTAGAAATGAAGGCAGTTCATTGTTGCGCATTGGTGATCGCGTTGCTGATGGCGTGCATTTCGTTCGGATTGGCGCAGGAAGCTGAGGAGACCTATGGGTGTGAAGCTAACCCAACCGGCAACCCGATAGGTGGCGGCGAGGGCTACAACCCTATCTTCACCACGGGCGACTTCACGGTAACCACCAGGGAGGAACTCCTCGAGGCTCTGACGAAGGCGCAGGCAGGGCAGGTGATCTTCGTGCCTGACGGTGTCGAGATTGACTTGACGGGGGAGAGTAATGTGCAGCTTCCTGGTGGCGTTACGCTGGCGGGCACGCGGGGTCTGAACGGCTCGCAGGGCGCGCGGATTTTCTCGACGCAGCGCATAGGGCACACGCTGATGAACACGGCAGGTGAACGGGTGCGGCTGACGGGATTGCGTTTCGAGGGTCCTTACGCGGGCACGGAGAAAGTGTCGGACCACTGCTCATTCATGACAACCGCTCACTACGGTACGGAAGTTGACAACTGCGAGGTCTATAACTGGAACCACCGAGGCATAACGGCCTATCAGGGGGCGTTCCAGGTGCGAGTTCACCACAACTACATCCACCACTGCCAGCGTAGCGGCTACGGCTATGGGGTCCGCATAGACAACGCCGACGTGTATATCATCGCGAACAAATTCGATCACTGTCGGCACCATATTGCCTCCAGCGGCGCACCCGGATGCAGCTATGAAGCGGCCTGGAACCACGTAGGGGAACATGCGACAAGTCACCACTTCGATATGCACGGCGGCCGGGACCGCGGTGACAACACCGACATCGCCGGGGACTGGATCCATATTCATCACAACACCTTTGTGAACCCGAATCGAGCGGCGGCGATACGCGGGGTGCCATCACAGTGGGCTAAACTCCACAACAACTGGTTTGCCAAATCGCCCGAGGAGACCGTCCATTCGGGCGGTAACACTTACGTTTACAGCAACGTTTACGGGCCGGAGAAGACCCCACAGGAGAAGCCGATTCAGTTTGTCGGCGGCAAGCCCGTCGAGTATTGACCTCGGTATGCTCACGAGAGGAATGTCGGCGTATGAAGGTAGTCTGCTATTGCGTCGTGGTGCCGGTGCTGGCAGTGCTCTGCAGTGCGTTCGTATTGGCGCAGGGGGCTGAGGAGACGTATGGGTGTGAAGCGAACCCGACGGGGAACCCAATCGGTGGCGGCGAGGGCTACAACCCTATCTTCACCACGGGCGACTACACGGTAACCACCAAGGAGGAACTTTTTGAGGCCCTGAAGAAGGCGCAGGCAGGCGAGGTTGTGTTCGTGCCCGATGGTGTGGAGATGGACCTGACGGGAATCAAAGACATCATCATATCGGAGGGAGTGACACTGGCCGGAACGCGGGGGCTGGATGGCTCCAAGGGCGCTCGGCTCTTCACGACAAGCCGGACGACGTTCATGCTGATGCGAACGGGCGGTGACCATGTTCGGGTGACGGGAGTGCGTTTCGAGGGGGCCTATGCAGGAACTGAGCGAACGGCCTTCAAAAACAACTTCATCTACACTCAGGAGTACGGGCTTGAGGTTGACAACTGCGAGATATACAACTTCAACTACCGTGGCGTATCAGCAGGTTCCGGAGCTTTTAACGTGCGGGTGCATCATAACTACATCCACCATATCCAGCGCAGCGGCTTGGGCTATGGCGTGCGCATAGACAACTGCGCGGTCTCGATAATCGCTAACAAGTTCGACTTCTGCCGCCATCACATTGCCTCCGGCGGGTCGCCCGGATGTGCCTATGAGGCGGCCTGGAATCTCGTCCTGCCCAATGCCATCGGCCATCATTTTGACATGCACGGAGGGCGCGATCGCGGGGACGGGACCAGCATCGCCGGCGACTGGATGCACATTCATCACAACACCTTCCAGGGGCAGATGCGTAATGTTGCGGTGCGCGGGGTGTCTTCTCAGGGCTGTGACGTGCATCACAATTGGTTCGCACTGCCGGTCGAGCAGGCTGTGCGCTCATCGGGCAACACCTGGGTGCATGACAACGTCTGCGGGCCTGAAAAGACGCTGCAGGAAAAGCCGGTCGAGTACTAAGCGCGATGGTACGGGCGGCAAGGGCAGCGCAACTGACAATGATGAAAGGTTGGTGAGCGAGTTGCTGGCGAAGACTCTGGCAGTGACGTGTTGGAGTATCGTAGCAGTAGGATGGCTTTGCCTCGCAGTCACATCTGCGGTGGCTGATGATGCGTATGACACCTTCGGGTGTGCGGCGAATCCAACGGGCAATCCGATAGGCGGCGGGGAAGGCTATAGCGACATCAAAACTACCGGGGACTATATCATCAAGACGAAGGCGGAGTTGCTGGAGGCGCTAAGCAAGGCCCAGGCGGGTGAAGTGGTTTTCATCCCCGACGGTGTGGAGATAGACATGACCGGAACGTCAAGTGTGGCGCTCCCGGGTGGCGTTACGCTTGCCGGGACGCGAGGGCACGAGGGCTCGCCGGGCGCGCGGCTTTACACCAAGCAACGGGGCGGCACGGGATACGCAACAGCCGGAGATGAGGTCCGCATAACTGGGTTGCGATTTGAGGGCCCTTTCGCCGGTACCGAGAGGACCGCGCAGAACGCCACCTTCCTGAACACCAGCCACTGGCGGACGGAGGTTGACAACTGCGAAATCTACAACTGGAATATTCAAGGCGTCCATACCTCGCTGGGTGCGTCGCAAGTGCAGGTACATCACAACTACATCCATCACTGCCAGCGGGGCGGGTATGGATATGGCGTCGTGGTGTACAGTTCCGATGTCCGCATCATCGCCAATAAGTTCGACTACTCCCGACACCATATCGCCGCCGGCGGTCGTCCGGGTTGCAGCTACGAAGCGGCGTGGAACCTGATCATGGAGAATTGCACCAGCACGCAGTTGGATATGCACGGTGGCCGCGATCGTGGGGACAACACCGATATCGCGGGGGACTGGATGAACATCCATCACAATACATTCCTGGGCGACAAGCGTGAAGTGGGTATCCGAGGAACGCCCTCCCAGGGAGCGGAGATACACCACAACTGGTTCGTCAACCCGCCTGAGAAGGCCGTGTATTCGGTGGGCAACACGCATGTCTATAAGAACGTGTGGGGACCGGAGCAGAAGCCACAGGAGAAACGCATCGAGTTCTGATTTGTTTAGTTTGGTAAGCAGAAGGCGGGACAGACAAGCCGAAGAGATATCGCACAGGAAGCTTGTCTCAGCCAACAGGAGGAATGAGTCATGAAATGGTATGGGTTAGCGACACTGGTAGGATTACTGATAGTGAGTATCCCGGCATGGGCGCAGAACAACACCGACAGGTTGGGTGATGCGCTACCGGCTAACGCAGTACAGCGCCTCGGGACAATGCGGATGAAATACACCAGCGGGGTCAGTGACATAGCGTATCTGCCCGACGGCCGTGGCATTGTTGCCACGGGGACCAGCATCCACATCTGGGACCTGGCAAAGGGCGAGATAGAGGTGGAGTACAAGGTGTCCAATGCCGGGCTTGGGTGCATGATGGTGAGTAAGGACGGCAAGCGAATTTTGTTCGCCAGCGGCGGTGATGTACTCGAATGGAGTCTCGAGGAGCAAAAGGAGCTGCACAGGTTCCCTACTAATCAGCAAAGCTTCAAGTGGGTGTACTATTCGCCCGACGAGAAGAGGGTCCTGACCACCGGCACGGTTCCGCCTACACTCAAGGAGTTCGACCTCGCGACCGGCGAGGAGCTCATAGCGATAGACGGCTCAGATGATGTGGCCACATACTACAAGGGGATATACGGCCCCGAGGGAAAAACGGCTTTCGTGGGCGCCGGGTATGATGACACGGTGTGTCACTATGACCTGAGCACCGGAGAGAAGCTGAGGATGTTCTTGAAGAATTACTGTGCCTATGACATGTGTCTGTCACCCGACCGTAAACGGCTGCTGGTGGGGAGCCGCAGTTACGGTAGCGAGTGGGACCTTGATGAATACAAGATGCTGGCGCAGTTCAAGGGACACCACGGCGGCGCAGTCAACAGCGTGGCTTATTGCCAGGAGCCTGAGCAGGTACTAACCGGCTCGCGGGACGGCTCGATACGACGCTGGGATAGGACCAAGCCTGAGATTCTGTTGCGCTGGTTCCCTCACGAGCGGTATGCGAACATCCTGAGGGTCTCGCCGGATGGGAAATACGTGCTTTCTTATGGTGGGGGCCTGGTGGCGGAAAGCGAACTGGCAACCGGCAAGCCGCGTGTGGAGTTCGAGCGTCACGCTGGCTCAGTCGAGGGTGTCGGCTTCCTACCTGATGGCAAGCAAGTGGTAAGCGGCTCCAGTGACGGCACACTGCGCCTATGGGACGTGACTAGCGGAGAGACGAAACTGGTCATGGAGGGCGCAAACTTGGGCGCTTACTCGCTGGCAGTCTCCCCGGACGGGACGAGAGCGGCCGCCGGATGCAAGGATGGTGTACTGCGGGAGTTCAGTGTCGCCGATGGTAAGCTGCTGCGGGAACTGAAGGGCCATCTGGGTTATGTACGCTCCGTGAAGTACACTCACGACGGCAAGATGCTCCTGAGCAGTGCCGGCGACGGCTCGGTCCGAATCTGGACGCCGGAGAGCGAAGAGGCCGTAGGAGTCCTCCAGGGCCACCTGGGCGGAGTGCTGGCAGTTGATGTATCCGCTGATGACAATTTGATACTCAGCGGCGGGCGCGACGGCACAGTGCGCCTCTGGGATCTGGAAACGCAGGAGGAGCTCAAAAAGATGGAGGGGCACCGTGGTTGGGTCAATGCGGTTGCCTTCAGCGCAGATGGCGAGGAAGCTCTCTCAGGAGGGCGCGACCAGAAAATATTCCGCTGGAACCTGGCATCCGCTGAGAAGATCGCGGAGATGGAGCAGGCCACGTGGGTGAAAGCCATGGTCGTCTCGCCAGATGGCACCAAGCTGTACGCCACCGGCGACGATCCGACGATCAAATGCTGGGACCTGACAACTGGCGAAAATGTGCAAGAACTGAAGGGCCAGAGCTCCCGAATTAACGGGTTGGCAGTGTCGCCGGACGGGAAGCTGCTGACATCGGCCTCGGCTGACACGACGCTGTTGGTGTGGAGCATCGAGTAGGCAACTGGGGTCCAGTCCAGTGCTCATGCAGATACGAAAGGCATCGAGCAAGCACTCGTGCAGATGCAAAGAGGGCCGCGTCTTGACAGGACGTGGCTCTCTTGCCGAGTTCATGGCAGGTTGAGAGCGTCCTATTCCGGTGCCGCCTGCCACGGATGAAGCTTGTACCCGTCCTTCCGCAGCTTCAGGTTCAGCGCCAGAATCCCAAAGTAGTGAATTCTATCATCGGAATACTTATCCGGCCGTCGCGGCCCGCCGGTCCACTTGACGAGACGCTCATGCGTCGCTTCGTCAAATCCCCCTACACGCACCCACTGTGTGATCGTTGAGAACGTCCAGCGGCCCCCTGGATCATCGGCCCCATTGACATAATCGGCGAATTTCTCGTCATCGCCGCGCCAAAGGTTCTTGCTGAAGGTATTGACCAGGCGCTGCATGTCCTCTTCTGTCACGACTAGGCCTGCGCGGTGGGCTATAGCGGCAAACCGAATCACCCGGATCGAGTGCGCCGTGTCCTGCAACCCGTATTTCTTGTCCCCAAGCTCAAATGACACGTCCATGCAATCCTTGGGAACCTGGATACCGCCATCGCCGCACCAGGCATAGGCCCCATTGCTGTAGAGGACCCATCCCCCCTTCACCTTCTCCGCAAAACGAGTAGCCAAGTCCTTGATATGGTCATCACCTGTAGCCAGATAGGCGTCAACCATAAGGGAGCCGGCGTGGGAGTGCATCCCACTGATCGTGAAATGATCCAGGCTCAGCCATTGTTCAAGCTTCATGGCCTGGTCACCCTTTTCCCATTTCTCGATTATCTGCTTGGTAACGAATCCAACTATCTCGTCAATCTCCGCATTGTATTTCTCATAGTGCGGCCCGAGCCTGCCCACCCGTGCACAGCGGGCGATGGTACGCATGGCATTCCAGTAGCAGTGCGCCCCGTAGTTGTATCCAGGCTCATAGTCCCACTTGCAGTAGCTTTCGCGGTCTTTCATCCAGTGGAAGTAGTCAACATATCCGTCTTCGTTATTGTCTTTGCCTGCGGCCATCATCAGCTTGGTGTATTCTATGAGCCGCTGCAGGTAGTACTCTCTGCCGGTGGCTTCATAAATGGCAGCGATACCGTCGGTCCTCTCGCCGAAGGTGTAGTAGCCGGGGTCACCATCGGGGGTCCTGATGCCCGTATAGCCAGATGCGGCCAACTTCTTGTAGTAGTCGTCCCGCTGCTGAAGGTTCTCGTACACCTGCTGGTCATACCAGTCAATGACGTCCTCTTCCACGCCTCCGGCCCGGACGGGGAGGGCGATGGCAAGGCCCGCAAAGGGGATGAGTATTGTCCACAGCAAAATATGCTTCATTGGTTTGTCTCCTGACTAGATGTCTGATGTCACGGAAGCCGTGTCGTCGCTGCAGGTCTGAGCCGAGAACACTCCTCCGGCAGCACTCCTTCGCCGATGAACTTACAGCATGGTTCCGTGCGCGCGGAATCGAATCCTGCGTCAACACAGGTGACAGGTAGAGGATATGCGGGAAGGGAAACAGCCCGCCGATGCGGAATTTCCCCGGGTAAGGCGTACCGTCTGCCCGCACAAGATAAGCTTGAGGGAGATCGCCGCATGGGTGCAGACGTACCCAGTTCAGCAACCGAACGGCGCTGGCTGATCGGACTGGTCATCATCTACCTGCTCGTGGGTATCCCGGTTGCCTGGCGCTGTGTGGATCAGATCAATCCAGACGGTGTCTGCCATTTGATGCTGGCGCGGCACTATGCGGAGGGAAACTTTGCGCTTGGGATAGTGGGTTTATGGAGCCCATTGCTGGCATGGCTGATTGCGGCACTGATGTTGGTGAATGTTGAGCCGCAAGTGGCGGCACGGGCAATTCTGTTGATTGGTAGCCTGGGTCTGACGCTGGCCTCCTGGCTGTTGATGGGGCAGATGGGGATCCGTGGGAGGTACCGCAAGGCGGCCACGATCTGCATGGCAGTTGTGGCACTGAGCTACTCAGTCTTCGCGCTGGATCCGGATGTGTTGGCCGCTGCGCTGCTGACGCTCTATTTCTGGATGACGCTGCGCGCAGATGCCATCACCAAGCCGCTAGTAGCTTTTCAGATAGGGTTGCTTGCGGGGGCTGCATACCTGACCAAGGCATATGCGCTGCCATTTTTTGCCCTGCATTTTCTCGGCATTGCCGGCGCACACGGATGGCAGAGAAAGCCTGGTGCACCAGCACGTGCTGCGGTGGCCTATGCTCTGGCTGTCGTAGGGGCGTTGGTGGTAGGTGGGCCGTGGATAGGGGCTCTATCAGCGCAATGTGGGCGGCTGACGTTCAGCACTTCCGGAGAGATGAACATGTCGTGGACAGGCCCCGTAGTCAATCGGCGGCATCTGCATTTGCGGGGGCTGGTTCATCCACGTGAGGGCCGTCTGACAGAGTGGGAGGATCCGACCGATGGCACGAGATTCTATCCGAAGTGGAGCCCGCTCGATAATTTAACCTCCTTCAAGCATCAACTCGGCGTCATCTGGTCGAACGTACGCCTGTTGCTGCAGCACAGATTCCTCATCTACCACCTGAGCATACTGAGTGTGGTGTTGTTCTATGTGCTGATGCTAAGGTCGGGGTGGCGCGGCCACATTCCGGTGGCGAGGTGGGCTATCTGGACCATTGCCGTCTATGCCCCGGGCTACCTGCTCATCATCGTGGAGGACAGATACTACTGGCCGCTGGTGCCAGTCGTTGTGGGCATGGCCTTTCTCATGCTGCAGATGCTGGAAGATGTGAGAAGTGAGGCCAATACCTCCGTGGGCGGAGCGATGAACCGATCGGTCTGGTGCCTGGTAGTGCTGGGAACTGTGTTAGCCGCATTGCCTTTTGCATCGCTGGCAAGGCGATGCCTGATACCGGAGATGGCAGGGATTCCGCTTCTGGCAGAAGAGCTCCGTTCTCTGCCGGTAGCACCGCCCATAGCAGCAAACGAGTGGAACAGGGGACTTTACGCGGCCTATCATCTCAACATGGTTTACATGGGGAGGCCCGCTCATAACGCACCGGATGAGATTGCGGCGGAATTGTGCTCTGCGCGGGCGAAGACGTACCTGGCTTTTGACGATCCGGAGTTGGCGACGCAACTGAGCAAACAGCGAGACCTCAAGTACCTGACCACGCTGCAACTGAGGGGCCATCCGTTTGGCGAGGTCGCGGTCTTCGAGGTTGTGTGCATGAGTGAAATACGGCCGGAGCGGATGGGGATGATGGGGAGATGACAACACTGCACGACGTATACGAATTGTTGCCGGTAGCCGCGAGTGGAGAAGTTGTGGTCGTGGGTGCAGGGCCGGCCGGATTGTGCGCAGCGGTCGCCGCCGCTGAAGAGGGAGCGGAGACGCTGCTTGTGGAGCGCTATGGCTTCATGGGCGGGATGGCTACCGCGGCGCTGGTGAACCCGTTCATGCGTTACATGTCCGGAGATGAAGTGGTCAACGCCGGTGTGTTCGCACGCATACTGCAGAAGCTGGAGCAGAGGGGCGCACGTGCCGGGACGGACGCCGAGCAGAGGGCCTTTGATCCGCAAGTGTTGAAGCTCGTCTGTGATGAACTGGTTGCGGAGGCCGGTGTCCGGGTGCATCTGCATACTTTCCTGGTGGACGCAATCGCTTCGGACGGACGCGTGCAACGCGGGGTAGTGAGCAGCAAATCGGGCCTGCAGGCTATCGCCGGCGAGGTGTTTGTGGACGCTTCGGGGGATGCTGATCTAGCGGCCAGAGCCGGCGCGGAGTTTGAGATGGGCAGGCCTGAGGATGGACTCTGTCAGCCGATGACACTCTACTTCCGTATGGCGGGCGTTGATGAAGCGCGTCTGCCATCGTATGAACAAATTGCGGCGATGTATCTGGAGGAGAAAGCGGCTGGACGAATCGAGAATCCGCGCGATGACGTGCACGGGATCATCTATACCACCCATCCGGGTGAAGTTACTTTCAACACCACGCGGGTATTGGGACATGATGCGACCAACGCGGCTTCGATGACGGAAGTCGAGATTATCGCACGGCAACAAATCGAGCAACTGGTGCGTTTTTTGAGGGAGCGCGTGGCCGGGTTTGAGCAGGCGTATTTGTGCTCCATCGCGCCGCAGACAGGGGTGCGGGAATCGCGACGCGTGCTGGGGGACTATGTGCTCAGCGGGGAAGATGTGACTACAGCGCGGAAGTTCGCTGATGGCATTGCACGGGGGTGCTTCAGCATAGATATCCACAATCCGACGGGGCACGGTATTTATGCGCAGCGGGTGCCGGCGGGGGATGCCTATGACATACCGTACCGGTGCCTGACGCCACGGGGATTTGCGAATCTGCTGGTGGCCGGGCGGCCGATCAGCGCGGACCATTACGCCCACGGTTCGCTGCGGGTGATGCCGATAGCGGCGTCCACGGGCGAGGCGGCAGGCATCGCTGCGGCCATGTGTGTGCGCGAGGGTGAAACGACCCGCGGGATAGATGTATCGAGGTTACGGAAGCACCTGAAGCAACGCGGAGCGAGTGTCTATGAGGCTGCAGACGCGTCACGGTGATGCTATGGGCAGGCGGATAGCGGCGATTGACATAGGTAGCAATACGGTGCGGGGTATGGCTGCCGAATTGCTGCCTGATGGGCGGATGGTCAAGTTCGCCGACAGCTTTGCGATGACCGCACTGGGCCGAGGGCTGGCGGAGAGCCACCGGATGGATGGGGCGGCCATACAGGCGACAGCGGCGTTCGTGAGGGAGTTCATGAGTAAGTACGGGCCCCTTGACGCAGTACGATGTGTGGGCACGGCTGCAGCTCGCGATGCGGAAAATGCCGGCGAACTGGCTCAGGCCTTGCGCAACGCAGCGGGCGTCAATCTCGAAGTGCTGTCCGGCTGGAAAGAAGGCGAGTTGACCTTTGCCGGCGCGCTTTCCGCCATCGGTGATTTGGCGGGAGAACGCCCACTGGTGGCCGATATCGGGGGCCGCAGCACCGAAGTCGCCATGGCTGAGCCGGCGGGGCTACGGGTGGTGAGCCTGGGTATGGGTGCGCGATCTGTTACCGAAGATTATCTCCTGTCAGAGCCACCAACGGTGCGGGAATTGGCTGCAGCAGGTGCTGAGGTTGGGCGGCGGCTCGGGGCAGCGGTGGAACTGCTGGAGGCTGCGGATGTGTACGTAGTCGCCGGGGGCACTGCCTGTTCGGCGGCGCTGCTGGCGGGCGACAGGTGGGCACTGAGCCAGGGGGAGATCGGGAAGTTACAGGCGGACCTGTCTGCCAAGTCGCTGTCGGATCGGCGCGCGGCACTCAGCTTCGATCCAGCGCGGGCGGAGGTTATCTGTGGCGGCCTGGTCATTCTGGAGGAGTTGGCGGCGCGGTCGCCGGACCGGACTATACGCATCAGCATCGGCGGCCTCCGCGAAGGCATACTCATGGCGGAAAGCGGCGCTACACAAATTGTCGGGGCGACCTAGTTGTCCAACGCCAGTGCCCGCACGGCCACATCGCTAAACGCGGGCGCTTGCACGCCACGAGTGTAGAGCTTCAGCGTCTTGTCGCCCGGGTTGATAGCGCAGAGAGTGCCCAGGTAGCGGCGGTCGAAGTAGATCTCGACGTGGCGATCAACGAGTGCTAGGGCGACCTCGCCATGTGAACTCAGGTGCCACTCACGCGGTGCCTCGATGCCTGCGGTATCGGCGGTGAGCGTCCCGTCCGGATGCAGAGCGACTGTGAGTTCGTGGTTGCCGATGATGAAGCCCGCTTCGCCGCGCCCGATGACGCAGACCTTGGCCGTGACCACACGCGATCCGGTGCCGGCTACGGGGACAGCCGTGTCGGAATCGAACTGAAGATCCAGGCGGTTCTCCGGCGGGGGGACGAAATCGTCGCGGAGGCGGAGGTGGAGATCATCGGCGCCGCCGGACAGACGCTTCGGCAAGGCAAGTCGTCCGCGCACTCGCGGGTGCCGGGGATCCTCGGTCAGCCACTCATAGACGAGATGGACAGCATCGCGGCCATTGCCGCTGAGAACCGTCGTGACGGAGTACTCCATCAGTCCGGGGCCGCCGATGAGGACTTTGCCGAGGTCTTCGCTGTCCCAGTCGAGCGGGTCATCGCTGACGATGTGCTTCATTGACAGGCCCTCGTCCTTGCTGCCGAAGAGGAGAACCCAACGGCCCTCCCAGGGGAAGACCTCGGGGACTTCGTGATAGACCTCCGTGCCCGGTGCGTAAGCAGGGGGCAGGCACTCCCACTCGACGAGGTCTTCGGAACGGGCCAGGGCTATACAACCACGCTTCTCTCCGGGGCCGCTGTTGAGGCGCGCGGTGATGAAGGCGTAGAACAGGCCGTCTTCAGGATGCTGGAGGAGCCAGGGATCGCGCCAGGACACATGATTGTAGCTCGGGGATTGGTCCGGAGCGGTTTCGTAGTAACGCGGATCGGCCTGAAGGACGGGATTGGCCGGATGGCGCTGCCAGGTCTCCAGATCGGTCGAGGTGGCCAGGCCCAGGCGCTGGACTCTCCCGCCCTCCGCTTCGCACAGACCCGTGTAGAGGGTATAGTACGCTCCCTCATGGAAGATGTAGCCGCTGGTCCAGACGGCGCGATCATCCCATGAACCGGGCTTGCCGGGGGCGAGCAGCAGGTCGTCGGGCTGCCAGTTGAGCAAGTCAGTGGAAGTCGCATGCGCCATCTCTTCGTAGGGCGGCTTGGGATAGTCGCGCGGCCCCTGCAGGTGGAAAAGGTGGAAGATGCCGTTGTGGTAAAGTAAACGGGGGTCATTGAGCCATTTGGCGGGCTGGGCATAGAGTTCCATGTCGCGTAACTCCTTGTGTGTCCGGGCCTTCAGGGCAGTTTCCAGAAATAAGACTTGGTCATCGGGTGGTATGATTCCTCCATCTGCTGTTGAGGATGTGTAGAGGAAAAGGAGAATCGGCGCCGCGACCAGAATAAAAGATGAAAGAAAGCATCAGGAACCGCAACGGTACCGGCAAAAGCAAAAATCGAGGGGCACTGCCTTACACTCTGTCGGGGTCCCCGACCTCAAACCCGCGTTTCGCGGAACGACAATGCAGCATAAAGATCCAACCAGCCGCTACATATCCGGGAGGATGACGGCTAGGAAGGGCGCAAAGACGAAATGGGAGTTGAGAGAATGTATCGCGTCGGGATCGTCGGGGGCGAAACCCATGTCGGTGAGGTGACAAAGCTTGCAGGTGAGCAGTTGGAGATCGTGGCAGCCGCAGTGAGGCCCGAGCAAACGGAGGAAGCCGCCGAGGCCTACAACTGTCCGGTGGTGGAAGACTACCGCGGACTGCTCGTCAATCCGGAGCTGGATATCGTGGCAGTAGCAAATGAGAATGACCGGCGGGCGGAGGTCATAGTGGCGGCCATTGCGGCAGGAAAGGACGTCATTTGCGACAAGCCCCTGGCACTGACGATGGCGGAACAAGATGCGATCGAGGAGGCAGTGGCCGCAAATCCGCAACGGCGCGTGCTGAACCTCCTGACGCTGCGCGGGCAGCCGATATGGAGGGCGCTGCGGGAGGTCGTGAATTGCGGCCGCATCGGTAGCCCGGCATTCACACATGTGCGGATGGCTGTGCGGCTGAAACGCGACGAGCGCCCGCCGTGGTTTCTGGATGCGCGACGCTCCGGCGGGCTGTTTCTGGACCTGCTGATTCACGGTCTGGACCAGGTGGAATGGGTGACGGGTCGGCACATCACGGCGATGACCGCGACGATTGGGAATCTGGGCGAGCCGGAGGAAGAGCATCTGCGAGACCATGCGGCGGTCTTCTGCGAAATGGAGGACGGTAGCGCGGCGTTGTGCGAAGGGCAGCGCATGTTGCCGGATACGAAAGGTTCGGACTACCGGGTCACGGTAGCAGGAACGAGTGGGTATGCGGATTTGTACGCCGCCGAGAGTAAGCTGGTGGTGACGGATATGGAAGCGGCAGATCAGGAAGTGACCGAGTTGCCTGAAGAACTGTCGGTGGTGGCGGACTGGCTCGGCGGTGGCAATGCGATTCCGCAGGTGGCGTCGCTGCGTGCGAATAGACTGGCGATAGTGGCAACGATGTCAGCGACGAGGCATGAGCGAATTGAGATTTAGTTCCACAGTGAGCGCACGAGCAGACCGATCTGCCCGACGGATAGAAACAAGAGAACCACAACGGCAATGGTGGCATCAGTGCGGTAGATGTTGATTGAGTCGTAGTAGGAAGCGACAGGCAGGTCAATAGAATGGAAATCGGGAGAACTTGTCGTATCATGAGGTGAGAAGTCATGACCACAAAGAAGGAACGAGCTAAGTATGGAGCGGCTGCTTTCGCCGGTATCGAGGGGGAACTGCCGACGCAATGGCCTAGGACGATGGGGCCCAACTGCACTAAGTATCTTCAGGAGGTTGTGGATAGCGGGCTGACCTCTGACATGGTGACGCGCTTCGAGGATGCTTTTGCTGAGGCACTGGGAGTGAAGCATTGTATCGCGACACCGGGTTGTACTCCGGCGCTGGCAGTACTGGCGGCTGCCTTCGATTTCGAGCCGGGAGATGAGATCATTGTCGGCCCCATCACCGACTACGGGACGATCCAGGGGCTGTGCAAGGAAGGCTACATCCCGGTCTTTGCGGATACCGAGGAGGGCACTGTCAATGCCAGTGCGGAGACCATTGAACCGTGTATCAGCGATCGCACTCGCGCGATACTTCTGGTGCACAAGACCGGCATCATCTGCGACATTGACCCGATCAATCAGCTGGCCGAGAAGCACGGATTGATAGTGTATGAGGATGCCTGCCAGGCGGTGTTCGGCGAGTATAAGGGCCGCCTCGCCGGAACGCTGACAAAGGCCGCCGGCTTCTCATTTGATGCGGAGAAGACAATGGGTTCAGACGTGGGGGGCTGCATTACGACCGATGATGACGAACTGGCGGAGCGGTGCCGGTTCGTGGGGCAGAGTCGAGGCGCTTACAACAAACCGGGATATGGGCGGCAGCATCTTGTCAACGGCTACGCGTACCGAATGACGCAATGCACTGCAGCGATCTGCCTGGGACAGCTTGAGATCATCCGCGAGCAGGTCGCGCAAAGAGACAAGATGGTGCGGCTGTTGAGCCGACTGATCGGCGAGGTCGAGGGCGTGACCCCACTGCCGATACCGGAGTACATGAACGTGTACTCGCCCTGGATGTTCGGGATGAGCATTGCGCCGGAACAGTTCACGTGTGACGCAGGGGAATTCGCCGCTCAGCTTGCGGAGGGGGGGATCCCGGGGGCCGGCAAGGGCGCGTACTACCTGATGCCGGAAGCGTGTATCTTCCTCGAGGAGGCTGCGCGCGGGGGAATGTATCCATACTCGATGCCGCCAGCCTCGCGTGAGTACCACTACGGAGCTGAGGCGACGCCGCGAGCAGCAGCGTTCCTGGAAAACTGGATTCGCTGGTCAACGTTCTGCGAGAAATATACCGAGGCGCACTGTGAACTGGCGGCGGCGATCGTGGAGCATGTCGCCGATACAAACCGGCGGTGAGAAAGCTGCGATTACCGTGCGGGAGGGAAGCGAATGAAAGGGACTGGTGCAATGCTGAGACTGCCGGGGCGGTACTACCGGACCCTGCCGATTGATGACACGGGCTACGAGACGGAGATGCTGGCGTTGGCAGTGGAGAAGACGGCGTTCATAGCGATGCACTGCTGGGACATCGGGTGTGAAGGCGGGCCGGAGGTGGACCCGCAGTACTGTGTCGGGATGGGATTCCGGGAGAATTTCGCGGAGGCCGAGCGGATCATGGTGGAGGTCATCAGGCCGGCGATGGATGCGGCACGGGCGGCGGGGCTAACCGTGTGCCACGTCGAAAGCCCGACGATAGCTGCGAAGCATCCGGAGGCGCACGAGGAGACTGGTGCTGTTGGTGAGGCTGTTGCAGGGCCGGATGAGGTCGTGGAGGGGTGGCGAGAAGGCATCCTGGCTCGGTCGCACGGCCGGGACTATGCGACGCTTTCGCCCTATGCGCGGATGGATCGCGCGAAGGTCGTGGCTCCGCTGGCGGGGGAGATATACGCGTACCAGACCGGACAGTTGGATAGACTGCTGCGACGTCGCGGGATAGAGAATCTCATCTATACGGGGTTTGCCACGGATATGTGCGTGCTGAATGCCGGCGGAGGAATTGCGTTGATGGCCCCGCTGGGATATCGCGTGTTCTTGATGCGTGACGGAACACTTGGTGTCGAGTTGCCGGATACTTTCGAGCAGCGTATCGCCACGCGCTGGGCGACCCGGTATTTCGAATGCCACTACGGTGACACGATAACACTGGCGGATTTCATCGAGGCGTGTGAGGGAGTTTCATGACATCACGTGAACGAGTGGCGGCGGCGCTGAGGCGCGAGATCCCCGACCGGGTCCCATGGATGGAAGGGATCGTGGATGATACGCTGGCGGGCAAGCTGTGCGGCGAGGAAATCCGGGTGAACTGGGACATCGCACCGGATGGGACGCCGGTTGCCTCAGGCGCGTACCTGGCGGAGGAGCAGAAGAAAGTGTGCCGCGCGCTGGGGAAGGACAATATCAACTACAATGCCTTCGCGCCGGTGTACGCGGGCAGGACAAGCCTGGAGGGTGTCGTCATCGTCGGCGAGGAATTGGTGCATACGCGCGATGACCTGGAGCTGATGCAATTCCCGGATATGGATGCGCCGGGATTTTTCGACAGCGCAAAGGAGTTCATCGCGCATAAGGAGGATTACTGCGCGGTCGCGTGTATCCGGCTCGGAATCGGGGCGACAATTATGACGATGGGGCTGGAAGCGTTCTCCTATGCGATGGCGGATGACCTGGAGCTGATCGTTGAGATCATGGAGATGTATGCCGACTGGACGGTGCGGATAGCGCCACGGCTTGCGGAAATCGGTTTTGACATCTTCTGGGCGTTTGATGATGTAGCGTTCAACTCCGGGCCGATGTTCTCGCCGGATTTCTATCGGGATACGGTACTGCCGATCCAGCGGAAAGCGGCTGCGGCTCTGGAGCTGCCACTGATAGCCCATAGCGACGGCGACATGACGCCGATACTCGAGGACTGGCTGACAATGGGGCAGGTTGCGATCCATCCGATCCAGCCGGATGTGATGGACATCGAGCGGATCAAGGCCGAGTACGGGGAGAGCATCTGCTTGGTGGGAAATATCTTCATGGATGACCTGGTGCACAAGGAGCCGGCTGATATCGAAGCGCAGGTTCGCGAGCGGATTGAGCGGATTGGGGCAGGCGGCGGGTACATTATCTCATCGTCGAACAGCCTGACGGCGGATATGAAGGTGGAGAACGTGCGGGCAATGAGTGAGGCGATACGTATGTATGGTAGGTACGAATAGGCGATGACGGGAGATGAAGCGACTATGACGATTGCTCCACAGTGTGGATATATGGGTGCGGGGGTAGTGACGGATGTGAAGGCGTTGGAGGCGGATATTGCATTCCTGGGCGTGCCCTATGGTATCCCGTATGCAATGGGGCAGAGTCGGAGCTTTGGGGCTCCGGCGTACTTGCGGGAGAAGTCGTCGCGGTTCCGGCACGCGCTAAGCGGAGGCTACAACTTCGATTTCGGCGGGGAGTTGCTTGATGGTAAGGATGTGCGGATCGTAGATTGCGGGGATGTGCCGGGTGACCCGCTGGATGTGCGAGGTACGGTTGAGCGGGCGACGGAGATTGTGGCGACGATACTGGCTCGTGGGGCGGTGCCGATCGTGTTCGGTGGGGATGACGCGGTGCCGATACCGGTGGTGCGAGCATACGAGGAGTTCGGGCCGCTTGTGGTCATACAGATAGACCAGCATCTGGATTTCAAAGACGAGGTCAACGGAGTGCGTGAGGGCTACAGCAGCCCGATGCGGCGGATTTCGGAGATGGAATGGGTGACGCAGGTCGTGCAGATGGGGCAGGGAGGGATAGGCAGTGCACTGACGTCTGACTATGAGGAGGCGCTGGCGGCAGGGCACCTGATCTTCACCGACTGGGATGTGCATGAGGTGGGGATGGAGACCGTGCTGGCTGCGATTCCCGAGGGTGCGGATTACTTCATCACGGTTGACTATGACGGGCTGGATCCGAGCATCGCGCCGGCTGTGAGTCATCCGGAGCCGGGAGGTTTGACCTTTGCGGAGGCAGTTGCGCTGCTGCGGGGACTGGCCGCGAAGGGAAGGATTGTGGGGATGGACTGGGTGGAGTTCGTGCCGGACCACGATTTGCACGCGCTGGGTGCGCACACTACGGGCCGACTAATCTTGAATACGATCAATGCGATGGTGAGGGCCGGGCAGTTCGAGCGTGCATGAATTCGGTATCGGAGGAGTAGAGATGAGTGCAAGCGGGGGTCAGGTGAAGATATGTACGTGGCCTGGAGATGCGCCGTTTGCATACTCAATGACGTATGACGAGGGCACGGTTGATGCGCTTACCAATGCCCTGCCGGTGCATGAGGAGTCCGGGTTCCCGGGGCATGTTGACGTGGTGGCCGGGCAACTGGGGCAGCAGCGGAGGGCATTTGGGAGTTCACTAAACGAGTATATGCACATGAGCGTGGAGGAGCTCAAGTTCCTGCTTGAGCGGGGATGGGGAGTGGGGAATCACTCGTGGTCGCATTACGTGTATCCGACGCAACCGGGCCTAAACCTGTGGCGCGAGGTGGTGTGGAGCAAGTACCGGCTGGAGGACATGCTCGAGTACCCGGTGCGCATCTTTACGATACCCAATGACAAGCACAATTATGAGCCGGTTATCGAGCTGGTAAAGGAGCACTATCTGGCGTGTGCGTACATAGACGGGTCGCCGAACCGTGAAAGTTTCGACCTGTACAAGATTGGCAACTTTATGGTGGCTTCGGGGAAGATACGTGGGGGATACGACTGGAAGGATGAGCTGCTGACGGAGAAGCTGGAGTTGGGCTTTTTGGAGGGTTCGTGGCTTTATGAGACATCGCACCTGGTAATGTGGAATGTGCCCCAGGCGCACAAGTGTCTTACTCCGGAGGACCTGACGCGCCGGTTCGAGAAGCTGCGGGAAGTCTCCGGTGGGAAGATGTGGGCGGCGAAACCCGATGACGTAATAGATTACGTGCTGCTGCGACGAGCGATGGATGTGAATGTGGTCGCGCGGAGTGATAGCGGGCTCGAGTTTGAGCTAGTTGGAGAGTGGCCGGTGGGGGTAGTGAATAGCCAATTGAGTTTACGGATAAGTGATCTGTCAGTGGCAGGGAAGCCACAAGTGGAGATTTTCGGCGCGGCTCCGGGAACCGGTCGGCTACGCACGAAAGCGTACTCAGTAATCGGGGATGGGGCGGATTGGATAGTGACACTGGATGCCCGGGCCGGAGCCGTCGTGCGCGTCGGGCAGGCTGGGTGAGAATGGGCCGAGTTGTGCGAACAGGTCGCCGTCGTGGAGGCATCCGTGGCCAGGTGGGAACGAATAGAGGCGGAGCCCAAGGAGGCCCCGTCTCTTTGTGGTGGTGTGGAGGAGTTGGCGCGTGGTGGCTATCCGCTGATGCGGGCTTCGCGGAGTTCGGCTTCCGTGGCGCTCTGTGGGCCGTAAGGAGTGAGTTTGTAAAGCGTGCGCTGGTTGTCACGGGCGCGGGCGAAGAGAATGAAACCGCGACCGCTGCGGCGGTACAGTTCGATGGCGTCACCGTCGAAAACGGAGAGGATTCTACGGGAGTGTTGGGCGGGAATGCCGAGCTCCTCGATGGTGGCGGGGTTGATGTACTCGGGGAACTGGGCATGGCCCTCGATGTGCTGATGAAGGAGGCGCAAGGCTTCGAGTGCAGTGGTGCGGCGGGCGAAGTTTGCGGCCCCCACACCCCAACTGCACTTGCCGATGCCGAGGATATTGAGGGGTGCATCAAGGGTCTGGGTGATAGTGAGTTCCAGGACCTTGAGCCAGTGCTCTTGGGGGATCTCCTTAAAGAGGTCAACCTGGTTGAAGGTGCCGGCCTGTGCATCGGACATGCGCTTGGTTCTTGGCGCGGATTTGCCGACATTGACCTTGGTCTGGGAATTGGGAGCGACCAGCTCCGGGGCGCCGATGAAGCCTTGTGCCTCGACGTTGCCCTGGACGCAGGTGATGTCGCTGGATTTGCCACTGGGTGCCTGATAGACGGAAAAGGTGGTGCCCCTGACCGCGGCGACGGATGAGGGAGTGTACACCTTCATGTTAGAGTCGCTGCCGAAGTGCGGCGAGACTCGGGCCCAGATCTGACCGGCCTGGAGGAAGAATGAGCGGGTCCGCCAGGCACCGCCACGGTTGTACTCCAGCATCTTGACGACGAGCGTGCTGGATGGACCGACAGTGACGACGCTGCCGTCAGGGAACTCCATGACAACGCTGGACTGAGCGCCAGTGCGGACGACGTTGCGGTTGCTGAGATTGGCGCCGACCTCGAGGGTCGCGCCGGGGCTCTGGACACTGTCATGCACCATGCAGGGGCCATAGACTTTGGTGACTTCCGCGTAGAACTCCTGGTTTTCGCGGCGCACGCCGTCGGCGATAACGGCAATGACAATGATGGCGAGGCCGATGAAGAGGCGGTGATCCACCCATGCCGGGAGGAGGCGCTTGCCTCTACGTTTGCGCCGCTTGTCCTTGGCATCCTGGCTCTGCCCGATGTCGGCGAGCATCTCCTGCATCATCGCTTCTTCGGTCTTTGGTTTTCTCTTTTTCTTCTTTCCGAATAGGCTCATGGATGGGTTCACTCCGTACTGGATTGAGTGTCTGACTGTTTTTCGCTGAGTACCTCAAAGACGCGGATGCCCTCACTGCGTCCGCGGACTTCAGTGACGCCGATCTCGCGAAGCTCGAAGAGATGGTCAACGCGCTGTGCGGTGATCTCGCTGATTATGAATACGACCCCAAGGTCCTTGCACATGGCTTCGATGCGGGCGGCGGTGTTGACGGCGTCGCCGATTGCGGTGAATTGGCGGCGCTGAACCGAGCCGGCATCTCCGACGAGCACATCACCGGTGTGGATGCCAACACCGATGCGGAATGGGATGCGGTTGTCAGCCTTTTCCCAGTATTCATTGAGCAGTTCAAGGCGTTTGAACATCTGCAGTCCGGCGCGCACGGCAAGCTCGGGGTGGTCGTCTTCCTCCATCCCGAAGGCGTTCCACATGGCCATTATGCCGTCACCGATGAACTTGTCAAGGTAGCCGTCAAAGGCGAAGATAGCCTCAGTCATTTGGCTCATGTACTCATTGAGCTGAGCGAGCCATTCCTGGGGGATGGACTGCTCGGTCAAGCCGGTGGAGCCGCGAACATCAGAGAAGAGGAGGGTAACTTCCCGGCTTGTGCCACGGCGAACGATCTCGGGGTCAAGCATGAGCATGTTGAGAACGTCGGGTGACACGTAGCTGGCGAACTGGCTGCGGATCATCTTGCGCTCGGCGCCTAGGCGCTCGTACGCACCCAGGGCGACGGGAATGGCCGTAGCGAGGACAATCGCTCCGTAGGGAATGACCTGATTGGCGATGACAAGGATCACGAAGAAGGACGGCAGAGCTACGAGTAAGAGGATAAGCAGGCCGATGATCGGGCCGACTACTTCCCCGCTACTCCATACGGCGAGACCTGCCAGCGCACCTATGACGACGGCGAATAGCAACCAGAGCAGGTCGCATGAATTGTCCTTCAGGGGCGGTCTCGCGAGTATACTGTAGGCAGCATTTGCATTGGTCTCGACACCGAGGAAAAAGCGGCTCGCAATACGGTATGGAGCGGGCCGAATGTCATAGAGCCCGGGCGCTGAGGCACCGACCAGTACAATTTTACCCGCGAAGTGGTCGCTGGAAACCTTCCCGCTGAGCACCTCCCAGAAGGAGTACCGCGGGATGGTGCCGGTAGGGCCGGAGTAGTTGATGAGCATGTTGCCGTCGGTGAGAGGGAGCTTCCGGTTACCTATCTGGAATTCGTTTTGTGGGAGGCGCTCGACGATGTACTGCGGTGTGGCTGCAGATGCGACCCGAGCGATTTCAGTGGCAAAGTGGGGGTAGATGTTACCATCGTAGCCGACTCTGAGGGGTTGGACGCGGCGATAGACCCCGTCAGAATCAGGAGCGATGTCCACATATCCGATACCTGCGGCACCGGCGGCAAGGATGGGAAGAGGGGGTGTTAGATTCAGGGGCTGGACCGGCTGGAGGGAACCGGCGCCGCCGGTCGGTAATGGATATGGGGTGACGGCATTTTCCTGATCCGCGGCGTTGTCAGCACCGAGCTCCGCCGCAACTCGCTTGTGGGCAGCGAGGACAACTTTGCCATGACGCTTGATGGCGGCTGCGAAAGCTGCGTCAGCTTGAGGGTTGTAACGGTCAGGCTCCGCGAAGAGGACGTCGAAGGCAACCAGCTTGGCATCGGTGAGCTTGTCAAGGAGGTCTGCGTAGGCGTCCCGTGGCCATGGGAAGCGGCCGAGATGGGCGGGCAGGAGACTAGCGTCGTCTATGGCGACAATGACGATGTCGGAGGGCGGCTGGGAGGCACGCATACCCAGAGCCATGTCATAGGCAAAATTGTCAATGAGTGAGAAGAGGAAGAAATTGGAGGTAACAGGCAGATACCGGAGTACGACGATGATGACAGCGATAATGACGCCGGTACGGATGCCCCTGGCGCGCTGTTCAGCCAGCCGGTTACCCATCGGGACGGTTGCCACAATGCTGTCACCCTTCTCGTATCGAAGTTGGGTCGTGCAAGAATGTTCTCCGGCAGCACAGATTTTCCTCTGTTGTATAGCGCCCCTGTGACAATGATGACCTAAAGAGAATGTCTTCAAACATTTCTGCGGGGAGGAATCATGCGGCTGGAGGAGCAAATTGGCTGTGATACGCAGTGAGCAGCGATCAGGAGGAAGAGCCGAGGTGACAGTATGATTACTTGCATCGTAGCGGCAGCATTGGTTGTGGGGCCTTATTCGGGTGTGGACCTCAATACGCTGCTGGACAAACCGATGTTCGTGGCAGAGACGATTTTGGAATTGACGGCGGCCGACATCGCCCAGCAGGCGACAGGTGCGAAGGTGGAGGAGGTTGGAGGGGAGCAACTGGCCGTCACCGAAAAGGGCTTCGAGTTGAGGCTCGAGGCGGATCTGCCTGTGGGGCGCTGCATTCTCGAGGTGCAGGCGAGAGCGCCGGATCGGGGCAGCGATTCTTTGTGGGTGGCTTTCGACGGGGTGCAGATAGAAAGGCCTTTCGTTATCTCAACCGGGCCAGTGGGCACGCGCTCGGTGGTTGCGGATGTAACAGAGGCTGGGAAGCATACTTTCCGGGTGTGGCTGCGCGAGGGTCCGGGAAGCGGTATCCGGAGTGTAAGCGTGGCGGCGGCCTCGACGAAGATGCCCAAGGCGCCGATGCGGGAAGAACTCATGGGCACTCATCCCCGGCTGTTTTTCAGCGGTGCTGATATTGAGAAACTGCGGGCGCGGCTGGAGGATGAGCGCGTTCAGCAGTTCTACGCTCTGCCGGATGAACTGACGAGGAAAGCACCCGCATTCAGCCCGGGGCAGCGCAATGGCGGGCCGTTCCGTAGTCTAGGAAGTTATGCCCTGGGGTATGTGCTAAAGCCGGATGAGAAGCAACTGGCGGCGATCATCGAGTGGCTGGAGGTGGCGACTACATATCCCAATGTCGGCATTGATCTTGATGCGGAGTATTTCATCGAAGGGATCGCGCTGACGTACGACTGGCTGTATGACGAACTCCCGGAGGAGCTGCGAGTGCGTGTGCGGGAGACGATCGCGCGGCAGTGCGACCTGTTGTACAAGGCTTCGATGGCGGGTGCGACGGGAGGCGGTCTGCACTTCCAGCAGAATCACTACTGGTTTGCCCATCTGGCGCTGGCACTGGGTGCTGCCGCGATCTGTGGTGAGGAGCCGATGGCGGAGGTGTGGCTGGGCTGGGCGTGGGATCGGTTTGAGCGCATTGCTCTGACGTTGAGTCCCGATGGGAGCTTCCACGAGGGGCCCGGTTACTGGGACTACTCGATGCCGACGTTGTACATGTATACGGATCTTTACGAGTGGTGTACGGGGACGCTGATTCCGGCGGGTGATGATGGTTTGCGCGGGCAAGCGCAGTTCCGGTTGCAATACATGTACCCGGGGCTCGAGCGGACGGCGGCGATGGAGGACACAGGGGTTACGGCCGCAAAGCCGCCGATCAAGCTGGCCCTGTGGGAAGCGAAACGCTTTGAGGACCCCGTGGCGATGGGGATTGCTGAACGCTTAAATAGTGGGCCGAGTTGGGACCGATTCAATCTGCTGTGGCTTGATGAGAAAGTGCCTGCGGGTGATGTTGAGAAGGATGTGCCCCGGGGGCAGTATTTCGAGGATGTGGGAACGGCGTTTGCACGGACTTCGTGGGGCGATGATGGGAGCTATGTGGGGTTTGTAAGCCGGCCCCTGGGAGGGCACAAGTGGGCCGAGATATGTGCGAAGTACGGCCTCGGGGGGACAGGGCATAACCATCCGGCGCAGAATCACTTCGTGCTGTTCGGTCGGGGTGAGGTGCTCGCCGGGGACCCCGGCTATACATACGAGAAGAAGACGCGGAACCACAACACGATTCTGGTTGACGGTCAGGGGCAGTATGGTGACGGTGAGATGTGGCCCGGACCGACGCCGGGACGAGCCCATATTACGGGGTTCGTGACGGATGGTGACGTCAGTATCATGACGGGGGATGCGGTGTCGGCGTATCCGGATAAACTGGGGCTGACTCGCTACGAGCGGACAGTTGTGCTGGCGGGGCGAGACCTCGTGGTTGTTTGCGATCGGCTGGCAGCAAAGGAGCCGAGGACGTTCAGTTGGCTGCTGCACCATTGGGGAAAGACGGCGAGTGCCGATGATCAGTGGACCATCACGCGGGGTAAAGCGCAGGTGACGGTGGCGCCGTTGCTGCCCGCTGAGCTGAAGGGGGAGACGACCACATACCGTCCCAGGTTCACGCACCCGCACCGGGATCTGACGCCGAAGGAAGCTGACGTCAACATGCTGGAGCTGACCAGCGGGCCGACGGTTGAGGCGACCTTCCTGGTGCCGCTGCTGGTGGCGGATGCAGGGGACGGAGCGCCTGAAATTAAGGATGTATCGAATGCAACATGTGATGCGGTGCGAGTAGGAGATACGGTGGTCGCGTTCAGTAACGGGGCAAAAACGCTGGCAGTTGAAACGCCGTGGGGTGAGACGCTGGAGAGCCACGCGCAGGCAGTAGTAGCCCGCGTAGTCGGTGGGAAGCGCCAGGTAGTAAATGCGCCGGCGGGGCAGTGAAATCGCAGCGGGAGGAAAGCAGAGAATCATGCCGATACGGGTTCCATCATTCATGAGCGACAACATGGTGATGCAGCAAGGGATGGCGGCTGCGTTGTGGGGCTGGGCTGAGGTCGGTGAGACCATCACGGTGTCGCTGGGAAATCAGACGGCGAGCTGTCAAGCAGGCGGGGATGGGAAATGGCTGGTGAGACTGGAGGCGATGGAGGCGGGCGGGCCGTACGAGATGAGCATCAGCGGGGCCAAGGGTGGAATGGAGATAGAGAACGTCGCGGTGGGAGAAGTGTGGCTCGCCTCGGGGCAGTCGAACATGCAGTGGGTGGTTGCGGACTGCTATGATGCCGAGAGTGAGATTGCCGCTTCGGACTACCCGATGATCCGGGAGTTCACTGCAGAGCGCATCAGCCGCTCAGAGCCGCAGGAGGATGTCAACGGGGAATGGCAAGGTGCGGGGCCTGAGAGCGTTGGGCAGTTCTCAGCGGTGGGCTACTATTTCGCGCGGCATCTGCACAAGGAGTTGGGGGTGCCTGTGGGGATTCTGAACAGCTCCTGGGGTGGGAGTATGTGCAAGACGTGGGTGCGGCGGGAGGACCTCGAAGCGGATGTGGACTTCGCGGCGTATGCGGAGAACGTGGCGCAGGCGATAGAGGATTACCCGGCTTTACAGCAGGAAGCGGAAAAGTTGCTAGCCGATCACTACGTTATGCGTGAGAAGGCATTGGCCGAAGGGACGGCGCTGCCGGCATGGCCGGAATTGCCGGGAGGGTACCCGACGCGGGCGGCGACGGGGCTGTACAACGGAATGCTGCACCCACTGGTACCGTATACGATGCGCGGGGCGATCTGGTATCAAGGAGAGTCGGACGCACGCTCGGATATGGTTGGGACGTATCGAAAGCTGTGCGCCACGATGGTGACGGGCTGGCGGCAGGCATGGGGCCAGGGGGACTTCCCTTTCCTGTTCGTGCAGCTTGCCAACTACAATGCGGAGAACTACTGGCCGCTGCTGCGAGAGGCGCAACTGCAGATGCTGTCGCTGCGCAACACGGGGATGGCAGTGGCGATAGACGTGGGGGATGCTGAGGACATCCATCCTAAGAACAAGCAAGCTGTGGGGTACCGGCTGGGGCTGGCGGCGCGAGCGCTGGCATACGGTGAAGAGCTGGCACATTCGGGGCCAATTTACCGAGAGATGCGGGTGGCAGAGAGCAGGGCGCGCTTGAGCTTCGAGCATACTGGCGGCGGGCTGGTGAGCAAGCGTAATGAGGCGCTGACGGGGTTTGTGGTTGCCGGCGATGATGGGGTATTCGTGGTGGCAGAAGCGGAGATAGATGGGGACGAAGTGGTGGTGTGGAGCGAGCAGGTAGCTCGGCCAGTGGCTGTGCGGTATGGGTGGGCGAACAACCCGGACTGCAGTCTGTACAATGCCGAAGGCTTGCCGGCGTCGCCGTTCCGGACTGATGACTGGGAGCCTGAGCAGTAGTCTCGGGTGAAGTGAAATGTTGTGAGAAGGCCCGCCGCCGTGGTGAGAGGTAGCGGGCCTTTGCGTTGAGGTGGGGATGGGGCTTACAGCTTAAGGCAGCGGGAGAAGCCATAGGGATGGGGAGGCAGGAGTGGGCCATCTGCCGGGGATGCGGCGGTGAGAATCGTCCGGCGGGCGGGTGCCTCGTAGCCCTGCAGCCAGACCTCGAAGGTGAGTTGCTCAGCGCCCTCGACGAAGATATCTACCGTGGCTGATGAATATCCTCCATCAGGCACCTTGAAGACGTAATCATCACGCTCGCGCGGGCCGACAGGTGGCAGCGTCTTGACGGTGCCATAGCCTCGGGTCTCCTTGCGGAAGATGCGCTCGACGGAAGCCAGGTGGCGGGAATCGACACCCTTATAGCGGCAGATGCCACCCTTGAAAGTGAGGGCGTCGAGTATCTCCTGTGGGCCGCGTACGGTAACGAGTAGCTCAGCCTGCTCGGTGCGATGGGGGACACCGATATACCACTGCAGCCGCCAGCCTCCGTCTATGGCTTTGTTGGCGGTTTGCTCGGCGGAGAATGCCGGAATCTGCATCTGAGAGTGAATGGTCGGGCCGATGTCGTCGCTGAGAGCGGCGTTGCCGGGGAAGCCGTAGGTGAAACCAGTGGCGGCCGGAGAGACCATGAATGGTGCGCCCGCGATAGGGGAGACTTGTGGCTGTTGGTCGCGGGTGATGTGGAGCAGAATAACTTCATGGCCCAGCAACTGAATGTTGAATTCGGCGAGGTCCTGCCAGTAAGGATAGACCTGCCGGACAGTGCCGGGATTGTATCCGAGCCAGTCGGCCAGGGGCAGCTCGGCACGCTGGGGCTCGACGGAGGGATTGCGGAGTACCAGCCAGGCACTGACGGCCGATTCGTGGAGGTAGCCGTAAATCTCGCCGAAAGCGGGATGGCCCAGGACCATGCGAGTATGACGCGTGCCCAGCTCGTCACCATGGGCGTGGAACCAATCGAGGGCCGCCTGGGTATGGTCGGCCTGCATCTGACGCAGAGCCTCGGGACAGAAGGTCATGTGTAAGTATGTCGTGCCCCGGGTGAATTGGAGCACGAGATTGTCAAGCCATGTGTGTGGCTCGTCGTGGAAGGGGTTGTCCACTGCGTCGGCAAAGCCGTGATTGTCGTAGGCATCGAAGGGTAGCGGCGTTTCGGCAGCTCGCTGTATCTGGTAGTACATCGCGTCGCGGTGGGTATTGTCGCGATCGCGCTGGGTGCGGGAGGGCCAGGCGGCGTACTCAAGGTCGCCAGAGTTGACGAGCCAGACGTGATTGGCTGCCTGCAGCCACCAGGGACTGGGCCACCAGCCGTTGCGGGTTACGAGGTCGGGATTGCTCTGGCGCATGCGGCGGTCAATGCGGTTAAAGATATTGAGTCCGGCCTCGCGGACGTGATCGGGAGTTGGATAGGTCTCCTCGAAATCGGGGTTGGTGGCGCACTCGTTGTCCCAGTCTATCTTCAGGTGATCGGTGCCTACGGGGCCGACGAGATGCTCGAAACGGCGAGCCAGCGCCTCCTCGAAGCTGGGTTGCATCATGACGACGAAGTCCATGCCGTGATAGGTGCCCGGGCCGTCGCCGACAGCCCAGCGCTGGTCGCGGATCCAGTCCATGTCGAGGCCGGTGCGGCCATTGTGGCTGACCCAGAGCGAGAGCTTCATGCCGTTTTCCTCGAGGCGCTTGCGCAGCGCAATGAGCTTTGTGTCTTCGTCATCATCGTCCTTGCCATGATAGAGCGATCCGCGGTTGAAATAGCCGGCATCGAGAGCCATTGCATCGGGCTTGAGGCCGATTTCGAGCATCGCATCGAGAAATGCGTCCATTGACTCCCAGGAGAAGGTGTACTCGCCGCCGCCGAGAACGCGAGTTGACCAGCCGACGCTGATGGTGACGAGTGGCCGGGGTAACCTGGGGATGCGGACATGCCAGAGGTAGTCCATAAATGCCTCTGGTACGGCCTCGTGGTCGGCCGCTACGCCGAAGACCGCGGGGAAACTCTCGATGGCGCGGTTATCATCCCAGATCGGGTGGTGGTACAGTTCGAGGCGTTCGCCGGGAACGGTGAAAGCGGAGGCGTGCTCGAGGCCGACAAACCAGTCCCCAACATAGACAGGGAAGCCGCATCCGGGCTGATCGGCGTAGGTGTCAAGGCCGACCTGCTGCTCGGCATCAGGGCCGCCGCGGAGACCGTAGCCGACTCTGCGCATAGGCTGCGGCGGATCGGTCTGTAAATCCACCCAGACGCGGTCAAGTGTAGGCATATCGCCGGACCCGTTGAGCAGCAACTGTTTGCGGAACCACGGCTTGTCAGCCTCGAGCCAGTAGCGAACGCGGACCTCGATGCCGGTGTCGTCATGGCGGAAAGTGAAGGTCACTTCGTCGGGCGAAGCGGTCGTGTCCTGAAGTGTGAAGTCGTCGCCTGAAATGTATTCGCCGTTGAAACTAAGCGCAAAGGCCGGGAAGTCAAGACGCCAACGGCTGCTCGAAATGCGGTTTTGGACTGCAAGTTGACCGTCTGTCCAGGTTAGGCCTAAGGCTGGATTACTCAAGCTGTGGTTGATGCTTTCGAGGTCTCGAGGCATAGTCGTTCCCTCCGCGCGGGGTGGTTAGACAGCACCATGGCTGGTGGTAGAGTGCGAAACAGGTACTTCACCGTTGGGGGCGGAGAATCCTGCACGGGACATAGGGATAAATGGGAATTTGGGGCCAAGCCACTGGTTGGTGGATTACCCGGACTACTTGATTACCTTGGGGCTCTTGCGGGGTTTCTGCACTCGTCCGTGAATGATGCGCCAGTAAGTGATGCCCGTGCCGAGCAGAGCGCCGAGCAGTGCGACAATGAGTGCGGAGGTGGCACTGGGGAAGAAGTCGCGGAAGCGGACGGGTCTGTTATCCTGAGGTTTGTCGGCGCCGAGTCTGAGGATGTCGGCAATATTGGTTTCGTCTTCGGGAAAGGTATCGTCGGGTGTGTGTGGGGCAGGCAGGTCAATCTCTGAGAGCGGCGCATCATCGAGCTGTTTGGGGACGTAAGCGGCATCGAGGGGCCGGATGATTTGCTGGTGTCTGAGATACACCGTTGTCCAGGTGGCTCCAGCCTCCGGTGCGGCGTTGGTGACCGCCTCGCCCGGGGACTCAGTGACGAAGTTGGCATAGGGGCCGGTGCCACCGGTGCCGCCGATGGATGCGAAAGTGCCGTAGGATGAGTCGCCCTGGTCGGGAGCCACAAGATCAAACTTCTCATAGTGCCCGCGGCTGTTGTCAGCACAGATGGCTTGGCCGGCGACGACAAGTACAACCGTCGCATATAGTGCCAGGATGTTGAGGCAGCGGATCGTCATTGACCATTCCCTGTAATAAGCCAGTAGCAGCGCCGTGGCCTGCCGACACTCGAGATACACTATTTATTATACCTCATATTGAGACACTAACAACAGGGGCGGGTTGTATTGGGATGTGCAGGCGGGAGATGCGGGCAAAGGGGAATGGTGAAGTTGTCCGGTAGGCCAGGAGGCCGGTGTCACTCAGCGAATGGGTTAAGAATTCTTGTGCGTCTGTGCCGGGGCGCGATGATGGCGACGACTTTGCCTGTGATGTGTACCATGTTGACCGCACCGGTGTCGCGGCTGTCCTCGCTATTGGCGCGGTTGTCACCCATCAGGAAGTATTCGTCATTGCCGAGATGGAGATAACCTGGCCATTCGCGGATCGTCTCTCCGCCGAGATAGGGCTCCTGGAGCCATTGGTCGTTGATGCGGACATAGCCTGAATCGACGATGATACTCTCGCCGGGAAGCCCGACGACCCTCTTGACAAAGTAGTTCGATACGCCGTTGCGCTTGAAGAGCACGATGTCGCCGCGCTGGGGCGTGCGGCCCTTGGTGTAGGCGTCTTTGCGGACGAGCAGGAAGTCACCGGTCTGGAGAGTGGGCTGCATTGACATGGAGGGGACGAGTGCCGTCTGAATACTCCGTGCGGCCCATATAAGTGCAAACGCCACGGCGAGGAGCACAATAAGTGACACATATAGGCGGGTGTGGGTCTTTTTGGGTGGTCGCGTGGCTCGAGGCATAGTCGTCTTTCAAGGCGAGAGCACTGGATATAGAAAGTACGAGGATTTTAGGGAATGGAGTGAGGTGTTGTCAATAGCGGCCTAGCCCGCAGGCCTGTCTGATGGGGTCCTCTCGAGGTGAGTGAGTGGAAGTGGGGTGCAGGGGGCGTCTTCTTGACAATATTGATTCGGCTACCGTATAATGCCGCTGCAATTGCAAGTGAGGGGAACCGCGGCTTTGAAAGCCTAAGAGCCGCGGTCTGCATTATGAGATACCCACTAGAAGCTGCCATAACCGAAGAACACGGCTCGGTCCAGTTGATTGTTAATGCGGCGGCGCCGGCCGGAAGTGGGCCGGAGTTCCGCGATATGGTGACCGGCACGATTGTGTTGACGAGTGGGCGGGCGGGTATTGCGGCACAAGGGCGGTTGCAGACGCAGGCTACTGTAGCGTGCAGTCGCTGTACAAAAGAGCACAAGATCGGGCTGGAGATAGAGGTAAGCGAAGAGTGCGTGCTGGAGGACATAGACCAGCCGGATGCGTATCAGAGCGACGCAGCTGAGTGCAGTCCGATCCCCATACTGAACGGAAATGAGCTTGACCTCAGCGAGTTAGTCAGGCAGTTGCTGAGGCTAAATCTGCCGCCACGATCTCTGTGTAAGCCTGACTGTGCGGGCATCTGTCCACACTGTGGACAGAACCTCAACGAGGGCACGTGCGAGTGCAACGAAAAGCCGGCGGACCCGCGTTTGTCGGTGCTTGGTGATCTCCTGTCTCGCGTAGAGGACTAGGCGCTGTGAACTGGGTGTCGGTCAGCTACGGGCGAAAGCTATGCCTCCGGGTGGAGTTTTCAGAGGGAACTGTGCCGAGCTGAATAAGCGGGGAGGAGGAGCTAGACTATGGCACTACCAAAGCGTAGACACTCGAAGAGCAGACGGAACAAGCGGCGTACTCACCAGGGCGTTCGAGGCGATCTGAGTATCGTCCGATGCAGCAACTGCGGTGCAGCAGTGCTTCCGCACAATGCGTGTGGGGAATGTGGGTTCTACAAGGGACGCAAGATAGACCATACGGTAACGGAGCGGAAGAAAGAACGGGAGAAGGCGCGAGAGCGCTGAGTGGCCTGAATGCGCATCGCTGTGGATGCTATGGGCGGGGATTATGCCCCGCAGGAGATAGTAGCTGGGACGCTTGACGCGGCGCGGGCGATTGATGCTGAGATGGTACTTGTGGGCGACGAAGGTGAGGTCAACGAGTGCCTTGCAAAGGTCGTGGGAGCAGCGCTGAGGGTTGGTGATGCGGACGCTGCGGACATCAGCCGGGTAACCGTGCAGCACTCCGACGGACTGATTGACATGGATGAAAGCCCGCGCGATGTGTTGAGGCGAGGGCGAAGTTCTTCGCTGGCGGATTGTGTGGAGATGGTGAAATGTGGTGAAGCGGAGGGGGCGGTATCTGCCGGCAACAGCGGCGCCATGATGGCATTAGGCCATACACGGCTGGGTACGATCCCGCAAATTAGCCGCCCGGCGATTGCCGTCATCCTCCCGACTACTTGCGGCAAAGCGATTTTGCTTGACGCGGGTGCGAATGCTGACTGCAAGCCGGGACATCTGGTGGAGTTTGCGCTGATGGGTAGTTGCTACGCGGAACACGTGTTGGGGGTGGCTAGTCCGCGGGTGGCCACACTCAATATCGGCTCGGAGGCGAAAAAGGGTAATGTGCTGACAAAGGCAGCTCATTCGCTTCTGGAGACGGTGCCGATCAATTACGTTGGGCACGTCGAGGGCAACAGTATCCTGACTGGCGAGGTGGATGTCATAGTAGCGGATGGTTTCGCGGGTAACGTGGTGCTAAAGGTGGTCGAGGGAGCAATCAGATTCATGATGGATACGATGAAGGCAGGCATCGCGGAGAGCACCCGGGCACAGTTGGGTGCTCTGTTGATGAAGTCGGTCTTCGCGAAGATGCGGCGTCGCTGCAACTGGGCGGAATATGGAGGTGCCGTCTTGCTGGGCATCGAGGGCGTGTGCGTGGTAGGGCACGGGCGCTCGGACAGGAAAGCGGTCCGCAATGCAATACAGGTAGCGGCGGAGGCAGCGGAACACAACATAGTAGAGCATTTGCGCCGCTCAGTGCAGCAGTTGTCCTGAGTGTCCCCGTCCAGCGAGGTATTCTCCTGAAGGTAGTGTATCTGAGTTGGGACGATTTGTGGTTGTTGGCGGGTGTGGGCTGGAGGCATCTCCAGCGAGTTGTGAAGGTTTTGATGTGGTAGTGTGAATGGTGCAGCAGTGCCCGGGCGTGACGGAGGCAAGCGTGACAGTATGCCTGGCGGTAAGCCTGGGAGTATGACAGGAAAGCGGCTAGTGAATACTATGAAGCTACATGGCAGCGTGATTACGGGCCTCGGTTCGTACGTGCCTGAGCGGATATTGACGAACGCAGACTTAGAGAAGATAGTTGATACGAGTGACGAATGGATTGTGACTCACACGGGTATGAGGGAGCGGCGTGTGATCGCCGATGACCAGAATACCTCGGATCTTGCAGTAGAGGCATCGAAGGTTGCGCTCAGGGATGCCGGTCTTGAGGCCCGAGACGTGGAACTGATCATCGTCGGGACCGTGACTTCCGACACCGTGTTCCCGGCCACCTCCGCGATTTTGGAGGACAAGCTGGGTGCGAATAGGGCTGCGAGCTTCGATCTGGTGACTGGGTGCACCGGTTTCGTGGACGCCATGATCACGGGCTCGCAGTATGTGATGACGGGTGGCTACGAGAACGTTCTGGTGGTCGCGGCCGAGGCGCTGACGCGGATAACGAATTGGACTGACCGGTCCACATGTGTGCTATTCGGAGACGGTGCGGGAGCGGTGGTCCTGCAGCCGGACGAGCCGGGCAAGGGGCTGCTGGGCTACGCGATGGATACGCAAGGATTCGCAGGCGAGGCGCTGTCTCTACCTTCCAGCGGGTCGGCATGGCCTCCGGACGAAAAGGCGCTGGCGGAGCATGCGACGAAGATATTTATGAACGGTCACGAGATATTCAGGATGGCAGTACGAGGCATTCCTCATATTGCAGGCCTGGCCATGAAAAAGGCCGGCGTGACGAACAAGGACATTGATTGGGTGGTAATGCACCAGGCAAATCAGCGGATTCTGGACGCAGCCGCTCAGCGCCTGGGGATTGATCGGGCAAAAGTCGTATCCAATCTTCACAAGTATGGGAATACTTCGGCAGCATCTATGGGCTTGGCCTTCGACGAGATCTACAGGGACGGTAGTCTGCAAACGGGCGACCTAGTCCTGCTGGTGGGTTTCGGTGCGGGCTTTTCGCTCAGCGGAGCGGTAGTGCGGTGGGAGAAAAAGACTCCGCCACGGTGAAGGAAATACGAGGATTGTTGCCGACGTACGGGGACCGTCTTTAGGCCGGAGTGAGAAAGGAACACTGGAATGAATTTCGCCTTCACAGAAGAGCAGGATGAACTCTTCGAGTACGTAAAAGAGTTCTGTGACGAAAAGCTGAAGCCATTCGCCGACGAGACTGACAGGGCGCATGAGTACCCGTGGGATAAGGTCGCTCTGATGAAAGAGATGGACCTGTTTGGCATTGCAGTGCCGGAGGAATATGGTGGGATGGGGCTGGGGTTCCTGGAATGGGCCGTCATCGGGGAGTTGTTGTCAGCAGCCTGCACGACCACCGGCGCGGTCTATGGCGCACACATGTTGGCAGAGTACCCGATCATGTTCTTCGGTACCGATGAGCAGAAGGAAAAGTATCTGACACCGCTTGCGACCGGAGAATCTGTGGGCGCATTCGGCTTGACGGAACCGATGGCAGGCTCCGATGCGGGTGCGGTTCGGACTACAGCTATCAGAGACGGCGATGAGTATGTCCTTAATGGGACGAAGATATTCATCACTAACGGCGGCGAGGCGGAGATATATGTGATCATCGCCAACAGCAGGCCCGAGCGGGGGATGCGTGGCATAACGGCGTTCATCGTGGAAAAGGGCACGGATGGGTTCGAGTTCGGCAAGAACGAGGAGAAGATGGCGTACAAATCGTTGTCGAATCGGGAATTGATCTTTAACGACTGCCGCGTGCCGGTGGAGAACGTTCTGCACAAGGAGGGTCGCGGTTTCCAGGTAACGATGGAGACGCTGCGGGTCGGCCGCATCGGCATGGCGATCGGAGCAGTGGGTCTTGCACAGGTGGCCTACGAAGCAGCCTTGGAATACGCGCTGACGCGAGAGCAGTTCAATGAACGGATCGCCAACTTCCAGATGATCCAATATCATCTCGCGAACATGGCGACGGAAGTGGAAGCCGGGCGGCTGCTGACGTACAAGGCGGCATGGCTCAAGGATCAGGGGCTCTCGTTCGAGAAAGAAGCGGCCATGGCGAAAGTGAAGACATCCGAGGTGTGTGCATACGTCACCTCGAAGGCCGTGCAGATCCATGGCGGCTATGGCTATTGCTGCGACTACCCGGTCGAGCGGTACATGCGTGAGTCGAAGCTCTTCGAGATTGTCGAAGGAACGTCCGAGATCCAGCGGCTCGTGATCGCGAATCAGGTGCTGAAAGAGGGCCGGAAGTAGCCAAGTACTTAATGA